>NZ_JBSJEO010000002.1:0-82750 GCF_055081105.1 Clostridium sp. CM038 | reverse complement strand
TATCATTTAAAAGATAACAAAACACATCAATGGGGGTAATTTACAAATGATAGAAGAAAACTTAAAATTGGATAAAGATATGAAACATTTTGCAGCTGAAATTAAAAGATGTTTTTCAAAAGAGGAGATTGAAGAAATAGCTAGAGTAACAGGCTTTGTGAAAAGAAAAGGTAAAATTAAAGCATGGGAATTCGTTTGCTTATGCTGCTTTATGGATGCAGAGGTTGCGAATAATACACTTGTTACCTTATGTACAAAACTTAGTGCAAAAATAGGAATAGTTATTTCTAATCAAGCATTAGATCAACGTTTAAATGAAAGATGTGTGGAATTTTTAAAGAAGATTTTTGAGAACCTGTTGCGCCAAACAATAACAAATAATACTTGTATACCAAGTGTATGGGATGAACATTTCAAACGAATAAGAATACTTGATTCTACTGCTTTTCAAGTACCAGAAAGCTATAAAGATATTTATCCTGGATCTGGTGGCTGCTCTCAAGCTTCAGGTGTAAAAATACAACTAGAATATGAATTGAAATCTGGAAATCTTCTTAATATACAAGTAGGAGCTGGCTCAGGAAGCGACAATACTTTTGGGAGCAAAATAAGAGATACTATCAAATCTGGGGATCTTATTTTAAGAGATCTTGGGTATTTCAACTTTGAAGATTTTTTGGACATAGAAGATAGAGAAGCGTTTTACATATCAAGACTCAAACCTAATATAGCAGTATATATAGAAAATAAGGATATAGAGTACTATAAGAATGGCGCTCCTAAAAAATCAAGCCTTTTTAAAAGAATCTATATTTCTGACATAATGAAACAGATGGGCGAGGGGGACCGTTATGAAATTAAGGATGTCTATGTAGGCAAGGAAAAGACGCTAAAAACAAGGCTTATTTTGTATAAACTAACAAATGGGCAATTGAAAAAAAGAACAGAAAAATCTGTGAAGAATGCTAAAAAAAAGGGTATAGAAAAAAGTAATAATACGATTGAATTATTAGGTATATCTATTTATATAACGAATATTAAGGAAGAAGTTTTAAGTTCAAAGCAGGTTCATGAGTTTTACAGTTTAAGATGGCAGATCGAAATAATATTTAAAACGTGGAAATCCATATTTAGTATACAGGTTGTAAAGTTAGTTAAAATAGAACGGTTTCAATGTCAGCTTTATGGAAAACTTATTTTGCTACTAATAAGCTCTGCTGTAATGTTTAAAATGAGGACTTTAGCTTTAGAAAATAAAGGCCTTGAAGCCAGTGAAATTAAAACTTGTGAAATAGTTCATGAATATATTGATAGTCTGTATTTTGAGCTTATCAAATTCCCTAATAAAGTTCTCAATACCTTAAAATTAATATTTGAAAATGTAGTTAGGAATGGTCTGAAATCTCATAAAAAGAACAAGAAAACTGTTTTTGATATTCTTGGAGTTTGTTATAAATTAACATCATCGCAGGCTAAAGTTGCAGCATAAAACAACTTGATAAAATTGTAAAAGCCCCACTATATACGTGGCTTTTTTTAGTGTACCCTAAAATTGTTTGAATACTATTGTACACTTAAAATTTACCATTAAAATCTTTCAAAATAAATTTTGATGGTAAAATATAGTATTTAATACTGACTTACTAATATTCAATATGGCTTAGCTTGATGGCTATGGGGTAAGGCAACGATTCGTGGTGCATCCCGACAGGGCGTATATTCTAGCAGGTGGGAATCCTGTCAAGGTAAGATTTAGCAAATCGCTTTGTATCGAGTCTTAGAGATGTTGCGGTAACGTAACATTTTAATCGTAGACAAAAGGTTAGCGAGGTAGAATTGACTGGGTGTGCGACCTTTTTAGTTAGCGAAAACGTTATGTAGTAGTTACGATAAGCTTTCTAGGCCGATAGAATAGTTACTTAAGAAATGGTTTCTGTTAGTTAACTAATATTTTCGAGTTCGGCATAGGAGCCAATAATCTTATGGATACTGAGATTTACTAATATTCCTGCCAGCGTTGCAGTAATGTAATGTTGCGAAGCATAGGTGAAGACGGAGATACTGGCTGTAAAGTCACACTTCGGGTACTGTTGCATATGAATATAATTTTCCATTTTACACGTTCCTGTATCAAATTAAAAAGGACTATCCGCAGACAGTCCTTTCATGTTTATTTTCAGTAATTCGATTTATGAAAACGATGATTTTCATTTCATTCAGGAAAGAGTTTGGTTCAAAACCAAACTTTTAATGACCTTCGCTGGATTTCCAGCAGCCAAAGTATATGCAGGTATATCATGGGTCACAATAGCCCCAGCGCCAACCGTAGCCCCGTCCCCAATCGTTATCCCCGGAAGAAGAATACATCTGGCTCCTATCCATACATTGTTTCCTATTCTCACAGGGGATCTATCTGTCACCCCCTCGTACTTCAATGTTTCTTTGTTGAAGGAATGGTTGACCGTATAAATCATACATTCTGGCCCCATTATCACATTGTCACCTATGATGGTTGCTCCTTGCACCAAACAGTTCACGCCTATCCCAGAATTATCACCAATGGCAACATTTCTTCCAATGATACATCCTTTTTCTATATTGCAATTCTCCCCCATAATTTTTGCGATGTGCTTAGCACAATAGGCTCTGAATCTTTTTCCGATACATCCAAGTGGTTGATATGATATGGGTAATGCGTTCCCAACCGTTCCTAATAACGCTTGATGAAATTTGCTATTCATAGTTTATCCCCCTTTCTATAATAGAGCTTTCACGGAAACTCCTTAGCTCCTGTGATTACTCATTTTTAGTATCATTAATTTTTGTTGATTCCCCCACTTTTTTTGCATAAAACACTTGACAAGCCTGTAAAATTTTGCGGTCCTCCTCTTAAAGACATGTTTTAATAGGAGGATTATTTTATGCTTAAAAATTGGAGCTCTCATGCTGATTATCAGCAATTTATTATTTTAAATCTCTCATGTTTCTACAAAGCTTTTCCTAAAAAAATTATAGAACTTGAACCTTCTATCTCTAAGTTGTATTGCTTAGACTTAGATATTCTTAGAGAGATATTAAAACCTTATTATTCTAATATTGGTAGACCTGCAACTCTTCAACCTGAGATATTTCGTTCATTTTCTTTAATGCTTTTTCAAAAGGAAACAAGCATTACCAACTGGGTTAAAAAGATTCATGCCTGTGAGTTACTTGCAACCTGTATAGGCTGCACTAAAAATAATGTCCCATCACTTGGTGCTCATTATGATTTTATCTCTAGATTATGGCTTTCAAATCTGTCTACCGACAGGGTAAACCTAAAAAAAATATATTCGTATAAGAAGAAACCCTCTAAAATTAAGGCACCCGGGAAAAATAAAAAGCTTCCTAATAAAAAAACTGGTGTTGTTAAGAGAATTTCAGATTTTTTTGAAGCTGGTCGCTCATTTTCCCTAAGAGCCGAAAGGCTGCTTCAAAAAATATTCTCATTAGTTGCTGTAGAACCCTCTTTTAATCTTAACTTAATAGAAAAAGATAACCTTACAGTTGGCGGCGATGGTACTTGTGTTCACTGTAAGTCTTCTTACTATGGTTCTAAAGTTTGTGACTGCCGTGAAAATGGAATTTACGATTGCAAATGCCCTCGTAGACTTTCTGACATAAATGCTAATTGGGGTTGGGACAGCCATGAAAATCGTTGGTTTTATGGCTACACTCTCTATGCTTTATCTGTCTATAATAAAAAATATAAGATAGATCTACCTATTTATCTACGATTTGTAGAGGCAAGCAGACACGACAGTGTCACTGGAATAGTAGCATTAGCTGAATTTAGAGAACTGTTACCGCAGTTCACTATATCAAATTATGTTCTTGACTCAGCTAATGATAACTACCCTACATATGAATTATGTTCTAAATGGAACATTAATCCCTTTATTGATCTGAACTCCAAAAACAAAGGAAATTCAAAATATCCAGTTACTCTAGATATTAATGAAAAAGGATTTCCTATCTGTATTGGTGGCCATGAAATGGTCTATAACGGTTATGAAAAAAGTCGTTCACGCCTTAAATGGCGTTGCCCTTTAGTTTTAAAAAAGGTTGCTAGTTGCTCTTGCTGTGAACAGTGCTCACCTTCACCTTATGGGCGAGTAATCTACACTAAACCATCATGGGATTTGCGGTTGTTTACTCCTGTGCCTCGCGGCTCAAAACAATGGAAAACTATTTATAAAACTAGAACCTGCTCAGAACGTATAAACAATCGTATTCTAAATGATTATAAAATTCATACTTTACGAATACATGGTAAAAAACGTTATTCATTTATGACTATGATTGCTGGAATTAATATTCATCTAGATGCAAGACTTAAAGTTTCAGGTTTTAGTATTTTAAATTTATTAGAGTAGCTGTTTGACAATTAAGTACTTTTTTCTGAAAATTCCTGCATCGTGTAGGCTTGTTTGCTATACCTATTTTTATTCCTAACTGCTCTCTGAACATAAAATTTATAGCACTATAATGACTCTATACATAATTAAGTTTTACATATTAGTTTCCGTGACTACTCTAATAGAAATTTTAACTCTCATTCCGTATGTGACTGCAAGAATACAATAAATTTATTATAGCTCTTATTAAACCAACCAGCAAGATACTTGACGATTTATTGGTGTTCGCCCAAATACCTTCCGTGCTAGGGGTGGTTCACCGTGTCAATCCCCGTATTCTCACAGCGGGTACCCTCAGTTAATTATCTTATCGACGATGGATTGGATCGAGATATAGTCGCCTATGTTAGTTGTGGCTGTGCCGCTGGATAACTGAATTTGTAAGTATGAGCTTTTTACTTTTCTATGCGCGGGGTCTAAAACCACCGTCTTTAGACGGTATACGCTTCCAGCCTTTTAAAAAACTGAAAATTTGCCCATACTAATTATTAAAGAAGGCGATTGGTATGGGCAAATATAACAAAGGAAAACATACTGTATATGATATGGGTAACAAAATGCAGATATAAAGTGCTAAATAAAAATGTAGCAGTAAAATTAAGAGAATTGATAAGACAAGGTTGCGAAGCAAGGGGGATAACAATAGTACAAGGAAGTATAGGAAAAGATATTGGGGACAATATTTATGGGTAAGAGGCTATTTTTGTGCAACTGTAGGAAGTGTAACGGAAGAAACAATAAGAAAATACATTGAAAGCCAAGAGATAAATGCAGCAGAGATAGTGAGTAGTCACGGAAACTAATATGTAAAACTTAATTATGTATAGAGTCATTATAGTGCTATAAATTTTATGTTCAGAGAGCAGTTAGGAATAAAAATAGGTATAGCAAACAAGCCTACACGATGCAGGAATTTTCAGAAAAAAGTACTTAATTGTCAAACAGCTACTCTAATAAATTTAAAATACTAAAACCTGAAACTTTAAGTCTTGCATCTAGATGAATATTAATTCCAGCAATCATAGTCATAAATGAATAACGTTTTTTACCATGTATTCGTAAAGTATGAATTTTATAATCATTTAGAATACGATTGTTTATACGTTCTGAGCAGGTTCTAGTTTTATAAATAGTTTTCCATTGTTTTGAGCCGCGAGGCACAGGAGTAAACAACCGCAAATCCCATGATGGTTTAGTGTAGATTACTCGCCCATAAGGTGAAGGTGAGCACTGTTCACAGCAAGAGCAACTAGCAACCTTTTTTAAAACTAAAGGGCAACGCCATTTAAGGCGTGAACGACTTTTTTCATAACCGTTATAGACCATTTCATGGCCACCAATACAGATAGGAAATCCTTTTTCATTAATATCTAGAGTAACTGGATATTTTGAATTTCCTTTGTTTTTGGAGTTCAGATCAATAAAGGGATTAATGTTCCATTTAGAACATAATTCATATGTAGGGTAGTTATCATTAGCTGAGTCAAGAACATAATTTGATATAGTGAACTGCGGTAACAGTTCTCTAAATTCAGCTAATGCTACTATTCCAGTGACACTGTCGTGTCTGCTTGCCTCTACAAATCGTAGATAAATAGGTAGATCTATCTTATATTTTTTATTATAGACAGATAAAGCATAGAGAGTGTAGCCATAAAACCAACGATTTTCATGGCTGTCCCAACCCCAATTAGCATTTATGTCAGAAAGTCTACGAGGGCATTTGCAATCGTAAATTCCATTTTCACGGCAGTCACAAACTTTAGAACCATAGTAAGAAGACTTACAGTGAACACAAGTACCATCGCCGCCAACTGTAAGGTTATCTTTTTCTATTAAGTTAAGATTAAAAGAGGGTTCTACAGCAACTAATGAGAATATTTTTTGAAGCAGCCTTTCGGCTCTTAGGGAAAATGAGCGACCAGCTTCAAAAAAATCTGAAATTCTCTTAACAACACCAGTTTTTTTATTAGGAAGCTTTTTATTTTTCCCGGGTGCCTTAATTTTAGAGGGTTTCTTCTTATACGAATATATTTTTTTTAGGTTTACCCTGTCGGTAGACAGATTTGAAAGCCATAATCTAGAGATAAAATCATAATGAGCACCAAGTGATGGGACATTATTTTTAGTGCAGCCTATACAGGTTGCAAGTAACTCACAGGCATGAATCTTTTTAACCCAGTTGGTAATGCTTGTTTCCTTTTGAAAAAGCATTAAAGAAAATGAACGAAATATCTCAGGTTGAAGAGTTGCAGGTCTACCAATATTAGAATAATAAGGTTTTAATATCTCTCTAAGAATATCTAAGTCTAAGCAATACAACTTAGAGATAGAAGGTTCAAGTTCTATAATTTTTTTAGGAAAAGCTTTGTAGAAACATGAGAGATTTAAAATAATAAATTGCTGATAATCAGCATGAGAGCTCCAATTTTTAAGCATAAAATAATCCTCCTATTAAAACATGTCTTTAAGAGGAGGACCGCAAAATTTTACAGGCTTGTCAAGTGTTTTATGCAAAAAAAGTGGGGGAATCAACAAAAATTAATGATACTAAAAATGAGTAATCACAGGAGCTAAGGAGTTTCCGTGAAAGCTCATAGTAAAAGAGGAGGAAGATATTCAATTTGTTTTTGTAGGTGATCTACCTTCAAAAATATTTGAGACTTTAGCTTCAGAAACACCTATTATTTTGCCAGTACAGGGTGAAGCTGCGAAATTAATAAATAGTGCAAATGCAGGAGTTGTAGTGGAACCAGAAAATTCAAAATAAATTGCAGAAGCGGTGTTAAAGTTATATAATAACATGGAACTTAGAAATAGGTTGGGTGAAAATGGAAGGAATTATGTTGTTAAGAATTATGATAGAGAGAATATAACAAGAAAATCGAAAAAAATATTGATGAATTTATAAAAATTATTTTAGTCTATAAAGAGGTGTAAAAAATGAAAGCTAAGTATAGTATTTTATATTATTTAATGTGCGTGTATATAGTGATAATGCCTCTGATTCAGGAGGGAACAAAGTTAAAAGGAATACCTGTTTCAGATATTTTATTAGGGATAATTATTTGCGTATATCTCATAAAGCTAGGTTTTAATAAGGATACGAGGGAAAGGTTTCTTTATGGGATTAGAGATTTCTTTAGTAGTACCTTAAGCATTTGCATAGCAATATTATTGGGCATAATGTTATTATCAACCTTTTATTCATTGGAAAAGGGATTAGCATTAAGCGAAAGCGCAAGATTTTTAACATACGTATTTATATTCTTTATAATTAAGTACGAATTTAATACAAAAAAATTAGTGAAAAACTTATTGAAATGTTTTATATTCACATCGGGAGTATTGAGTATTTTTGGTATAATTCAATATTTTACAATAATTGGATTGGATAAAAGATTTGTTGTGAAGTACTCCTATGGATATAGAGCAGGTAAACTTGCTGCGACAATGCAAAATCCTAATGCATATGCGGGCTTTCTTATTTTAATTATTTTTCCATTAGTAATGCTAACAATTTATGAAAAAAACAAAAAATTAAAGAGTATGTATGGAATAATATCAATTCTAATATTTCTAAATATACTTATGACTTATTCTAGAAATGTTTTATTAGGCGTTTGTATCGGTGCAGCGGTTTTATGTGTGCTATATAGTTTAAAATTAATTGTAGTTTTTGGAGGGGTAGGTATTTTGGCTTTATTTAGTCCGGCGGTTCTTGATACAGTTAAGGATTTAACAAATAATGGACAAAATGTGGCTAGAATTAAATTGTGGAAAACGGCTCTAATGATGATTAAGGAACATCCAATTCTAGGAGTTGGTAATGGTAATTATATCAGTAGGTATAACGAATATATTAATAAGTATAAAGGCCTAAGCTACAACTCGTATACAAGATATCCTACACATAGTTCTTATTTAAAGACTCAAAGTGAATTGGGCATAATAGGAATAACATCTCTTTTAGTAATTTTTGTAACAGTACTTATTAGATTAAAAAAATTAATTACTATAACAGATGATAAATTTTTGCAAGCGTTTTATATGGGTGCCTTAGCATCAATGGTAGCATTCTATTTTATGAATTTATCAGATAATTTATTGTTTGTACCCAAAGTTACAACATATTTTTGGTTTATAGTAGCTACGGCTGAAAGTTTATTAAACACATCAACAAATAATTTAAATGACCAATTGCAATAACAAATTGAACTAATTTCTATTTATGACCTAAATCGTTGAATTTACTTATGCTGCATAGATTATATCTAATTGTGCTTCAAATATTTCTTCAGGGGCTTTGTACTGGAGTATCCTCCTAGGAAGGGTATTCATCCAATCCTCTATGAATGCAATATCAGCAGCACTATAATTTGACATACGTTTCCCTTTAGGAATGAAGCGACGTATTAATCAATTGTGACGTTCGTTAGTTCCCTTTTCAAAGAAAGAATATGGGTGAGTGAGATATACCTTTGTATCACTGCCAACTTCGAGTGTGTATAAATAAGCAAATTCAGAACCATTATCCCCAGTTATTGTTTTAAATACCTGGCTAAACTGCTCACCATATAAATTGTGGATGTTTGTAAGCTCATCAATAACTGCACTGGCTGTTTTAGCTGCAATTTTACGTACAATAGGGTTCCTAGTTTTACGTAAAACAATAGTCAAAAGTACACAGTCATTACCCGATTTTTCTCCAATTACGGTATCAATCTCCCAATGACCAAATTCCTTACTATTATTTATAGTATCTGGGCGCTCTTCAATGCTTTTACCCAGAATTTTCTTGTGTTTTTTGACTGTTGAGGGCTTGGTATTTCTACGTAGTTTTATTGGCAAATCAACATTTTTAACATTAAGTAACCCAAGATCAACATAGTTATACAATATCTTAGTACAGACTATTTCAGAACGTTTAAAGCGATTAGTTTTAAGTGAATTACCCACGCAAGCATCAAGTGACCATGATGAATTTTTAAATTTATCCACTACAAGAATTTAGACGATGATTTTTGTAAATAGCAACAATTCAACAAAATATTAAAGAGTAAAAAAGGATTGTATAATAATATGAATATGAGAAAAGCTTTAAAAGTTATATTTGTTGAAATAGCCACTTTGGTTATAGGTATAATAAGTGGGTTTTTACTACCAAAAGTTTTATCCGTAGATGACTATACAACGATTAAAACTTTTGGTTTATATGTTGTATATTCGGGGATACCACATTTAGGATTTTCAGATGGTATGTACATAGTATTAGGTGGTAAAAGAATGGAAGAATTAGATAAGGGAAAAATAAGAGGGTATTTCAATACATTAATAAAAATTTTGAGTATTACTACTATCTTTATGTTAGCAGGAACTCTTTTTATAAAAGATAATATGTATATAGCATTTGTGGTATATACTATTCCTTTTCAAATTATATTGTTTTTTGATCTGCTTTTAAGGGCTACAGGAAGTTTTGATAAATATTCTCTACTTAGAGGAAGCATTAATGCTTTAAATTTGGTAAGTATGTTAATTGTTGTATTTGTATGTAAGTCAGCAGTAGTTTATGTTGAATTTCAAATATTAATTCAGATAGTATTAGCAATAATTTGTACTACTATTTTCATGAAAAACTACAGAGAACCCTCAAAAATTAATTTAGGTGAATCTAAATATCTTATAAGTTTAGGGGCTGCAGTATTAATTGGAAATCTAGTTTCTACTTTGATTTTTAGTTTAGATAGGTGGATTATTAAGTTTAGATTTTCAACTCTTGATTTCGCTTATTATTCTTTTGGAGTATCAATGTTAAATTTATTTCTTGTGTTAATAGGAGCAGTTACTGCTGTACTCTTTCCTTATTTTTCAAAGTATAATAGTGACAAAAAAATGATAAACAAATTAAAAACAATGATTGAATTAATAACTTTTATTAGTTTATCAGGATATTTTTGTTTGCAATTCATTGTTGAACATTACATACCTAAATACATTCCTTCTTTACAAGTTTTGAGTGTATTGATATGCTGTATACCGTTTGTAACGGTAACTAATGTTATTTATAGTAATCTATATAAAGTTAAAAGAAAGACAAAAAGGTATACTATAGTCGCAATAGAAATTTTGATTGTTGCATTTATAATTAATGTTAGTTTATTATTAATAAACAATAAGCCAATAATGTTGGCATTTGGTTCCCTAATTAGTTTAATAATATGGTTTTTTTATTCTTCAAGAGATTTTAATGACGTTGTTATTACAAAAAAAGAAGTACTATTTATATCAACGATTTTGATTATATATAACGGGTTAAAGGCATTCGGATTTAATCCTATAATATCATTCATTATATATTTAATAACAGTAATATCCCTAGAATGGATTTTTTATAAGGATGATTTAAAATATCTTTGTATGTATGTCCTAAAAAATATTATTAAAAAACAGAAACTTACAAAGTGATTGATAACAATTAAATATAACAAATGTCGTGAAAGGTTATGTAATACATTTAATGTAAAAGTCAAAACACGTTGCTTTACATTCTTTTTGATATTTTCTAAATATTTTATGGCATAATACAAAGCTGAGATATTTAATGCTTGTGCTAGGTACTGGCACCTACTTGGCAGCATCACTTATTTTTAAATTAAATTTCAATTCTAATTAAATTTTAGTTAAATTTAAAGGATTTTCGTCGAAGACATAGCGAGTGGGTTTGTATGAAGTGGAATCTGAAAACCTTATACGAGCGTTACATGCTAACTGGCGTGCAGGCATATATTAACCCTCACATCATTAGATAGGGTGGGTTAATATAATTCAGTATGTGAATACCTAGAAGTATCTTAAACTTAAGTAGTTACTTATGTTTAAGCAGTTTTTAAAGCTACTAATGTACTGATAACAGTAATTCAGGTTGTGACGACATATTTGCCTATTTTGAACAAACTATAATTGCTTATTTCAAAAATAAAATGCCATGAAATAATAATTTAACGAAGTTCGTACAAAATCCAATGAGTCGATAACATTAGTAATATAGCCAAAGTACGTTAAAATTATATTTAATGTGCTTTGGCTATATTATTTATAATAGATTTTCAATAGTTTTAGATGTTCTATAAACTTAATTAGATTTTTTTATCTAGTTCTATCCAAAGGGCATATGGATTCATGGCCCTGAATTGTCTATTTTTAATTTTATAAATTCCATCAAATACTTCAATCAAATCTGAATGGAGTAGTAAATTAATATATGTTGGGTCCTTTTGAGTATCAATGTCAATATATCCATCCTCAACTATAGGATTTGTGATATCCATTTTGCGAAAAGCATCCTTTTGTTCTTTAGATGCAAGCATAGGCTCATACCCATTTTTAAAAAACATAACTCTAACAAACATAAATAGCATTCCTCTCCTAAATAAATTAATACTAATAAGTTATTCTATAAGGTTAACTTATATGATATAAAGTTCGTACAAAATCCAATGAACATCGAAGTGGCAATAACCGCAACTTGTTGAAAAGATTAATCTATCTCGTCAGAAATATAAATGATTTAAATTCATTAATTAAATTATTTATGTTTGGGACAGTATTCTTTTTATTTCTCTTTATTTCAGTTTAGCATAAGCTCATTGTTAATCTTTTGTTTTATAGCAATTATTTTCAATAATAGATAATAAACCAAAAACTATTAAGTAAATGTTAAACAACAAATGTCGTGAAAGATTAATTTCACGACATTTTACTTATTCCTATAACTAGCCTATACCCTCATTCTTACTTTAACATATGCAATAAGTCTCTATTTCACTGCATAAATGGTGTCTAATTGAGAATATACACTCCATTTATGCACTATTTATATCGAATATATCCTAATTTTTTACTTGTGATTTTGAAGAAAAAATTTATTATGAAAGATAAATACCCTAATACTAGTCGAAATTATATACGCAGAATTAAGGTTTCCTTCAACAAGAATATTCAGATATTATAAAAAATTTAATTTTAAGTTAAAATTAAATGAACCATTTAGCAAATATATCTATCTAATTAGTGTAAAGCAAAAAAAGTAGCGCTACAGTTTGCAAAGAAAGGTAGGAAGTCAATTGAACAAGACTATATTTACAGACAAAGTTCTTGAGATTCAATCTATTTTATATCATGTGTCTAAATCAATTTTGATTCATGATCAAGATTGTGAGGATGCAGTTCAGGGGGCAATTTTAAAAGCCTATAACAAATTAGATACACTAAAGGAAGAACAATATTTTAAAACATGGTTAGTTAGAATACTAATAAATGAATGTTATAGTTTGAAAAGTAAAGAACATTCACAAGTACCTTATGAAGAATACTTTGAGTCTGACAAGGCTGATGATAAAAAGGATTATAGTGAATTATATATGGCCATTCAGAATTTACCAGAGCGTATTCGTATTACAATTGTTCTTTATTACGTAGATGGATATTCAGTAAAAGAAATTAAACAGATTTTAGGAATACCCACTGGAACTGTAAAAAGCAGGTTATCAAAAGGACGAAAATCAATAAAAATAAAATTAGAGAATATGGAGGCAAATTATGAATGCCTATAATTGGAATAATATCTTTCCAGATATGCCTAAAAGTTTTAAAAGTAAGGTAAATGCAACACTAAGCAGTTTACCAGAAAAAAAGGAGACTGATGAAATGAAAAATATAAAATTATATAAAAGAGGATCATTGAGGAAAAAAATTATTGTTATATTAGCAGCTACTATGGTAATAGGAACGACAGTATTTGCCACAGGAAAAATACAGTCTATATATGGGAGTTCAAGTACTATACCAACATATACTACTATACCTACAGTAGAACAAGTGAAGAATGATTTTAAATTTAATCCTAAATTAGTTGATAAATTTGACAACGGATACACTTTTGCAGATGGATATGCCGTCAATAATAAAGGAGTTGATGAGAAAGGCAATTCTGTAAAAAAAACAAAATCCCTTGATTTTACGTATACAAAAGGTAATGACAAATTAGATCTTTCTATGGAAAACGGAATGTTCGAGGAAAGATCAAATAAAGAGACTGTTTTTGATACTTGTAACGGTATAGATTTATACTATAGTTCATCTGTTTATAAGGTTGTACCAGCAAATTATAAATTGACAGAGCAGGATAAGCAGGATAAATTGTCCGGTAAATATGTGTTCAGCTATGGAAGTGACAAGATAGAAATCTCTCAGTTTAAATATTTAGATTGGATGCAGGATGGAATTCATTATTCTTTATCATCAATGAATTCTAATATATCGAAAGATGAATTAGTTAAAATGGCACCTCAAGTTATCCGTACCAAATAAAAATAGTCACTTTATATGTGATTTTCAGTTCCAAAACTATTACCAAAAACAAAACATCAAAACAACTCTAATATAATATTTAATGTGTTACAGATATGAGGCATACAATATAACGAAAATTATATTGTATGCCTTTTATCTAGTAATAAGAGTATTTAAAACCTTACAAAAGGTTAAGTACATTAAATACTACCGCATTTCATATAGGGCCGAAAGCACGCCCTATATTCCATTTGGCCTTATTCTAATAACTAACACTAGATTTTATTTTGAATAATAAAGAGATTAGTTAATGACATTCTCTATTTTTTAAATTCTGTTTTTTTATGTTGATTTTGGCTTTGTCTCTGCATCTTCTTATTAAATAACTTCTCTTGCTGTAGTAGTGCTTTTTCCTTTTCAAATTCTTTCAGCTGGGAAATTCGCGTTACTTCCTTTTGGGCTTCGGTAACTGTAACTTCCATTTTTGGTTCTAAAGTCTGATTTAATTGATATGACGATAAGGGGTACTGGCATATGGTAAACTTATGATTAATAAACTATATAAGAGTATTTTGTACCAATTAAATATTTTTTTTAGAATTATTGTCTTTATTTTTTTGTGATTTATAGATTTCAATATTACTACAAAAAATACCAATAGCACAAAACAATATAATACCGTTAGACCAATTTGATGTTCCTTTAATTATTGCATATACAAATGTTATTGATGCAATAATGATTGCAAGTACAGAAAGAATTACTCCTGCTTTTGAACTTTTCGTATTGTATTTCATATTAATCCCCCCCCTCATTACACAGCTTTTTAGAAGTGTTTACTAAATTATAGTTAATTTACACACTAATAATACCATAATTTTCAAGCAAGGGTGGAGCCAACGGAACCGACAAAACCTACGTTAAGGAATATAGTTCCATAAACCTTCGTTTTCGGTACTTAAATATAAGCCTTAGAAATAGTAACTTTATACGTGATTTTCATATTACTAAAGGCAAAGTATCAAAACAACTCTAATATAGCTTTTATGGTACTTATTTTTAAATATTATTTGCTTAACGTAGGTGAAAATCCTATTTTATATCCATTTTATGCTTAAAATGGGTTCTGTCGTAAATATTGGTGCTATCCCAGTTAGAACTTTTACATATTAATTCTAACTCGCAATATTCAAATAATAATATCCAACTGTAAATAACTGGCTTGGCGTTGTCAATTTGCGCTTTGCGGTTACTACCCCAATAAAGAAAAACTGGTTGTACTATCAAAAACTAGTATATTCGCTATAAAAATAAAGTAGGTATATAATTATTATTTAAAACTAAATCTAAATTCACTATCATCCCAAATTGCTACTCAAATAAACTTCCTTTTTCTGATCCTCAGTTATTCCTATATATTTTAAAGTTTGTAATTTGGATGAATGATTAAATATCTCCATCAATAGCTCTATGGTGGTGCCGCTCGTATAGGCATGGTAACCAAAGGTTTTCCTCATAGTGTGAGTGCCGATTTCTCCGGATATTATCTTTCCATTATGGTCCCTTTCAACGAGGCCTATCATTTCAGCAGCGTTATTTAATATATACCAGGCATGCTGACGAGATATTGGTTTGTTTTCTGATTTTTTACTACAAAACACATACATATGTGGTAGCACTTCTTCCAAAGTGGCCGCATAACCTTCAATTAGTTTAATTACTATGGATCCTATGTAAAACTTTTTTGCTTTTGAGGTTTTCTTTTCTGTGATTATTACGTATTCTTTGGCACTCATGTTCTTGAAATTCATGACATCATCAAATGTTAATTTTAAAATATCACTTATTCTAAGTCCAACATTTATTCCAAGAATAAATAACAGCTCATTTCGAAGACTTTGATCTCTTAAATATGACCTCATAATTCTTATAGTCCTTATTTCTCTTATGGGTTCTACGGTTTTCATTTTACATCATCCTTCCGTGAAATTATCACCTGGGTCGCTACGCAGCTTCAAAGAAGATGAATTGACGACTTCTTGACAGAAATTTATAGTCTCTCTAAAGTTTTATATTGGTTATAGTATGTAAGTCTTGTTGCTATAATTAAAAGACTTTCTTTTTGAATTGATGTTAAAGATTTAACATCCAAGGTGATTATATCTAAATTTGTTAAACAAAGTCGTATATATCATGTTTTCAAGGTGATTTTATAGAACATCGTGTCGCAATATAGAATTGCCAGTTTTTATATTACACAATAATTAGATAATAGTCAATATGTCAGATTAGAGATAATTGGTAAATTACATTTTATTACAACACTAGATTTGTAGCCATTTGTTATCTGACACAAAGGGCTTGTATCAGATTAGGAACACATTAACTATGGACAACTACAATGACAATTAATGCAAAGACATTAATTGTCATTATTATTCTTTGTGTGTTGTTATTTTTGAAACATTAATTTTAAAATAATTAAAAAAATTTAAAAAGATTATTTAACATTTATAGAAAATTATGTATAATAGATATAAGAAATGAAAAGGGTGGTGTTTATACTGGAATTTTTAGTTGAAAATGCAAAAAATGGGGACAGAAAATCTTTGATGGATATTATTGAACGGTATAAGTTTTTGATAATTAAGTTAGCTGCAAGTTACCACATACCTTCCTATGAATTTGAGGATTTGGTTCAGCAGGGATATCTTTCAGTTATAAAGGCAGTTAATCTTTATAAACTAGGTAGTAATACTTTTGATGGTTATTGTATAAATACTATCAGAACTAATTTTAAAGCTCTTTTAAAAGGTAAGATAAAACATTATAGAGAGGTGCCAAATGCAGAGCCTATAAACCCAAATGCCACTGCAACGTATGAATTTACCTTAGAGGATGAAGTAATAGCTTACGAGGAAGTTAAGAGGCTTTATGATGCCTTAGAAAAGTTAGATCCATATGAGAAAGACATTGTGGAGAGATTCTATATTCTTGATGATAGTCTTCGCGAAATAGCAAGCGACGGTCAGCATAGTTATTATCATTATGTAAGGGTTAAAAATAAAGCGTTAAAGAAGCTTAGAAAATATATTTAAGAAAACAATTAGAAAAATCATATATATTAGCTATAGCGGTGAGGGAGGAATGCATTATGTATGATGTATTTATTAAACTGGTTAATACAGTTGGCTTCCCTATAAGTGTGAGCATCTATCTTTTGGTTAGGTTTGAGAAGAAAATTGAGGATCTCAATAAATCTATCGCAGGTTTAACTGTAGTTATATCCACCGTTATAGGAAAATACGAAAAATAAGAGTGCCAGATTATAATGGTATTCTTATTTTTTTATATATTCTAAAAGCAACAACAAATATAACTTATTTATGGGTATGCTCCTTGTTGTTGTTTTAATAGTTTTATATGTACCTCAAAGCATTGGTATGACCGGCCTTGAAACTCTAAAGGCAAACTATTTATGGTCAAAGGCCACTTATTTATGGTTAAAGGCAACCTATTTATGGTTAAAGGCAACCTATTTATGGTTAAAGGCAACCTATTTATGGTCAAAGCTAAAATTGGTAATGTAGTTGGATGGCTTATAGATGCAATAAAAAAAGACTATAAGCCTGCTAAAGGCAAAGTTAAATCATCTCCTGCGGAGCTGAAATATTAATGACTTCACAAGGAGATTTGTACTCCTACTGAAGTTTTCTATTTGTTAAGGTACGTAACTCCCACGTGTAGTAGTGGGAGACTTTCCTTATGAACTGTCATTAAAGCTGATAAATTCAATGACTACGAGCAACGCTCCTACGATTTTGATGAATTGGAGAAGCAGTTGCTCGGATGGAAACAAATAAATGTGATATAAATTGGTTAGAGTAATCAAAGGTGTAGCTATATTAGCTATACCTTTTTTGTGGTTGTCTTTGTTTTTATTTTTAAATTAACCGCCAAAAAAAAATGAAGGACATATATATTCAGTGAAAAACAAAATGAAGGGGGGCAATCAATATGGCAGTTGTATCTACAAAGGTAGCAAGCGCACTAAAACTCACTATGAAAGTAGGGGTCGATATCGATGGCAACGACAAATTCGCAACGAAAACATTAGGTAATTTAAAAGTTACTGCAAATGATGAAGACATTTTTGCAATAGGAAAAGCTATATCTAACATTAAAACTTATCCATTATTTACACTAGACAGACAAGATCAATCTAGTTTAGTTATGGAATAGTTTTTCAGCTTAAAATTCAGGGCTAAATTAAGTAATAAGAGTAGTCACGGAAACTAATATGTAAAACTTAATTATGTATAGAGTCATTATAGTGCTATAAATTTTATGTTCAGAGAGCAGTTAGGAATAAAAATAGGTATAGCAAACAAGCCTACACGATGCAGGAATTTTCAGAAAAAAGTACTTAATTGTCAAACAGCTACTCTAATAAATTTAAAATACTAAAACCTGAAACTTTAAGTCTTGCATCTAGATGAATATTAATTCCAGCAATCATAGTCATAAATGAATAACGTTTTTTACCATGTATTCGTAAAGTATGAATTTTATAATCATTTAGAATACGATTGTTTATACGTTCTGAGCAGGTTCTAGTTTTATAAATAGTTTTCCATTGTTTTGAGCCGCGAGGCACAGGAGTAAACAACCGCAAATCCCATGATGGTTTAGTGTAGATTACTCGCCCATAAGGTGAAGGTGAGCACTGTTCACAGCAAGAGCAACTAGCAACCTTTTTTAAAACTAAAGGGCAACGCCATTTAAGGCGTGAACGACTTTTTTCATAACCGTTATAGACCATTTCATGGCCACCAATACAGATAGGAAATCCTTTTTCATTAATATCTAGAGTAACTGGATATTTTGAATTTCCTTTGTTTTTGGAGTTCAGATCAATAAAGGGATTAATGTTCCATTTAGAACATAATTCATATGTAGGGTAGTTATCATTAGCTGAGTCAAGAACATAATTTGATATAGTGAACTGCGGTAACAGTTCTCTAAATTCAGCTAATGCTACTATTCCAGTGACACTGTCGTGTCTGCTTGCCTCTACAAATCGTAGATAAATAGGTAGATCTATCTTATATTTTTTATTATAGACAGATAAAGCATAGAGAGTGTAGCCATAAAACCAACGATTTTCATGGCTGTCCCAACCCCAATTAGCATTTATGTCAGAAAGTCTACGAGGGCATTTGCAATCGTAAATTCCATTTTCACGGCAGTCACAAACTTTAGAACCATAGTAAGAAGACTTACAGTGAACACAAGTACCATCGCCGCCAACTGTAAGGTTATCTTTTTCTATTAAGTTAAGATTAAAAGAGGGTTCTACAGCAACTAATGAGAATATTTTTTGAAGCAGCCTTTCGGCTCTTAGGGAAAATGAGCGACCAGCTTCAAAAAAATCTGAAATTCTCTTAACAACACCAGTTTTTTTATTAGGAAGCTTTTTATTTTTCCCGGGTGCCTTAATTTTAGAGGGTTTCTTCTTATACGAATATATTTTTTTTAGGTTTACCCTGTCGGTAGACAGATTTGAAAGCCATAATCTAGAGATAAAATCATAATGAGCACCAAGTGATGGGACATTATTTTTAGTGCAGCCTATACAGGTTGCAAGTAACTCACAGGCATGAATCTTTTTAACCCAGTTGGTAATGCTTGTTTCCTTTTGAAAAAGCATTAAAGAAAATGAACGAAATATCTCAGGTTGAAGAGTTGCAGGTCTACCAATATTAGAATAATAAGGTTTTAATATCTCTCTAAGAATATCTAAGTCTAAGCAATACAACTTAGAGATAGAAGGTTCAAGTTCTATAATTTTTTTAGGAAAAGCTTTGTAGAAACATGAGAGATTTAAAATAATAAATTGCTGATAATCAGCATGAGAGCTCCAATTTTTAAGCATAAAATAATCCTCCTATTAAAACATGTCTTTAAGAGGAGGACCGCAAAATTTTACAGGCTTGTCAAGTGTTTTATGCAAAAAAAGTGGGGGAATCAACAAAAATTAATGATACTAAAAATGAGTAATCACAGGAGCTAAGGAGTTTCCGTGAAAGCTCAATAATTAAAAGGGGGAAAAGACATATGCATAAATTAGTTATGAGATTTTTAACATCTATAGAAGGTAAGTATTTTTCTTTAAGCGTAGATGACATTAAAACTGATGAAGAGGGAGTTCCAACTATAAAAGACGCTGAAGTAAATGCTCTTATGGATTTAGTTATTGCAAAGAACATTTTTGCATCAGCGAATGGTAGCTTAACTGGCAAGAAAGATGCTAAAGTAATTACTACTGACACTAATGAAATTGAAGTAGCATAGTTATCACCTGCGGCGCTATAGATCATCACCTTTGGTACTGGCATCATCTGCGATGCTGAGCACCACGAAATATTCCACTAAGGATTAACTTGGTGGAATTTTTTTTAGTTAAATCATCACCTGTGGTGCTGCAACATTAACGACTTCAGAAGGAAATTTATACCCCCATTGAAGTTTTCTATTTGTTATGGCAAGTAACTCGCACTTATATAAGTGCAAGACTTTCCTTCTGAAATGTCGTTAAAAATAGATAGAAATAGGATTACAAAAAATTAAAAAATAAGAGGAGGAATTGTTAACATGAGTAATAAAATATATACACATTGCGTTGATTTTGGTCACGGAGGAACAGATTCTGGAGCAGTAGGAGATCATTCCCATGAAGCGGACATTGTTATGATTATTGGTAAAAAAGTTGGTAGGATTCTTATAGAAGGAGGACAAAAGGTGATATATACAAGAACTACAGATGTATATTTAACATTAGCACAAAGAGCTACTACAGCTAATAATAATGGTTGCGATACATTTACGAGTATCCATGCTAATAGTGCTACGAGTGCGCAAGCTCATGGAATAGAAACATTTTCATACCCGAAAAGTTCGAGTGGTGCAAGATTATCTAAACTAATACAATCGGAATTAATAAAGGCTACAGGATTAACTAATAGAGGGTGCACAACTGCTAATTTTGGTGTGCTTAGAATGAGTAGAATGGTTGCTATATTAGTAGAAACTGAATTTATTAGTAATCCAACTGAAGAGAATTTCCTATTATCAAATGCTTATCAAGAAAAAGTGGCTTTAGCAATAGTAAAAGGTATATTTGCATACTTCGGATTAAATTTCAGTGGAGAAACTACAGCTTCAAATAATCCAATTATAGCTTCTGGAAAGTATGGGATAGTTACTGCATCCGTACTTAATGTTAGGACGAGGGCAACTGTAAATTCGAGTATATTGGGGACACTAAACAAAAATGAAAAAGTTAAAATTGATAATAAGGTAGGTAATTGGTATTCTATATTTTATGGTAATCATGGCGGATTTGTTAGCACGAGTTATATTAAATTAGTTTGATTGCTTCGGGTAGTTAAGAGTTATATCTTATCTGCTTTTTTATTCATCTTCTTATGTGAAAAACTTGATTAAGTCCGCAGAACTTAAATTTGTATATAATTCATCGTGGATAGTATCCTCAAAGGCTATCTCTGATAGCTCTTGTTTCATTATCACTATAATACTTACTTAATAACATGCTTAATCCGTATTTGGCAAAGGTTTTTCTACTAATTTGTTCATTGCCTAAATAAATAGATATTTCAAAGCAATGACTCTTGTTCACTTTTTGTTCTTAAAAGTATTTTCAAATAGTACAATGATTTTGCATAACCTATTTGCTTTATTCTTATGCTGCGATATACTATATATAGAGGAAGGGTGGTGATACCAATGAACCACAAAGAAATGAAATTTGGGGATTTACCACCGGACACAATAGTTACTGATGAAATGTTAGAACCGATAGAAGAGGAATCTATTATAGTTGTGGCTCACCCAGGTAAGGGAATTGAGGCAATAACATATAAGGGTGGCTCAAATATCGAGGCATACAGGCAATATAGAGCTATTAAGCATAAAGACAAGCTAATAGCCAAAGCACTGGTTACGTGCTCTGGTGTAGCTCGAAAATTATATGGCATTGACTTCGTAATGGGATATGAAATAATACAAAAACTTTAGGCGGAGTAGCATGGAACGTGATGAACTTGTGAAACTTATTAAGGAAAGTACAATGGACACCTCAGAGGTTGTTGAATACTTTGGCATATCCAAACAACGACTCTCGGGTATGAAAAACACAGGAAAACTTGTAGCAGTAAAAAAGGGGATTTATTTAAAATCTGATGTTGAAACTAGACAAGAAAACCATGGAGCTCTTAGGGAAAAGTATTATAAAAGATAATAGCCTTACATAAGGCTTACGCTAGAATTATTGGTTGGGGGCTTTTTTTGTTTTTTGTTTAAGTTAGTTTAAATATTAAGTATAGGGATACAATAAAATTTTATTGTACAAAAAAAAATCCTATATAAATAGACTTTTTTTTAGTGTCTATCATATAGGATACATTTTATATATTTACTAGTCTTTTTTTCTAATTACTAAGTTAACACTATCATTTTCAACATCAAAAATCAAAAAATCTGCATCATCATAAATACACTCTTTTTCATATGTAAAACTCTTATCTTCCAACATTTCAAACCAACCAGTATCTATATTTAATTCAAAAACTGGGCACTGATTATGTTTAACATCACCAATATAAATTGCTCTTATTTTTTTCATAATTCTTCCCCCATATTAACATCCCGCCCTAATGTAAATTATTTAAATTACCATGGTAAGGCTAATGTTCATTTTTTCTTTCTTACTACTTTTCTTATTCCTAAAATTATCAAGTCTAGTAAATTAAATATCACTGCAGATGCAAATGCTTCTTTTATGCTCATTTCAAAAAAAATATTGCTCATTGAAATTGCAACAAACAGGGGGAACAAGTCCTACCATTATTAAAAACCTTAACATTGTTATTGGTCATTTTGGCGCTAGTATTGCTTCTTTTATTAAATGCATTATATTAACAATGTGTGATATATCTATGTCTCTAAGTGCTTAGTTAAATTTAACTAAATGCTTAACAATCCATATAAACTCAATATTTATATATATTTGTATTAACCATATTTCATAATAATTAATAAATCATTACTATACTTGTATAGCAAGTATACTGAATTTTGATAGTACAACCTATTTTTCTTTCCTCGGAAATAAAGAAGTTTAGTAGTTATCTTAAGTGTGGAGGTTTCCTTACGTCAGCTAGCGGTTTTCTCATAAAATAGCTGCTCGTAAATTTTGGCCAATGATATTCAGTGGGAGTCTAAATCTCCTTCTGAAGTCGTCAATTTATCTTCTACGAAGCTGTTTCAGCTCCGCAGGAGATGATTTAATGAAAACTCGAGATTTATTATGGGAGATATTCTAAGGTTTTTACCACAAGTGGTATTTGATGGGGTAGGCATAATATAAAAATACGCTAAAAAAGCAACGGGTTCCATTTTGAGGTGCAAACAGAGCTAAATTTTTTAATTTATTTAAAAATCACAGGCATTTAAACATAAGTAATCACACTGTTATTTTTCATGTGCCAAATATGAATTGACCCATCACTAAAGTCAAGAATTATATTCCTATTTTATAGAAAGTTATTTTAAATTGGGTATAAAAAAACAACATCATGCGATTTGGTAAGTGTGATAAGGTTAAAACCCTATACCTTCCGTTGCTATGTATATTGTTTAAATTAATAATAACAAACTTCACAAAAAATGTAAACAAATTTTTGTAAAATTCTGGTACATATAAAATAGATAGAACAGGAATTTAAGTAAATAAAAGTTAACAGAATATTAAAAATAGTCTTCATCATTAGTTATAACTTTACTAAGATCTTTGAGCTGCGAATTAAGTGTTTACATTTCACCTCAATACTTGGTAAAAATTTTTAATAGACTTTTACAGGGGGACTACATATGAAAAAAAAGGTGAATTAATATCAGTAAGACCTGAGAAGATTATAGAAACTAGGGTTGCTTTAACATCAAGGCAAAATGATATTTTAGATATGCTATTTACTCAAATTGAAGATGATCATAATGTAGAATATAGTATTGATATTAATAAATATAAAATGCTATATAATATTAAAGATAAAAACAATATTTACGGTGATTTAAAGAAAGCAGTAAAAACCTTTGAGGGTAAAGGTTTTTTAATAGCAAATAAAGAGAATAATGAAGAAATACCCTAATAAGGCAGGTAATTGGCATTCTATATTTTATGGTAATCATGGCGGATTTGTTAGCACGAGTTATATTAAATTAGTTTAACGGAATATGAATATGTTCCCGTGCACGGTCACATATACGTGCACGTTACCGTATTCGTATAGTTATAACTCTTTTCAATGCTTACTTAGAATATTCCTCTTGTAAAGACCATCCGAACTATTGGCTATTTGGGCTTATAAACCCAGTTTGACCTATGTGATTACACTCCCTGTGGAAGTCTCTGAGTTCAACGCTTTTCTCACATCATCCACCATATCCTTCACACTCATACCCTCTGCAGTTTTTTCTTCCCATCCCATATTATCTTCTTTATTTGATTTATCATCATTTTTACCTAATAAAGTATCTTCCAACTTATCAAAGTCATACTTTCTTTGCTCGTAGTCATTGAAACTATCAACAGCATTGGTCTTGCCTTTAGGTGCTTTATAATTGCCAGTGATTGCGTCACGCACCCAACCCACTATATTCGCGACATCTGTTTTTCTTGGTAGATCATACTTTTCTTTAATAATTTCTAAGTTACCTTTGGCAGTGGTTAATATAGATTTTGCATCGTCTGCTGTTATATCTTCTTTAAAGATATTTTGTACCACCATTATATCCTCAATTGAGTACTTGTTTTCCTCACTGGTAGATTTAGTCACCTTAGTAGCACAAACCTCGTCTGTTGCTATGACATTATCTTTATTGATCTTTATGTAAAATTTAATACTTGTAACTTTTCTACCTGTCTTGATTTCTTCATAATCAAATGATATATCGGTTTTTAGATTTATTTCATTTTGAGCAACATTTATTACCTTTTGTTTTAAATTTGAATACTTTGGATACTGTTCTTTTTCGATATCTAATCCAATTCTTAAATCCGCAATACTTATTAATCTACTGCCTATGCCCTCATACTGTTTTAATAACTCATAAAGTCTAAACGAATAAGTACTTTTAAATTGCATAATATTTTTTAATTGGTATTTTGTATACCAATTCAGTTTCAAGTAAAAATACTTCATATCTTCATCGATTTTCAATATTAATATCCCATTTCGTAATTTTGCTGTTTTTATTAAATGGAATTTATCAAACTCTTCGGTATCGTCATTTTTCATTTTTATAAACCTTGCCATTAATTTATCTGTGACACGATCTAATTCCCTGTAAATATTTCTTTTATGAATGTTTAAGGTCTTACTTAAATCGGTCGCTAAAAATTGATATTCTTTTAAATCAACATCATCTTTTGTTATCATACTTGCGAGCAATCTAATTAATTTTTGTTCCAATACTGTAAATGAATAAGACGCTTCAATCAATTTATTGCTCTGATATATCCAATTATTATTTGCTTTTGTTAAATCTGTTATCATTTCCCAATCCCCTCCCCACAGGAACTATAACATTTCAATAATTGAGTTGTCAACAACTTTTCATAAAACGAGTTGCACATTCGTAAATAGGTTGCCTTTCAAAATGATTTTGTTCGTAAATAAGTTGCCTTTCAAAAGGACTTATTCGTAAATAAGTTGCCTTTATTCGTAAATAGGTTGCCTTTCGCATACTCGAACATAGTAGTATCAACGACTTGAAGAGTGCCTAAAAGTATTAAAACCTTGTTGTTTATTTAAAACTATCTAGTACAACAACTGTTGTTTAGAATTAGTAGTTAACATATAACTATATTTTTTATATAATTAAGTTTAAGTTGTTCGTAAATAGGTTGCCTTTCACATATGATTTACTATAATTAAATCATCACCTGCGGAGCTGAAACATGTCCTTAAATGTTTATTATGGTTAAGTAGTTGATATTATTAATACTCATTTAGGTTATAGCGGAAAGACTCGTTTATTTGCCATATAAGCTCATTTGGTTGTTTGGTGTTAGTTTGTACCTTTGCGTGAATTTAAAGTGTTACAATTACCATAAAGCATATAAAAACACTATTGTAATAGTTTTAACATAAAAAAATAGAGCCAGTAATTAAACTGCTCCATCGATGAGCATCTCAAATGGTGGGTAAGGAAAAGATTTATTTTAATAAGGAGCTATTTGAAATTGTAAAAGGATTAAATATATACTGAAGTTATCAATTCAGCTCCTCTGGAGATGATTTAACTAAGCTCGTATTTGTAATTTTAACGGTAATGTATTCGTTCTTGGTTACGTGACCGTGAACGTACCCGTACACGTGTCATAGTATGCATCTATATCTGTAGAAGTATCAGTGTTTTCAATGATATGGCAACGTATTAAATGAATAAGGTAAATTATATTAAGAAGAATATTCCAAAAGTTTTAAAACTTTATTATAACTCAAATAATAAGTATTATTTTTGCTATTGCTGGAGGCGTATATTTACAATGTGATCGGATGTTTGAGAATGGTATACAACTAGTTTTGGGGATTGGTTTATTAACATTATTTTATATAGTTATAATGACATTTTTTTTAAAGACAAATTGGATAAATCATCTCCTGCGGAGCTGCACTATTAGTTTTTGTTCCTTATTATTTAGTTTATTCTCCTATAATCATATTTCGAAATCCATTTTATTTCAACACTCATTCCAATCCAAATGATTTTTGCGCTGGACTTTTGGGTCTAGTTATGATGGTATGCGTGTATATAAGTGTAGTAATGGCAAGTACAATTGGCACTGTACTCCGAGTAGCTTATGATGTCCGAATGAAAGATATTTAAAATAGTTCACGTGCATAGAAAAATTCAGATATGATAATTAAGAGGTGACGCCACATTATTTAGTGGAACATCACTTTAACGACATTTCAGAAGGAGATGATTTAATACTCGACCGTAGGGAGATTTTGTTCTTCCTACCCCTATTATAAGGAGGTTTTTCTATGACTGAAACAATATTTATAGGTTTAGTTGTTCTAATTATATATATAATAAACTCAAAACATACTCCCATCATTGTAAAAAACAATGTAAAATCATTTTTAATACAAACAATTTTTAGTCTGGTAGCAATTATGATTGTCTGGTATATACACGGTGAGATATATGAGTGTAATAGTTCAATTATTATTTATGCCACACAGGGATTTCCTGACTATTGGGGCTTATACAATCCTTACTATACTGAATGTATAATTAGAGTTCTATTTATGATTTTATATCTTGTGTTTGGTATGTCATTAACTAAAGAAGAGTCTAAAATCAAAAATTTTTTATCTGTTTTTATATGTTATTTAGTACTTATTATAATAAATCAAGTAGTATCTTCGCAATATTTTGAAAATATATATGTTTGGATACCATATATATTTATTAGTTCCTCTGCACATGATGCACTTAAAACAGCAACACCACTAATATCTCATACTGTTTTTTACGTTATTTTATTTATGCCTACTTTATTTATATTGTTAGGGCCTAAAGTAAAAAGTTTATATTATAAGAAATTTATAATAAAACATAAAATAAATCTAAAGTTTTGTACTTGTTAATAGTACAAAACTTTAGATTTATTAATAATACCTCAGATCTGAAGGCAATGATTTAAATGTAATAAATCCAGTGACAATACTGTGAACGTACTTGGTAGCGGTCACGTAACCAAGTACGTTCTTTATATGGTGTTAGTATAATATTGTAGACACGGAAAGCCGAACACATTAAAATATAAATAAGATAAGGATGTGTTTATAATGGCAAGAGGTCAAAAACAATATACAGATGAATTTAAAAACACAATAGTAGAGCTATATAACTCTGGAAAAAGCTTAGCAGAGTTAAGCAGTGAATATGCCCTTTCAAAATCAACGGTAACAGGTTGGATAAATAAAAATAAGCCAATAGCTGTGGATAAAAATATAACTTTAACTGCAGAAGGATACAAAAACTTATTAAAGAAAAATGCTAAGCTTGAAGAAGAAGTTGAAATATTAAAAAAAGCAATGGGTATATTCGCAAGGAAATAACTACTGTATTTGAATTCATTACTAACAACAAAAAATATCATGATATCAAACTAATGTGTGAGGTTTTAGGTGTTGCACGAAGCTCTTATTACAATTATTTACACAAGAAACCAAGCAAGCGAGAAATTGAAAACAAGAATATAGAAAAAGAAATTATAAATATCCACAGCACAAGCAAAAATCGATATGGGGCTCCTAAAATAAATAAATCACTAAATGCACTGGGGATAACTATTAGTTTAAAAAGAACACAAAGATTGATGAAAAAATTGGGGATAAGATCTTTAATAGTAAAAAAATATAGACCAACTTCATCTAAAAATAAAATAATAGAGCAGGAAAACATTTTAAAGAGAGATTTTACAGCTACTACAGTTAATGAAAAGTGGGTAACAGATATCACTTACATCCATACTATTAAAGATGGTTGGTGCTATTTAGCATCAGTCATGGATCTTTATAGCAGAAAAATAATAGGTCACGCTATGGCTAAATTCATTGATACTACATTAGCCCTACAAGCTGTTAAAAATGGTATACAGCTACAAAAACCAACTAAGCCTCTAATACTTCATAGCGATTTGGGATGCCAATATACAAGCTTCGCTTTTAAAGAATATATAGAGAGCACTAAAATTATTAAACACTCATTTAGTGCCAAAGGTTGCCCATATGATAATGCTTGCATTGAGTCATTTCATGCCTCATTGAAAAAAGAAGAAGTTTACCATGTTAAATATTTTGATTATGATGCTGCAAGATTAGGAATATTTGAATATATAGAAGCTTGGTACAATATAAAAAGGATACATAGTAGTATTGGATATATTACTCCTCAACAGTGTGAAGATTTGGCTAAAAAGGCTTCATAAAAAGTTCGACTTTTTATGTCTAAGATATTGACATAGATCCAATATGAGGACGGTAACGGTCACGTCTACGTGTACGTTACCGTCCTCATATATTTATAGTTCTTTTCAATGATTACCTGAAACGTCGTTAAAATAACAGTTTATAACCAGAGCCTTACCTCGTTACAACTTATTTTTTCACAACCTTCATAAGCATATCCATAGCCATTCTAAATATTTCCGATTCTTTTATTCTCTTCCCTTTGTTTTTCTTTGTCAGTTGTTTTGACAGATCCTTTACGAAATCCGCTTGATCTTTTCTTAAATAAGCTACACATCTTACAAATTGTTCATTGCTACTAAGTAATGAATCTAGCACCGAGTTCGTACCTGAAACTGGGTTCGTATCCGGTTCTGTGTCTGTACTTGGCGACGTGACCGTGAACGTACCCGTTGACGTGTCCGTGAGTGTGTTCACATTCGTAGAATTATCAGGATTTTCAATGCTTTGAACGTCAATTGTACTTGTGAAAAATGCATCTACACCTTGTCCTTTTTTTACTCCTTGTGTTTGCATTGCATTTACTTTTTTCATCTTATCAGCTAGACTTACTTTTCGACTTCCCATGCTATAACCTCCTTAGCTAATTCTTGATAGGAAACAGATCCTTCAAATTTTCGATCATAGGTCATAATGGGTTGTCCTGCGAGCACCGCATCTGGAAATTTTATTGATTTTTTTATCATGGAATGGAAAACAGGATAGCTTTTTCGCAGTTCTTCAACTACATCTTTGTGGTGTGTTGTTCTGTTATCATATAAAGTTATTAGTATTGCCATTAAGGCAAGTTTTTTGTTTAGTTTTTTAACCTTAGCCATTGTTTTTTCAAGCAAATTAAATCCACGTAATGCAAGATACTCAGGTGCCATAGGTACAATTACAACATCACATGCAACTAATGCATTAATAGTTAGTAATCCAAGTGAAGGGGGGCAATCGATTAATACATAGTCGAAATCTTCTCTTACTGGGTCAAGTGCCTCGCGAAGTTTAAATTCGCGACCTACTTCAGATACAAGCTCCATTTCTGCTGCAGAAAGATCTATAGTGGATGGTACGAAGTAGAGAAGTTCATTAAATAAAATTAGTTTTTTTATATCCATATCATCAATCAATGCATTGTAAATTGTTTTTTCTAAATTCTCCGGCTCAAGACCTATTGAAATTGTTAAACTGGCTTGTGGATCCAGGTCAATCATTAATACTTTCTTGCCAAGCTGAGTAAGTGCTACTCCTAAATTTAATGTGGACGTAGTCTTACCAACTCCACCTTTTTGATTACTCACTGCGATAATTTGCGCCATCATATATTCCCTCCTTCTACTTCCTTTTTTATACCTTCTTTAATATATGTAACCACTTGTGCGGACCTGCTCCGTTCGCTTTTTTTTGCCAATTCTTTCAACTGTTTTTCAAGTTCTATACTCAAAACGACAGGTACAATAACATGAGTGTCTTTATTTATTGCCATTGTAGCACCTCCAATTATCGTTAGTATATCATGGTTATTAACTGTTAACAACTATAATTTTAAAACACTGAAGGCTTAGATTTAATGACATTTCAGAAGGGAAGTTGTTAAATAAAATTATTAATTTTTATAAAAAAATTTAATCAAAACTATCTTAAATTTACACAATTAAGCCCATTATAAAATACTATATGGTAACTTTCAATGAATAATTAATATAATATATGTATACAATATATATACACTGTATTTACAAAAATAGCTTTTTGTTATACAATGTGTATAATGTAATGAAAGGAGTGATACTATGGCTCTAAAAACAGTTAATATTCGCATTGATGAAGAATTAAAGAAACAAGCAGAAATCCTTTTTTCAGATTTTGGTATGAATATGACAACTGCATTTACTATTTTTGCAAAAGCAGTTGTTAGAGAACGAAAAATACCTTTTGAAATTGCTGCAAGTGATCCTTTTTATAATGAATCTAATATGGCACACTTGAAAAAATCTATCAATCAACTCAATCAAGGAAAAGGTACAATACACGATATTATTGAGGTAGAAAATGAAGAAAGTATGGTCTGATGAAGCTTGGAGTGATTATGTTGATTGGCAGTCACAGGATAAAAAAACATTAAAGAAAATTAATCAACTTCTTAAAGATATAGATTGCAACGGATATACTGGTATTGGAAAACCTGAACCATTAAAATATGAGTTACAGGGTTTTTGGAGTAGAAAAATTGATGGTGAGAACCGTTTGGTATACCGCATTGAAGATGAACAGATTGAAATAGCTCAATGTAAGACACACTATGAAAAATAAGGGTTTTTAGCAATTTAAAGAAGACTAGGCATAGATTAAATAATATGCCGTGTCTTCTTTTTTTAAAACTTTATTTCAAAACTACAGTTGTTTCATAGTTGTACAGATAAGATTGTGCCTGAAAAGAAATTAACGAGTAAATAAATTATAGGTAATGACATTATTATATAAAAAATAAAGTGAAAGTAGCACAAGTGTAATTGAGTTACTTTCATATTGAGGCTTTAGAATGGATAGAGCCTATCAGGGGGTTAATATGGCAAACAAAGAATTAGCTTTATACATAATGGATCAATTAGAAGGATTGGAAGATATAAAATCTATACCTATGATGGGTGGTTACTTGTTTTATTATAAAGGTAGAATATTTGGTGGAATCTACGGAACAGGCTTTATGGCGAAAATTACTAAAGCAAGTAAACATTATATGCCTGATAGCATTTCAGAAAGTCCATACGATGGAGCAAAGCCAATGTGCATGTAGATATTGCCGATAATAGTGAGATATTAAAACAAATGGTAGTAGCTATGTATGAAGAATTACCCGAACCAAAAGCAAAAAAGAAAAAGATAAAAAAATAAAAGATGAGGATTCCAGATTTACAACTTCATAGCATAAAATAAGCTCTGGAATACACCTAAGCTGAAGCTAGTTAAGAATTTAATTAAGATTTAACTAAATTTAATTAAGATTAGTTAAGCAGTTAATTATATAGTAAAAGAACCACAAAGCAATCGTAGGCATTTAAACACTGTTAACAAATTTATTAGCAGTGTGATTTTCAGTGTTATTTTTTATGTGCCAAATATGAATTGAATATTGAAAGTATCTGTAATGTTAACAATAATATACACGTGACCGTAACCGTGGCCGTACACGTACACGTGTCTTTGTATGTATCTATATCTGTACAATCATCAGTGTTTTCAATGATATGGTCATGATTGAAGAAATTTAGTTCCTTACGAATGACCTTAATAAGGCGTTGGAGGACACTTTAGAATTTAACAAGGATTTATATGCCTCTTACCTGAAAGTGAAATTAGAAGTCAAACTAGACAATCAGAAAAGGCATGGGGAAAAGAAATTAAAACAAAAGGATGTTTTCACTATCAAAAGGTTATATTTAAAAATTCAACGACATTTCAGAAGGAAAGTCTCCCATTTTTATAACTAGGTAACTCGCACTAACAAATAAAAAACTTCAGTGGGGGATAACAATTGAGAATTGGTATCTATTCCAGAGATTCACAAAGGGGTAAATATCCTTCTGAAGTCGTCAATGTAGCTTCTGCGAAGCTATTGCAGCGACCCAGGAGATAATTTAATAGAATTTATCTAAGTATAACCTTTTGATAGTGAGGTTCTTAATTTATTGGAAATAAAGAGAACAAACCCATATTTCATTTTATAAATATGCGTATCAAAATCACTATTAGGTTTGTTAATTAATTCGATAAATCTATTAAAATTATTAAGAAATAACAACCTCATATCTTGTTGTTGTTTTATATATATTTAATAACAACAGTTTTAAATACTTTTACGCATACCTCTAGGCACTGATACAACTGGGGTTGATCACCCCAACTATAACCAAATGATAGTGAAAGGTAACCAAATGATAGTGAAATGGCATTTAAGTATAACTAAAAGATAGTGAAGTATAACCTTTTGATAGTGAACTATAACCAAAAGATAGTGAAGTATAACTTGTTTTTTTTTGGTTATTGATAATTTTTTAAAAAAGGATTATTATTCTTAGGGGGGGTGTTCTAAAATGGCAAATGAACTACAAAATGTAAACAATAATTGGGTATATCAAAGTAACAGACTTGTTGAATCCTCCTACACTTTAACGGTGGTAGAACAAAAATTAATAAGACTACTTGCAAGTATGATAAATAAAGATGACGATGATATTAAAGAATATGAGTTTAAGACTAAGGATTTAATTAAGGTGTTAAATACCAGTGATAGTAGGTTCTATAGGGATATTGATAGTATTACAGATTTACTTATGCAAAGAATTATTAAAATAAAAAATGTAGATACTTCTGAATTTATAAAATATCATTGGGTAGACACTGCTAAATATGTAAATGGCATATTAAAACTTAAAATAAATAAAGACTTAAAACCATTTTATCTAGGACTGGATTGCTATACAAAATATCAGTTGAGAAATATAATGCAATTTAAAAGTACTTATTCTTTTAGATTATATGAACTGTTTAAGCAATATGAGAGCATAGGTCATAGAATAATAACTATAGAGGGTTTAAGAGATTCATTAAATATTAACAAGAATCAGTACCCCAAATATGCTAATTTAAAACAAAAAGTAATCAATGTGGCAGTAAAAGAAATTAATGAAAACACTGATTTGCTTGTTGATTATACTGAGATAAAACAAGTTAGAAAAATTGTAAGTATTCAATTTTCAATCATAAAAAAAGATAATGCTGAAAGTGAAATTGCTGCAACGTGCGTTGTTCCCATTTTTTTTAATGATAATAACATAGAGTTAGTAAGACGAGTTATAAGTCAGGAAATTACAGAGTTAGAAGCTCAGCGAATACTTGATGCTGCCAATTTGGATATTGAGAAAATAAAAGAAAAGTATAATATTATAAGTCAATTAAGCACCGTAAATAACGTAGTTGGGGCGATGATAACAGCATTAAAAGAGAATTGGACAACTACAAGCAAATCAAAAGTAAGTATCTTTAATGACTATGATCAAAGAGATTACAACTTTGATGAATTGGAAAAGAAACTACTAGGGTGGCAATAAGACTGACATACGAATCATGTTTAAAATGCATACAAGCTATTTTAAGCACCTTTTGAACAAAACACATAGAGAAACACTTAATTATTTTAAAATTGAATACAGCGCATTTAAGAGCATTTTAAGGGGGTATATTAATTGTGATATATCTTTTTTGTTATATAGGAAAAAGCTTGCGGAAAACTTCTATGTGCAAAAAACGCAAGGGGACCTTCTTAATGGAAATTCACATTTCAAACTCTTATTTGGAGTAATACAGGAGATGCTTTAATAAGCTATATAGGTTATTAAGTGTTCATTGATACTAATTAATCTAGCACCGAGTACGTACTTGGTTACGTGACCGTGAACGTACCTGTAGACGTTACCGTGTACGTGTATGTACCAAATAAATGGTTATTTGTGGTACTTTAACAAAAAAATAAAATGAGAATAAATTAGAAAATTTCTAAAAATATAACTATTTTTTTGTTTAAATCTGATAATTGAGAGCGATATTAAAAAAAAATTAGAAAAAATCGAAATAAGTTGTGACAAAGTGGAAACACTTATATAATATAAAGTATAAAAAAGATATAAAAAGGAGAATGTAAAATGTTAATTATGTTTAGAGCTAAGAACTTTAATTCTTTTAAGAATGATGTAATCTTAGATTTAAGAAAAACAAAATATAAAGAGCATCTTGGACATACATTTAAGTGTGATGAATTTGAATTGTTAAAAACAGTTGCAATTTATGGAGCCAATGCAAGTGGAAAGTCAAACTTAATAAGTGCATTATCAAGCTTTGAAATATTTATCAAAAGACAATTTTTTAATAGTAAAGATAGTATAGACGATAATGATTTGGAAGATAGTCCTGAAAATAATAAAAGTAAAGTAAGTATAAGACCGTTTTTATTATCTGATTCTATGGATAAGGAAATAGAATTTGAAATCATATTTAAGCATAAAGGTTTTTTAGTTCAATATGGATATTCATTTGAAGATTCTAAAATATGTACTGAATGGCTACTTATTAATAATGAACAAGTTTTTGAAAGAAAAAAAGATAGTTTAGAAATAGAGTTTGGAAATAAATATAAGGATATGCTTAAGGATTATACTAGAGTAAGGGAAGATAGACTATATATATCTATTCTTGATTATTTTGCAACCGATGAAGAAATTAGAGAAAAAATAGATATTTTTAAAGATTATTTTAATAGTAAATTTAATATTTATTTTGAATTAATAGTTGAAACAACAATTAAGGGAAGAGTAGGTTTTTTATCATTAACAAATGATTTTATAAAAAACGATGAATTAAGAAAAAAGGTTTCTGAATATGTTAGAAGGATAGATACTGGCATAAAAGAATTTATCATTGATAAAGAGATTGTAATTAATAAACGTACGGGAGAACAAAAGGAAAAACTTATTCCAAAAGCAGTTCACAACGTTTATGATTTAGAAGGAAATATAGTAAGTGAAAAGATTTTAGAATTAGAATATGAATCAGCTGGAACGTTGAGATTTCTATCAATTATCCAGCAAGTAGTAAAGATGTTTGATAGGGGTGGTGTTTTTATAGTGGATGAATTGTCTGCAAGGTTACACCCACTAGTGTCAAAATTTATAATAGATATTTTTCAATCTAAATTGAATATTAATAATGCTCAGTTAGTATTTACTACCCATGATATATCTTTGATGAATAAGGATCAATTTAGAAGGGATGAGATAGTACTTATAGATAAAAATGCAAAGGGCGAATCCTCCGTTTATACTCTTGCAGATTTAGGAGTAAGGTCAGATGCTTCTTTTGATAAAGATTATTTTAAGGGTAAATTTGGAGCAATTCCAATTGTGCAATATGTAATTGATTCACAAGAGGAGAATTAAAATGGCTAGAGTACGATTAAATCTATATTTACAAAGAGACGTAGAAACGAAAAAGCCATATCTGGGTAAAGTAATACTTTTTTGTGAAGGTACTACCGAATATAATTATTTTGACTATTTTGCTAAGATAATAAGAGCAAATGATGTTAAATATTCTCATATTGAACTAGAGCTTAGCACCGCGGGTGACAATGCACAAACAGTTTTAAATCATGCTAATGATTTTCTTAAACAAGAATGTAATAGTTTTAAATATATTAACTATGATAAATATTTAGTGTTTGACTGCGATGATCCTCCAAATATTAAAGAAGTTATTAGGGCTATGAAAGAATCAGATCATTCATATATATTATTACTTAGCAGTCTATTATTTGAAACTTGGTTATTAATGCACTTTGAAATAGTAGATGGTCCATTAAGAAAGAAAAAGATCTATGAAAAACTAGCGGATATATTGAGTTACGATAAATATGAAAAACATAAATCATCACCAGGGATGATTAGGAAAATTATTGGAAATTGCGATAGTGTAAGAAATGCAATTATAAATGCTAAAGAATTAGAGCGGATATATAGTTCCCAAAAGTATAATTATGAAGAGAATATTACTAGCATGAATCCATATACTACCGTTCACCAATTAGTAGAAAAACTAATTGAAATTGATTAAAATTGATGAGAATGTATACCACATATAGTATACATTGGTATTTATAAAAAAGATTCCACTAAGTTAATTATTAGTGAAATCTTTTTTATTATGCTATGGCAACTTCCTTGCCAGTTAAGCTGCTACCTAGATATGGAATGTCGTAAACTTTTGATTTACATCGTAACAGCCACAACACAGTAGTTCCATTTTGCCTTACAGGCCATTGAAATGGTGAATACTGTCTTGGCATGGAATATATAAGAGAGATGCAGCATTAACTAATTTCTTTATTATTCAAAATAAAATCTAGTATTAGTAATTAGAATAAGACCAAATGGAGTATGGGGCGTAACTTTGACCTTATTATTAATAAGGTTTTTATCGTATTATTAACAAATACCTATTTTAATTTTTTTCATATAATTGATGGAAATTATAGTATAATTAACCATATGCATTATTTACAAGAACACCATAAATCGAAAGGGGGTTAATATGGCAAACAAAGAATTAGCTTTATACATAATGGATCAATTAGAAGGATTGGAAGATATAAAATCTATACCTATGATGGGTGGTTACTTGTTTTATTATAAAGGTAGAATATTTGGTGGAATCTACGGAACAGGCTTTATGGCGAAAATTACTAAAGCAAGTAAACATTATATGCCTGATAGCATTTCAGAAAGTCCATACGATGGATCAAAGCCAATGTTGCATGTAGATATTGCCGATAATAGTGAGATATTAAAACAAATGGTAGTAACTATGTATGAGGAATTACCCGAACCAAAACCAAAAAAGAAAAAGATAAAAAAATAAAAGATGAGAATTCCAGAAATGAGTAGTTTTAGTTGTTGTGGTACTGAATGCAGTTGCATATACTGCTAAAAGCAAGGAAGAAGTATGTGAGGTCATTGAACTGGCAAGAAGGTCAGGAGCGAAAATCGAAAAAGAGCCACAGGATTTATTTTGGGGAGGATATCATGCCTATTTTTCTGATCCTGACGGATACTATTGGGAAGTTGCATGGGGACCTAATTTTACATTTGATAAAAATGATATGTTGGAGTTTTAGTAATACATATTTTTCAAATATTTCGTCTCAACTAACCCCATATCTAATGATATGGGGTTAATTTATTAAGTGTATATTGATATTCTGAAAGTAACACAATACCAATTGAGTTACATTCACTTTGAGGATATTGCTCATTTAAAAAGAATTTTAAATATGCTTAATTTATGGAAATTATGGTATGATTATATATATTATTAGTCGGGATTGTAAAATATTGTGTAACTAATGAATAACTACAAAATATATTTTGTACAGGTTGTTTACAAACCCAGTATAATTTTTTTATTATACTGGGTTTTTTACATGCAATTATGCGATAGCATTTTGAGTTATGGATAAATTTAAAATAACAACTATCTTCTTAGTTAGAAAATCAAAAAACAGTAAAGATAGCAGGCTAGCTATCTTTTTCATATTCTGCACTGCTGCTGTAAGCAGACACTGCTCTTGCACATTTTCTAATCCACGCATATGGCAATAGCGAAGCCCATGCAGTTGTTTTGAATCTGCGAAGCTTCGCTCTATAGTTTCTTTTCTTCTTCTATATATATTTCTGCCTTTATCTGTTCTGGTGAACTTTACAACATCTTCTTTATACGTTTCCCAAACATGTCTTCTAATAGTTTTAAACTTGCTTTTTGCAGAAAAGCATTGAGCTCTATTTGGACATATCTCGCAATATTTTGCATTACCAACATATTCTTTATATCCTTCTCTTGTTGTCGTTTTATAATGTAAAGCCCTTAAGTCAGGGCATACGTAAATGTCCTGCTCTTTAACATATTGGAATTTATTTTTTGTGTACATTCCTTTTGTATGTGGAGACCTACGGTATCCCATTACAGATTTTAATTCCCTCTCATATAGTTCTTTACATATAAGATTTGTAGCATAACCAGCATCTGCACCAACATATTTTGTATTAAAATTAAACTTTTTTATTTGCACATCTAATCTATCGATATAAGGATCAACATCATTTATGTTTCCAGGAGTAACATACACATCAGTAATTATATTATGTCTGCTATCGACAGTTCTGTGATCTAAATATGAGAAGCCTTCCGGCTTGCCATCTCTCATCATATATCCACTGTCGGGGTCGGTTGTGCTAACTTTAGTTTCTTTTATTTTGGTAACAGGTTCTTTTTCTTTTAAAGGTTTTTTACCATGGTTTATTCTATCTTCTTCCACTGCTTTATTAAGTTCAGATACATATTCTTTCGGCGTTTTTTCAACTTCAATTTTCACAAGCTTTCGCTTATTAGCATTTGCTTTTAGGTGTGTAGAATCTGTGTAAAGTATTTTACCGGTTACCATCTTAAGATTTATAGCCTTAAATACTACTTCGTCAAATATTTTTTGAAACACATCTGTACCTTTAAACCGTCTACGTCTATTTTGGCTAATTGTTGAATGATCTGGAATAGGATCAGTAAGACTTAGTCCCAGAAACCATCTATAAGCCACATTTACTTCAATGTCCTTTACAAGTTGTCGTTCAGATTTTATTCCAAATAGGTACCCAATAAACAGCATTTTAAAAAGTATAACAGGATCTACGCCAGGTCTTCCATTATCTAAGCAGTAATATTTTTTAGTCAGTTCTCTTATAAAAGAGAAATCCATGTATTTATCTATATTTCTCAGAATATGGTCTTTAGGAACTAAATCTTCCAAATACACCATTTCTAGTTTTTGTTGTGTGAAGTTCTTTTCATTAATCATAATAATGCCCTCCGAATTATAAAGTTTGTATACTATATATATTCGACATCGATGTCCTAAAATCCTTTTTGAATATGAAAAAAACACTCCAATTTTAAAGAGGCCACTGAAAAACTATATGAAAAATCGTCATCTAATTAAAGATGGCGATTTTTTTATATAAAAAACTAAAAAACAAAAAGGAATTTTAAAAGATATGTCGAATTAGTATAGTAGAATAAAATAAAAGGGGCTAAACTATTATGCTAAAAGGACAATTGGAAATAAAAATAAATACATACCATAGCTTATATTCGTTAATTATTCCGAAAGATAACATTTTAAAGCAAATTAATGACCTTGTTGACTTTTCATTTGTTTATGACGAATTGATGATTAACTATAGTTCATCTATGGGTAGAGGTGCTATTAACCCCATAATGCTATTTAAATATTTACTTTTGAAAGTAATATATGAATTGTCTGATGAAGATGTTGTTGAAAGAACTCTTTATGACATGTCCTTTAAATATTTTCTAAATTTAGCCCCAGAAGAAACAAATTTAATAAACTCAAGTACACTAACTAAATTTAGAAAGCTTCGCCTTAAAGACATGAATTTATTGGATTTATTAATAAACAAGACTGTAGAACTTGCTATAAAAGAGGGAGTTTTAAAAAGTAAAGCAATAATAGTTGATGCTACGCATACCAAGTCACGTTATAACCAAAAGTCAGCAAGCGAGGAATTATTGAAACGTGCAAAAAACTTAAGAAAAACATTGTACGGAGTACATCCTGGTATTAAAGAAGAGTTACCTAATAAAGTTACAACTGGAGTACTTGAAGATATTCTTGAGTACTGCAAATTATTAATTGATACCATAAACGAGAAGCCAGAAACTGCAGCAAATCCAGCTGTGAAAACTAAATTAAACTACTTAATGGAAGCTATTAATGATGACTTAGAAAATCTAAAAATATCAAAAGATGAGGATGCAAAAGTGGGGCATAAAACTGAGGATAGTTCTTTTTTTGGATATAAATCACACCTTGCTATGAGTGAAGAACGTTTAATTACAGCAGCTGTTATTACAACTGGCGAAAAAAGTGATGGAAAGGAGCTCATAACCTTAATAGAAAAAAGCCGTGAGGCTGGTATAGATGTAAATGAAGTAATTGGAGATACAGCTTATTCTGAAAAGAAAAACCTAGAATATACAAAAGAAAATAAAATTGCATTAATTTCAAGACTAAATCCTGTAATTTCACAAGGAATGCGAAAAAAAGAAGATGAATTTGAGTTTAATAAAGATGCTGGTTTATTTGTATGTCCGGCAGGTCATATGGCTATTAAAAAAGCAAAACAGGGAAAGAAGAATGTTGGTAAAAATCAAGTGCTAACCTACTATTTTAATGTAGAAAAGTGTAAAAATTGTGTTCATAAAGATGGGTGTTATAAAGAAGGCGCTAAATCTAAAACTTATTCAGTTTCAATAAAGTCAAATACTCACAAAGATCAAATAGAGTTCGAAAAAAGTGAATATTTTAAAAAACGAGCTAGGGAACGTTATATGATAGAGGCTAAAAACAGTGAACTTAAGCACCAACATAGCTATGATGTAGCAATATCGTCAGGCTTAATTAGTATGCAAATTCAAGGTGCATTATCAATCTTCACTGTGAATCTAAAGAGAATAATTAAGTTGAAAAGCATGAAATAGGGCTTTTAAAACTTAATTATAAAATAAAAAGCATGAGATATCCAAAATATGAATATCTCATGCTTTTTATTTTCAAGCTTGAAAACTCTACTAAATAAAGAGTGCTTTTTTCAGCGGCCTCATTTTAAATTAGAGTGTTTTACATTTTATGTTTGTCAACGGTCTGTACAAAATATATTTTGTAGTTATCAAAGGGAGGTATCAATAATGAAAATAGTTTTTATGGGAACTCCTGATTTTGCAGTTCCCTCATTGAAGAAAATGATAGAGAAATATAATGTAAGTGCGATTGTAACACAACCTGATAAACCAAGTGGAAGAGGGAAAAAGGTAGCAATTTCACCAATCAAAGAGGTCGGACTATCGAATCAAATTCCAATTTTTCAGCCCGAAAAAATAAAAACAGACTCTGTAATTATTGATAAATTAAAAGAAATTAAACCTGATTTTATTATTGTTGTAGCATATGGTCAAATCATAACTAAGCATATACTTGATATACCAAGACTCGGATGTATTTGTCTACATGCATCTCTCCTCCCAATGTATAGGGGGTCAGCACCAATAAATTGGAGTTTAATAAATGGGGAAATAACAACTGGAAATACAACTATACTAATGGATACTGGTATAGATACGGGTGATATGCTTATGAGAAGTGAGTTTGACATATCTGAATCTATGACAGCAGGAGAATTGTACAACTTATTAAAAATAAACGGTGCTGAACTGTTAGAGGAAACAATAAATGGAATTATCACAGGTAAAATTTGTGGGGTAAAACAACAGAGTGATGGAAGTTCTTATGTACAGATGTTAAACAAGCAAATGGCAAAGATTAATTGGAATGACAGTAGTATTAACATACATAATTTAATAAGAGGATTGAGTTATTGGCCATATAAAAATATAAACTCATGGCCAACTGCTCATACTTATTATAAAGATATTCCAATTAAAATATTCAAATCCAAGTCATTAGAGGCAAATATTATTAAACCACCTGGTTATATCATAGATGCAAATAATGAAGGAATTACAGTCGCTACCAATAACGGTATTCTGATTATAGAAATATTACAGGTTCCAGGGGGGAAACCTCTTGAGGTAAAAGAATTTTTAAAAGGAAATAAAATAGAAAAAGGCATTGTATTATCATAATCATAATTGATTAATAGTCTATATAGGACTACAATATTATGATTATTGGTTCGTAATATGAATAGGTTTGGATTCAGATGTTGAGCCGATAAAAACTATCACCTTAAGTATATACTTAAAAGATGATAGCCACTAAAATTGCTCAATTTCTGAAACAAGCTATAGAACGATGCCGCGTTAGCACTGCTATGGGGATTCAATCTTCTCCCTCTTTCTGAAATTAGCTTTAACATTAAGGTTATTAACTGTAATTTCCAGAAATGTATCTGCACTCCTTTTAAATTTTGATTATTTTCTAAAAATAGACGTACTTTCCCCCTCCCCTAAATAGAGCTTTCACGGAAACTCCTTAGCTCCTGTGATTACTCATTTTTAGTATCATTAATTTTTGTTGATTCCCCCACTTTTTTTGCATAAAACACTTGACAAGCCTGTAAAATTTTGCGGTCCTCCTCTTAAAGACATGTTTTAATAGGAGGATTATTTTATGCTTAAAAATTGGAGCTCTCATGCTGATTATCAGCAATTTATTATTTTAAATCTCTCATGTTTCTACAAAGCTTTTCCTAAAAAAATTATAGAACTTGAACCTTCTATCTCTAAGTTGTATTGCTTAGACTTAGATATTCTTAGAGAGATATTAAAACCTTATTATTCTAATATTGGTAGACCTGCAACTCTTCAACCTGAGATATTTCGTTCATTTTCTTTAATGCTTTTTCAAAAGGAAACAAGCATTACCAACTGGGTTAAAAAGATTCATGCCTGTGAGTTACTTGCAACCTGTATAGGCTGCACTAAAAATAATGTCCCATCACTTGGTGCTCATTATGATTTTATCTCTAGATTATGGCTTTCAAATCTGTCTACCGACAGGGTAAACCTAAAAAAAATATATTCGTATAAGAAGAAACCCTCTAAAATTAAGGCACCCGGGAAAAATAAAAAGCTTCCTAATAAAAAAACTGGTGTTGTTAAGAGAATTTCAGATTTTTTTGAAGCTGGTCGCTCATTTTCCCTAAGAGCCGAAAGGCTGCTTCAAAAAATATTCTCATTAGTTGCTGTAGAACCCTCTTTTAATCTTAACTTAATAGAAAAAGATAACCTTACAGTTGGCGGCGATGGTACTTGTGTTCACTGTAAGTCTTCTTACTATGGTTCTAAAGTTTGTGACTGCCGTGAAAATGGAATTTACGATTGCAAATGCCCTCGTAGACTTTCTGACATAAATGCTAATTGGGGTTGGGACAGCCATGAAAATCGTTGGTTTTATGGCTACACTCTCTATGCTTTATCTGTCTATAATAAAAAATATAAGATAGATCTACCTATTTATCTACGATTTGTAGAGGCAAGCAGACACGACAGTGTCACTGGAATAGTAGCATTAGCTGAATTTAGAGAACTGTTACCGCAGTTCACTATATCAAATTATGTTCTTGACTCAGCTAATGATAACTACCCTACATATGAATTATGTTCTAAATGGAACATTAATCCCTTTATTGATCTGAACTCCAAAAACAAAGGAAATTCAAAATATCCAGTTACTCTAGATATTAATGAAAAAGGATTTCCTATCTGTATTGGTGGCCATGAAATGGTCTATAACGGTTATGAAAAAAGTCGTTCACGCCTTAAATGGCGTTGCCCTTTAGTTTTAAAAAAGGTTGCTAGTTGCTCTTGCTGTGAACAGTGCTCACCTTCACCTTATGGGCGAGTAATCTACACTAAACCATCATGGGATTTGCGGTTGTTTACTCCTGTGCCTCGCGGCTCAAAACAATGGAAAACTATTTATAAAACTAGAACCTGCTCAGAACGTATAAACAATCGTATTCTAAATGATTATAAAATTCATACTTTACGAATACATGGTAAAAAACGTTATTCATTTATGACTATGATTGCTGGAATTAATATTCATCTAGATGCAAGACTTAAAGTTTCAGGTTTTAGTATTTTAAATTTATTAGAGTAGCTGTTTGACAATTAAGTACTTTTTTCTGAAAATTCCTGCATCGTGTAGGCTTGTTTGCTATACCTATTTTTATTCCTAACTGCTCTCTGAACATAAAATTTATAGCACTATAATGACTCTATACATAATTAAGTTTTACATATTAGTTTCCGTGACTACTCAAATAAACACTTTATGCTATTCTATTTGTTTCTCCTGGCGGAGAATAGTTTTGGCGAATTAACTTCTCTTTTGTCATCATTTTACCTTTACCACAGCATGAACAAATATTTATATCTATTCCTGTGAGCTTAAGAAGAAGCTCCGCTGCATTTAATTTAACCTCTGAGTCTTGTTTTTTACTTTGTACTCCACCTATAAGCTCTTTGCATTTTTGAAGCTTGGTTGACCTATTTCTGTTACTTAATATCCCGTAGTGTCTAATTTTAACAAACTTTCTTGGCAAAACATGCATTAGAAATCTTCTAATAAATTCATCTACTGTTAGAGTCATAAACTTTTCCTTGTTATGCTCTTTATAATCTCTCCACTTGAAAGTGACATAGCCATTTTCTAAATTTACAATCCTATGATTAGATATAGCTACTCTATGAGTGTATCTTCCAAAATATTCAAGCACGTACTCCGCACTACCAAAAGGAGGTCTACAATAAACAATCCATTCTTTTTTATATAACTTATCTATGAAACCCTGAAATATATGTTTTTCTGTTAATTCCTCAATACCAGTTGTGTATTTAAGGGCATTACTATAATATGCTCTTTTAAGGTAAAATAAAAATTTACCTCTAAATTTTCTTGAAAGCACTTTAACTGGGATAAAAAAATCTTTCTTCGAGTTTATCCATCGGTTACCATCTAAAGTTAACCCACCACTTGGAACTATACAATGTATATGTGGATGGTTCATTAAGTTCTGACCCCAAGTATGTAAAATTGCCATAAACCCAATTTCGGCTCCTAAATATTTTTTATCTCTTGAAAGTTCAAGCAGTGTTTCTGAAACAGCTTTAAAGAGAATAGAATACATCTCCTTTTGGTTAGTTAGAGTTATATAGTTAAGTTGCTCAGGTATAGTGAAAACAATATGAAAATACCCTACGGGTAATAAATCTTCTTTTCTTTTTTCAAGCCATCTTTCCTTAGCTAAAGTTTGGCACTTAGGACAATGCCTATCTCGACAAGAATTATAAGAAATTCTCATGTGACCACATTCATCACACTCATCTACATGACCACCAAGCTCCGCTGTTCTACAGGCTTCAATAGAAATCATAGTCTTTTGAATATGTAGTGGAAGCTTATGATTTCTTCTGTATTCATCACCATATTTATTAAATATATCTTGAATTTCAATCATCCTGTTCACCTTTATTATCTAAGAGTATATCCAATGGACTCCTTATATTAAGTAAATCCATTCTCCTAAGATGTAAATAAATAGTGGAGTTATTCGAGTATGTCCTAAAAGCCTTTGAATATAACAAATATCTGTACCAGCATCTAGCAAATGAGTTGCAAAACTGTGACGAAGGGTATGAACCGTTGCATTCTTAGTAATTCCAGTTTTTTTTATAGACTTCTCCAACATTTTTTCAACACTACGTGATGTTATTGCATCTGTACGACCCCTTCCAGAAAATAAAAATTCTTTAGGGTGATATTTTTTCCAATACTCTCTAAGAATTTCAAGATTTGAGTTTGATAACAATGAATATCTATCTTTTTTACCTTTACCTTGTCTTATTAATATTTGCATATTTCCACTATCAATATCTGTTACTTTTAAATTACAAACTTCACTAACCCTTAATCCTGCGGAGTAAACTGTCATAAGAATTGTTTTATGCTTAAGGTTTTCAGTAACATCAAAAATGGATTTAACTTCCTCAGGGGACAAAACAGCAGGTAATTTTGTTGGTTGTTTGACTCTTGCTAGCTTATCCATATTCCAGTATCTATTAAGAATTTTTGTATAAAAAAATTTTAAACTTGCATTAATATAATTAACTGTACCTTCACTTAATCTTTTTTTCATGATACAATAATGCAGATAGTCACGTATTTCTTTTTCTCTTAAAAGCTCTGGTGATTTGTTGTAAAATTTAGCGAAACTACTGACGTTATTGATATAATTTTTTATTGTACTTGGGCTATAACCACGTAGTTCCATATCCATTTTCATTCTTTTTCTTAATTCTGACATAAATAATAACACTTCCTCATTTTTTATTTCAACAATAAAAGTTTAAAGGAAGTGTACATTATAATAAAGAAGTATCTTAGTCAAATAGGATACTTCTTTCTATTTTATTTAAGCAAAAATTAAATTAATGTAATTAGCACTCGTCTACCACCGTTTTTAGCGGTTTAGTTCTTTTCATATATTTCGTTGCAAGTAACCCCCTATCTAATGATGTGGGGTCTAATATATTTAGATTATATTAATATTTTGAAAGTAACACAATATTAATTGTGTTACAGGTTGTTTACAAACCCAGTATAATTTTTTTATTATACTGGGTTTTTTACATGCAATTATGCGATAGCATTTTGAGTTATGGATAAATTTAAAATAACAACTATCTTCTTAGTTAGAAAATCAAAAAACAGTAAAGATAGCAGGCTAGCTATCTTTTTCATATTCTGCACTGCTGCTGTAAGCAGACACTGCTCTTGCACATTTTCTAATCCACGCATATGGCAATAGCGAAGCCCATGCAGTTGTTTTGAATCTGCGAAGCTTCGCTCTATAGTTTCTTTTCTTCTTCTATATATATTTCTGCCTTTATCTGTTCTGGTGAACTTTACAACATCTTCTTTATACGTTTCCCAAACATGTCTTCTAATAGTTTTAAACTTGCTTTTTGCAGAAAAGCATTGAGCTCTATTTGGACATATCTCGCAATATTTTGCATTACCAACATATTCTTTATATCCTTCTCTTGTTGTCGTTTTATAATGTAAAGCCCTTAAGTCAGGGCATACGTAAATGTCCTGCTCTTTAACATATTGGAATTTATTTTTTGTGTACATTCCTTTTGTATGTGGAGACCTACGGTATCCCATTACAGATTTTAATTCCCTCTCATATAGTTCTTTACATATAAGATTTGTAGCATAACCAGCATCTGCACCAACATATTTTGTATTAAAATTAAACTTTTTTATTTGCACATCTAATCTATCGATATAAGGATCAACATCATTTATGTTTCCAGGAGTAACATACACATCAGTAATTATATTATGTCTGCTATCGACAGTTCTGTGATCTAAATATGAGAAGCCTTCCGGCTTGCCATCTCTCATCATATATCCACTGTCGGGGTCGGTTGTGCTAACTTTAGTTTCTTTTATTTTGGTAACAGGTTCTTTTTCCTTTAAAGGTTTTTTACCATGGTTTATTCTATCTTCTTCCACTGCTTTATTAAGTTCAGCTACATATTCTTTCGGCGTTTTTTCAACTTCAATTTTCACAAGCTTTCGCTTATTAGCATTTGCTTTTAGGTGTGTAGAGTCTGTGTAAAGTATTTTACCGGTTACCATCTTAAGATTTATAGCCTTAAATACTACTTCGTCAAATATTTTTTGAAACACATCTGTACCTTTAAACCGTCTACGTCTATTTTGGCTAATTGTTGAATGATCTGGAATAGGATCAGTAAGACTTAGTCCTAGAAACCATCTATAAGCCACATTTACTTCAATGTCCTTTACAAGTTGTCGTTCAGATTTTATTCCAAATAAGTACCCAATAAACAGCATTTTAAAAAGTATAATAGGATCTACGCCAGGTCTTCCATTATCTAAGCAGTAATATTTTTTAGTCAGTTCTCTTATAAAAGAGAAATCCATGTATTTATCTATATTTCTCAGAATATGGTCTTTAGGAACTAAATCTTCCAAATACACCATTTCTAGTTTTTGTTGTGTGAAGTTCTTTTCATTAATCATAATAATGCCCTCCGAATTATAAAGTTTGTATACTATATATATTCGACATCGATGTCCTAAAATCCTTTTTGAATATGAAAAAAACACTCCAATTTTAAATTAGAGTGTTTTACATTTTATGTTTGTCAACGGTCTGAAGTAAACCCATATCATTAGATATGGGTTTACTCTATTAAGCTAGTATTGATATTCTGAATGTAACACAATGCTAATTGAGTTACTTTCACATTGAGGCTTACTACTGATTTTTTAAATTGTAAATATATTTAATTTATGGTAATTATGTTATAGTTAAATATATATTTTATGATGAACTTGTAGATTATTGCGTTTTAGATAATAAAATAATAATTAATCGTATTGGAGGTACAATGGGAAAAGTGAGAGGTAGTTGGAGTAAAAAACAAACAGATGAAAAAGTGCTGTCTGTACTTAGCAATGGTAGCTGGAGTAAAAAACAATGGAGTAAAAAACAAACAGATCAAAAAGTGCTGTCTGTACTTAGCAATATTTGTTCTATAAGCATAATAATATTTGCATGTACGCAGATTTTAGGTATTTGGAAAATTGAAACAAATGTATTTGAGCCATTGGTGGGTGTGTCAATGTTAATTCAAGTCATTCAGAATTGGAAGAAAAATAAAGAGGTTGCTAAAGTTAGTTTATTTGCTGCGATACTTGCTTTGGGGGTTTCAATTTTTAAATTTGTAATAAGATAAAATCAAATTTGTAAAATGGATTGGATTAGCGAAAGTAACACAAATGTAATTGTGTTACTTTCACATTGAGCCTATAGGCTAGATGTGCATAAACAACAAATGCCGTGAAATTTTATTATTTCACGGCATTTGTTGTTTACTTATTATGTTGAGTGTTTTTAATTTTGTTTATATCCAATTTAAGGTATAATATGATTTTGCCTTGACCTTTGTATACTCGGGGGTTGTGTAGTAACGGAACAGAAAACCGGTATAAGAACCGAAAATAATGATATCCATATTTTTCGAATTTAAAATCTCCAATATTACACAATGTACTTATTTAACTTTTCTTTTCCTAACTTCTCGAATTAGTGTTGACTTACTTATTCTAGTTATCTCTGTAACTTCTGTATATGAATTGTTTTTTAGCATCTCAATCGCATTATTTATTTGTTTTGATGTATATAGCTTAGGTCTACCTTCTTTAAATCCTTCTTTAGTTTTTGCAATTGCTTTACCTGTTTGGGTACGTTCAATAATTGTGTAACGCTCCATCTCGGCAACTGCTAATAGTGTAGTTAAAAAAAATTTACCCATACTTGTATTCTCTAGCAATCCAACATTAATTACATGGATAGATATTCCTTTATTAAATAGATCTTGAACTATGCTAATGCCTTCTACAGTATTTCTAGCCAATCTGTCTAGTTTAGTAACTACTAAGGTATCCCCCTGTTTTAAATCCTCTATCAATTTATTGAATATAGGTCTATCAGTTGTAGTACCTGTGTACTGTTCTACTCTTATTTCCGCACCATTATATCTATCTAGTATATCCCTCGTCTGAACCTCTATGGAATGACCTTCTTTTAATTGTTTTTTTGTACTTACCCTTGCATAACCTAGTATCACAATTTATAACTCCATTTTAGCATATCGTTTTGACTGTAAGTTTTGACACCGTCCAATCCTTTGATTATACGTAAGTGTTTTATAGGTGTCAATACTGTTAAGTTATGACATTAAGATTTTATACATTTTCTTATATATTAGAGTTATAGCCACTATTTAATATTAAAAATAAAAAGAGCAGAAATTTCTTCTCTTGATGTTGCACAATAAAACAAGATAGCGAAATAATTTTGTTGTGTATTACCTCATATTCTTACCAAATTAAATACTTTAAAATTGAAAAGCATATCACTGCAATAACACTCGAACCAATTGCTGATATTACAATCCCCTTTAAGAAACCGATAAAATGGAATTTATAATCTTTGTACAATTTATTTCATTCACTACCAGGAAGTACAATAAACTTCGGCTGCCAAGTACAAAAAATAAACCAATCCATCACGATTAAATCAAATAGATTCCAACACATGCACAGTATAAGTATATGTTCAAAAATTATCCAATAACTGACTGAATTCAAGTCATATGTATAAATCCCACTCCAAAATATAAAAGCTACGATTAAAATCATCGTTATCGTTTCAAACATATAGGCAGCTTTTTTATTTGTAAATGGAGGAAGTTTAATAACCTCTTGTAGTTTTTTAGGATAATCATGTAGAAATAAATGAGGCCATTTTATTTCAATAAATGTAACCATACTGCACCACATAATTGACCAAATTAATCCATGTATCAATGCTGCTTCCAAATTCACTAACATACATCGCCTTTCATCTTCACATTATATAATCTTTAGTTGGGCTAGTTAATATAATAACTTAAAAATTCAAGAGGTATTAGTAAATATAGAAAACTTCAAGGGCCTCTCTAAAACCCATAATTAGTCCTGGTAAAAAATTTGCCATAAATATAACATTCTTTTCATTAAGATGATATTGATTATTATTATCAACGCAATTATAAGATACATCATGATTTTTGTCAACAAAAATCACGATGTGTGCTTTTTTATTTTTAGGGGTAGGTGGTTGTGTAGTAATGGGACAGAAACGGCAATAGAATTACCGTTTATTACCAAATAGTTTTTTATCCATTGGTTGCAATGGTCTCAGCTTACCTATCAGTATCTTACTCACTGCCTAGAAGTAAACTACTCTATTAAGGTCCTAACCATTTATCATTCTATTTAATCTTAGCTGCAGTCAGTAAACTAGCCCAAAGCAAATAAAATAATCCCCCTTCCCCCAGGGGAAACAATTCCTACTGTTATGCAGTAGGAACTGTTTTTATCTTTGTGATATTAACATTTAAAAAATTCCGAATATTTAAAATATAGAACCTCGCGACCCTCGGGTGAAAAATGGACAGGTTTGTCACCTCAGATTAGCAGAGCAGTGACGTTTATTCTGAAAATTTAGAGTTTCAAAAAACAAATTTATTATAGAGGTCATAAACTCATCCATTTGCCAGCATCCTACAGGTTTTTTAAAAATAATTAGTCATCATATTTTCATTCTTGGATATCGAAATTTATTATAGTAAATAGATTTTATTGAATCTTATTATAATAATTATTTTGGTTTATATCTATTGTAGTTACTATTACTAGTAGTATAAAGATTTTGGAAGGACAAGTTACGGGCACGTATACCGTCACCCAAAAAGAGAACAAGCTTCAACATAAGCATCTCTAAGCGTACCATTGTTTTCGTCCCTCAAACCCTGGTAAACTAAGAAATTCTAATGAAAAAGCTGGTCCTTTTTTGGGTACCCGACGGCGTGCATCGATTCTAATTAAATTTTAATTAAATTTAATTCAATCATTCTATATAAATAATCAAAAAACCTAAGTCTACGCACGCATATATAGTTTAATCATACCTTTAAATCTAAATACGCATACCGCCGGTGGACAAGCACAAGATGGCTGAGTATTCCAAATATAGGGGTTCTACTACCCGAAACCCGCCTGCTTCTAAATTTGAATATATTAAATTTCTTGTGTTATTTATCAAAAACATTCCCGGAAGTACTCTATTTCAGGAATGTTTAAACTTAGTTTATAGACATTACTCGGGTACAGCCGACATATGGGTAAAAATAGGCCACATGTTGGAGTTAATATCCAACATGTGGCTATGTATTGTTTTATAGGTGTTGCATCAAGTCTATTTATATTTGAAACATTTCATATATTCTTTTTATAACCCCAATGAAGCATATTCTGATAGTGTCATTAGGGTGTACCTCATTGTGACAGTTTTCATATAATGTTATAATATTCCTAAATAGTTAGGTCGTAACCGTATTTTAAGACGAAATAAAGATCTATATAATGGAGGTTATAATGATAAAGACTTAGGCAGAGTTATGGAGCTTTGGCTTCAAACTAATTTAGAAGCACATAACTTTATCCCAAAACAATATTGGATTAGTAATTATGATATGGTTAAAAATATATTACCGAAATCTGAAGTATATGTTTATGAAGAGGAAAATGTGATTCAGGGATTTATTGGAGTTGATAATGGTTATATTGGGGGGATATTTGTATCAAGTAGTCAACAATCGAAAGGTATTGGTAAAATGTTGATTGAAAAATGCAAATCATTATATACAGCATTGCAGTTAAGTGTGTATGTAAATAATAGCAGAGGTGTTAGGTTTTATCTGAGAGAAGGATTTGTAATCGAGAAAGAACAATCAGATGAAAATACAAAAGAATTAGAGTACTCTATGAGATGGAGAAAATAAGCATATATACATGTCGTAATGTTCTTATATTGTTTAACAATTAAAGCCACATGTTGGAATTAATATCCATTATGTGGCCTATTTTTACACGCATGTCGGCTGTACCCGCTAATGTTTTGAAATACCGATCGTGCCTCAAGTTGTGGTGTTTGGTTTCCATTTGCAACGCGTTCAATTGCAAGAATTAAAACGTCTAGAATTTGAAAATATTTACTGTCTTGTGAACTCTTTTCCAAAATCAACCTTTATAAATGGCTTAAAACCAATTAATAAAAGAAGGGAAACCTCTATATTTACATGCAACATTAGCTATATTATTATATAAATTTAAAACTGATTTAGGAGCTTTAAACCTATTTGTGTTTAGGTATAATGTTATAGCATTACTTAGTTTTGTGCAAATAAGGTTATACTCTTCGCCATGTTCAAGTTTTATTTTAAATGGAATAAGAACATTAGTTAAATCTTGATTATTTTTAACTTCAGAATCATTCAAAACATCTTTTAATTCATTTAATAACAGATGATTTTCATTCATTTATGCAACACCTCCTTAATAAAGAATAATAGAAGATTTTAAAATCTTCTATTATTCTTTATTAATATTAAAGATGAGAGAATGGTCCGTTTTGAATCCAACCATTTACAACAATTTGACCAATTGCACCCCGAGCTTCTCCCCAATCTACCCAGCAGTGAGTCTTGTCACAATGAACGCCATTAGCGTAATACACACCACCATTAAGTAATTCTAATTCGTTTTCTTGTAAAGTGTTCATAAAAATACCTCCATAATATATTTATTTTTAAATTCTTATAATAAGAAATTCAAACTATATAAAAGTAGCCCAAATAATATATGATATTATCTATAATTATACATAATATTATATATTATGTCAATATGTATATATAATACAATATATTGCCATAATATATGATATTATGTATTATGGGGTAGGGCTCGCAACTTGTGCAAAAGTACCGTTAAGAAAATTTGACTAGCATTTAAGTGAATATACACCAAATGTAGTGGGTTACCTAAGATTCTAATGTAATAAAATACAATAAATATTATATTAGTTAATCGGCTCTTAACCCTTGATAGTACTTGATTATCAAATAATTTAAAACTAATTTAAATTTATAGTTTTAATGTAAATGGTTTAGTCCAAACTATCACTAAAATATTACATTAATAATTTACTACAAAAAAATATTAAAAACTTAATGTTTTTATGTTAAATATATCTTGGAACATATTAAAAAGCTTTATTCAGCATTGAGTTTTACAGTAACTTGAAAATGTGTTAATTAATTTTTCTTGACGTGACTTTCGCACGAAAAGAGAGCACTACCCCATTATATATATACGTAACAAATACAAATTAAATTTTTTAAAAAATAAAATACAAAGGAGAAATTAAATTTGATGAATATATTTAAAAAGTATTATTGTGTAAAGCAACATGACATGAAAGATTGTGGTTGTGCTTGTTTAGCAACAATATGTAAGACAAATGGATTAAAATATCCAATATCTAAAATAAGAGAGGCATCTGGTACAGATAAAAAGGGGACAAGCGCTTTAGGAATAATTAAAGCATCAGAACAATTAGGATTTTCGGCTAAAGGGGTTAAAGCTAATAAACCAGAAGACATATTTAGTGGAATACCATTGCCAGCTATAGCACATGTAGTCATAGATAAAACACTCTTGCATTATGTTGTTATACATAAGATAAGTGAGACAGAAATTTTAGTTGCAGATCCAGCAAAGGGGATAGTTAAATATAAACCAGCAGATTTTTTCAATATATGGACAGGCATACTTATTCTTATGACTCCAACTGTTAAGTTTGAAAAAGGAAATGAACTTAAGGGAGTATTTTCAAGATTTTTTGATTTGATAAAACCACAAAAGGGATTATTAGTTAATATATTTTTATCATCTGTATTAATAACCATATTTGGTATTTTAGGTTCGTTTTATTTTAAGTTGTTATTAGATGACATAGTACCAAATAATCTAACTCAATCATTACATATGTTTTCAATTGGATTTATTATTTTAATTACGTTTAAGGTTATTACAAATGCTTTTAGAATTCACCTTTTAATTTATCTAGGTCAAAGATTAGATATACCATTAATGCTTGGATATTATGATCATGTAGTTAATTTACCAATGAACTTTTTTGGAACTAGAGAAGTTGGGGAAATAATATCTAGATTTAATGACGCTTCTAAAATAAGAGATGCTATTTCAGGAGTAACACTTACTATGATGATAGATGTCTTTACGGTTATAATAGGAGGATTAATATTATATTTCCAAAGTCCGTTATTGTTTGAAATTACTTTAGTGCCACTGGTTTGCTATGGAATAATAGTTGTTGTATTTAAAAATCGCATTGAAGAAGTTAATCGGGAGACAATGGAGAGCAATGCAAAATTAACTTCTTATTTGGTTCAATCATTAAGTGGGATAGAAACTATAAAAGCGTTTAATGCAGAAAGGGAAGTTAACGCAGAAACAGAAAAAAGGTTTATAAAACTTATAAGAGCTGTATTTAAAAATGGTTTTATAAATAATTTCCAGGTATCGTTAAAAGGTTTTGTAAAAGGAGTATTTTCAATTGCTATACTTTGGATAGGAACATTACAGGTATTAAGTGGGAGAATAAGTTTTGGTGAATTACTAACCTTTAATGCCTTATTAGTATATTTCTTAGACCCAATAGAAAATATTATCAACTTACAACCAACTGTTCAAACAGCAATAGTGGCAGCTGAAAGACTTGCAGAAATATTAGATTTATCATTAGAAAAATCTATTGATGAAAATAAAAAGATAGAGCCTGAAACATTAAAAGGTGATATAGAATTTAAGAATTTAGATTTTAGATATGGGACAAGAAGTATTACATTAAAAAATATAAATCTTAAAATTAAACCAGGAGAAAAGATAGCATTAGTTGGTGAAAGTGGCTCTGGAAAAACTACATTAGCAAAATTACTAATGAACTTCTATCAATGTGAAAAAGGTGAATTACTTATAAATGGATACAACATAAAAGATATTAATGTTGAATCATTAAGAGATAAAACAGCTTATATATCACAAGAAACATTTTTATTTAATGGAACAATAATTGAAAATTTATCACTTGGAAATCCATATTTAACGTATGAAGAAATTATAAAAGCTTGTAAAAAGGCACAGATACATGATTATATAAACTCAATACCCTTAAGATACAATACTTTAGTTGAAGAAAATGGTTCTAATCTCTCGGGAGGACAAAAACAAAGATTATCAATAGCAAGAGCCATACTTAGAAAGCCTGAAATTCTTATTATGGATGAAGCAACAAGCAATTTGGATTCAATAACTGAAAGGGCTATTGAAAAAACAATATACGAATTTAGCAAAGATATAACTACTGTAATTATTGCACATAGATTAAGCACTATTATGAGGTGTGATAATATTTATATTCTAGAAAAAGGAGAAATTATAGAAAGGGGTTCTCATATTGAACTTATAAAACAAAAAGGTAAGTACTTTAATTTATGGAGAGAACAACTTCCAGATAGTTATGACGGAGAAGTGGCAGCAGCTAAGGAGGTAGAAACAAATGAAGTTTAAAATAGAAAATTTGGATGAACTTAGTGACAGTAGACAAGTCATGGAGGCGGAACCGCATAAGTTCACAAGTATATTTGTTTACATTTTATTAGCAGTAATTATTTCTTTCATACTATGGGCGTGTTTTAGTGAAAAAGAAGTTGTAGTTAACGTAACCGGAATGGTAAAACCAAGTGGACAATCTTATGTAGTTTCTAACCCAATAGCTGGAGAAATAAAAGAAGTATATATGAAAAATGGACAAACAATAAAAAAAGATGAGGTTTTATATAAAACAGATGATACCCCCTTACAAATGCAGAAAAGCAAAGTTGAAGGTCAAAAAAAAGTCTTAACAAATGATATTAATAATTTAGGTAAGCTAAAGAAAAGCATTGCTGATAATACTAACTATTTTAAGGGTAGTAAAGAAGAAAAAGAGTATTATTATAAATATGAAAGTTATATTCTCGGTAATAAGGTGTCAGTTGAAGATAAAACTAATTTAATAAACTCTAAAAATGATTCTGTTAATCAAATAAATCATTTAGAAAAGTTAATTAAATCAATTGAAGATAATAAAAATTATAATGCAAAAGGCAGTATTTATAATGAGCAGTTTAATAATTATCAAATTTCAAGAAAATCTATAGATGATAAAATACAACAATTAGTAATAAGCAAAAAAGTATTACAAAATAAAATAGGGTCTGATGATGCAATAGCACAAATTGATGCTGAAATACAAGATAATAAGAATGGGTTAAGTAAATTAGAGAGTGATATTAAGTTGGAGGTTGGGAAGTCAACCAATGAATTAAGAGGACAACTAAAAACTACTAATAGCAATGTAATTAAATTTGATGAAGGAGTAGATTTATCAAAAGAAAAAAATAAAATAACATTACTAGCACAAATAGAAGAAGGATTAACTTCAAATGATGAAAAGTTAAAAGAAGTAGATGCTAACTTGAAGGAAATTAATGAAAATATAGAGAAGTGTAAAGTTAAATCTATTATTGACGGAAAGCTTGATATTCAAGCTAATTTAGAACCTGGAATAATAATTCAAACTGGAGCAATAGTTGCTAATATTTTGCCTAAATCAAATGCTTATAAAGTTGAATTAATTATACCTGATAAAGATATTGCAAATATAAAGGATGGACAGGAGATTAAATATAGTTTCACTTCATTACCATATAATGAATATGGATTATTAAAAGGTAGTATGGAAAGCATAAGTGTTAATTCTCAAATGGATAGTGAAAAAGGTGTTGTTTTTTATAAAGGAGAAGGAATATTAAAAAATAATATTCTATATAGTCATAAAAATGAAGAAGCAGTAATAAAATCAGGCATGACATGTGAAGCAAGAATAATTATACGAAGAGAGAAGATGTTATATTATTTACTAGAAAAATTAAATCTTAAAGATTAATTTTTATAGTTAAAAGTTCTTCTCATTAAATGATAATTGTATTTGTCATTATCGTTTTGGTACCATTACCCTTAATTTAGCTTGTGTAATTACAATATATAAATTTACGGAAAATAACATGCAATATTTTTAATTAATGTAATTAAAATCCTTCTAGTATAGGAAGTTTGGAAGGTCAAGTTTTGGGCACGTATACCGTCACCCAAAAAAGAACGAGCTTCAACATAAGAATCTCTAAGCTTCCCATTGTTTTCGTCCCTCAACCACTTGGAAACTAAGAGCTTCTAATGATAAAGCTGGTCCTTGTTGGGGTACCCGACGGCGTGCATCGATTCTAATTAGATTTTAATTAAATTTAATTCAATCATTCTATATAAATAATCAAAAAAACTAAGTCTACGCAGCCCTGTAGGTATTGCTCGCTCCTGCCACCACCACCGCGACTTTTACGACATTTCAGAAGGCAAGTCTCCCACTTCTACAAGTGGAGGTTAACTACCCTCACAAAAATAAAACTTCGGTGGGAGTATATGGGGTCGAACTATGACTTGAACCGTATCCTTGCTTATGTAGCACCATTAATTTTTGTTTTTGTTGTTTGTTTATTTTTAGGAAATATTACTATTATTGAATTTCATAAAAAAGGCATTGTCACAGGTGTCTTGTTTGGATGGCTTATTATTGCTGATGGTGTGTATGGGTTTGTGTTATCATATGTTAGTTTTGATAAAAGCAGCATTTCCTTTCCGAGTATGCAAAAAATAATCTTCTTTACCTTGGTAATGCTTTTGGTAGGTATATTTGAAGAAGTACTCTGCCGAGGTGTTATACTAAATAATATGCTAAATAAATGGGGCCACACTAAAACTGGTATAATAAAATCAGTAATATTATCTTCACTAATTTTTGGATTGCTTCATTTAGTAAATTTAATTGTAGCTCCAACTCTTATTATGGCAACCGTAAGCCAGGTAATATATTGCTTTTTACAAGGTATTTTGTATGCTTGTATTTATCTTAGATGTAAAAATCTATGGGGGGTTATTATTCTTCATGCTCTATATGACGGACTTGGGTTCGCATCAGGTATTTATCATACAGCGGCTGCTTCTGGAGCACCAGTTGATATTTCTGTTGTATCAGGGTTAACTACCAGTATGCTGTATATACCTTTTGCTTTAGTCGGTTTTTTCTTGCTTAGAAAAGTATTTGTTGAAGATATATATCAGACTGTAAAAGACATAAAACCAATGTAATTGAAAGTTATTTCTGATTCTTCTTATATTGTTTATCAACAAGGGTAGAAATTTATTATTGTTGATTTTTTTTGTTAAAGAACTATAAACTACCGTTTATAGTTCTTTATTGCTAATTAGGTAGGTAAAGCCTATTAATGCTATATTAACGGGTTCTATAATTCAGTACCATAATCAAAGTATTGATATATCTATAATTTAACGTTTATGGTACTTTGGAAATTCAATAATAATTTCAAAATAATGTAAAATAGCCCTAAATTACAAGAATGGTAAATAAAAGTAGTGAAAAAATAAACTATAGTAAACCATTGAAAAATCAAGAGGAAAACCTAAAAACTACTGAAAGTAATCTAAAAGAAACTAAAAGAATACCAATGAACACTTTTGGGCTACCATCTGAATTTAAAGAGATTTTATCTTTAACAGGGGATCTGAAAGAGATGTTAGGTTGGTATAGAAAACAAACTAACACAAACATAATTGAGCTCCCAGAGCTTAATATAAACAACCCTAAATTAAGTGGAGAAGTAGTTACTAGAAGTTTCAAAATGTATAAAGAAATAGCAGAAGAATTTTCAAAGTTTGCGGAAAATAGAAAGGAAACACAGAAAGATCTTATTTCACTTGCATTAGTGGAGTTTATAAATAAATATAAATGATAATTTGATAAGAGATGGTTACATATTATTAAACTTGAAATTATAGGTAATTCATAGTAGAATTAAAATATATAAAATTACAAAAAAACGAAATAATAATACAATTATTTGCAAATAAAAAGTAATCAGGGTTTATATATATCCAAAAAATAAAACAACTCTTGAATATCAAAAGTTTGGACGACTTCATTCAAGAGTTTCATAAAACCTGATAACTTCCCAAATAGGAAAGTTATATCTTTAAATATTTAATTTATATACTTAGTTTAATATATCTTTTACAAATAGTCAAGATATGTATAGGTTAAATAAAGTTAGCACCGAAGGTGATAATTAATTGGTATAATGCAGCACTCTTATTTGGGTTACAGTAAAATAGGAGGGCTTTTTTATGTTGGCCGAGAAAATACACATTGAGGGCTTAAGTGAGATTATAAGAAATCTAACTATAGTACCAATAGATGCTGTGGTTAATAGTTCAGAGGTATCACAAGCACAAATGCAAATAGATCTTTTACATAAGAATGATGATGGATACATAACTATAGCCCTTAAAAAGGATAGTACATGGATACAGCATCACTACAAAGTGGACGAGCTTAAAGAAAATATAGGCAAGGTTATAGGGGTAAATGATGCAAATATATATGTAAGTCCCAATAGTTTTTATAAACCTATGAGACGTATAGAAAATATAAGAAAATTAAATTCACTATTTATAGATTTAGATTATTACACATTAAAAGAATACAAAGGGTTAAGTTCAGAGCAAATTATATGGCTACTAGAGAAGGATTATTTTAAGAAGTCTGTTCCACCGCCTAGTTTTATAGTTATTTCAGGTCAAGGGATAGTTATTTATTGGCTTATAGAGCCAGTACCATATATGGCTCTTCCTCTTTGGAACGCAGTACAAAAATTCTTTTTAGAGAAGCTAAAAGAAATAGGTGCTGATTTTAAATCAATTGATGCAGCCAGAGTATCGAGGCTAACAGGTACTATCAACCAAAAAAACGGACGAGCTACAGAATTAGTAGTTTTTAATGAAGAGACATATTCGCTTAGAGGTATTCAAGAGAATTATCTTCCAGAGCTAACTGACTATGTTAAAAATCCAAGTGTAAAAAAACGTGGAAGAAAATCAAAGGTTGTAAAATTATTCAATCTTTATAGTCTTCACCATGCAAGACTTACAGACATCGTCGCGATTCAGAACTTTAGAAAAGGATGCTGTAGAGACGAAAAAGGAGAGCTAGTAGAAAAAAGTCAAAGAGAGCTTATGTGCTTTTTATATAGATACTGGGCCTGTTGTTTTACGAGTGACCTTAATAAGGCGTTAGAGGACACTTTAGAATTTAACAAGGGATTTATATGCCCACTACCTGAGAGTGAAGTTAGAAGTCAAACTAGACAAGCAGAAAAGGCATACAAGGCTTGGATTGAGAATGAATTTGATTCACGGCCTAAAAAAGATATAGAACAATTAAAAATTGAGATTAAAGAAAATGAAAAGAAAAATAGATCTGGATGGAACTGAAACGTCGGATAATAGTGTAACCTGGATTCTTTTTTTCTTTCCTGCTGGAAGGTATTTAAATGGGGGTTGTACTATGTTATATGTGAATTTAGAACGAAACTGGAAGCTTAGTATCAGTGGTAGTATAAATAATTTTTTAACTGATATTTCGGAGAATAATACTTTTTCTCTTTTATTTAAGTGCTGGTCTAGGGATAAATTTGAAGATGTAGACGGAAAGTTTCAGTATGTTAAAAGAATTACTGATGAAAGAGTTGATGTAGATAAGGAGCTATTAGATGATATTAAAAGGGTGTTTGAAGAGAGATTTTATAAAAAGATAGAAAAAGAAAAGGCTAAAACTATAGAGCGAATTAAAAAGCAGAAAGTGGAATCAGCTACAAATAAGCAGATGAAGTATGCAGGGAAGCTTTACAAAAAGGTTTATGGAGAAGTAAAGGGGTTTGATGATAAAGAATATAGTAAGCATGAGATGGTATTGATAATAGGGGATTTGGCGGATAGATTAGATAATATAGAGCAAGAGAATTGTGACGAGTGTGAAGTTATAGAGTTGAGTGATTTTAGAAAGTAATATAGCGCGTTTAAAATTACACCAAATGTAGTTTAGGGTATGGGTTTTGCCCTAAACTACGTTTGGTAGTAAGGAAAGGGTTAAAATAGTCGTGTATACACCAAGGCATATATATTCCTAATACAGTAATAATACTGAAAGAAAAGGTGGAAATATGGATTATGATAAAGTACTAGAAAAGGTCGATTACTTACAAAGCGCAATGATATCATTTGCTACAAATGATACTTGTGATAATGAGGAATACAAACAGTATAGAATAGATATTATAAAGGAAGTTACGTTAGATCAATTGCTACCTTCAATATTGAAGAAATATAGAAAATATGGAGAGTTTTGGACTTTTATAAAAAATAAATTCTCACATTATGAAGAAAGACGAGTTTTCATTCATGAAGAGTTTAGTCCGTTAATTGCTTTTTTAGAAACAAGTAAAATATCACCAGCAGATACTGTTATTTCGATAACAATTGAAAATTTGGGGCAAGGTTATGTTACTGAAGAATGGAATAAAGCATTGCTAAGAAGAAGTATAGATCCAAAAGGAGCTATTACGATATCAAGAACTTTATTGGAATCGCAAAGCTACTATTATAATTTATTCACCTCTGCTTTAGGAATAATACAAATGACGTCAAAATAGACTTTCACGACATTTGCTCTGATTTGCTTGTTGATTATACTGAGATAAAACAAGTTAGAAAAATTGTAAGTGTTCAATTTTCAATCATAAAAAAAGATAAGGCTCGAAGTGAAATTGCTGCAACCTGTGTTGTTCCCATTTTTTTAAATGATAATAACATAAGTTTAGTTAGGCAAGTGATTAAGCAGGAGCTTACAGATTTAGAAGTTCAGCGCATACAAGCCGATTTAAACTCGATTGGCATGGAATACATAGAGAAACGTATACCCGTTTCAAAGTTCGATACAGTGCATTTAAGAGCATTTTAAGGGGGCGTATCTTTTTTGAGTATACAAATTTAACTAGAATTTAATTAATCACTTAACTATTATATTTAATAATGTGCTGAAAGCATTGGTTCTTATAGAATTTGGTTTTAGTTAATCATGTTGTTAAGGTTAATTAAATTTAACTAGGGGGACGTTTCTAAGATTCATAAATTTTTTATGTGAAATGTAAAACGGTTCTATAAGAGATGGGAAAATGGCTATAATTTATAAAACCTTGAAATTTTAGGTAATACAATGTAAAATTAAATCAAATCAAATTACAATAAACACAGAAAATACAATTATTTACAACAAAGGAGATAATCTGAGGTTATATGCAAAAAATAAAATAACTCTTGAATATCAAAAGTTTGGCGACTTCATTCAAGAGTTTTCATAAAACCGATATCTTCCCCAAATAAGAGAATTATATCTTTAAATGTTTTATTTTATTTATATATTTAGTTTAATATAATTGGTTACAATAGTCAATATGTGTGTAGATTAAATAAAGTAATTAATAGGTATAATTCGGCACTCTTTATTTGGGTTACAAAAGAATAGGAGGGCTTTTTTATGTTGGCAGAAAAAAAATACATTGATGCTGTAAGTGAGATTATAAGAAATTTAACTACAATCTCATTAGAAGAAGTAGTTAATAGTTCACAAGTATCACAGGCACAAATGCAAATAGATCTTTTACATAAAAATGATGATGGATACGTAACTATAGCAGTTAAAAAATATAGTACATGGATACAGCATCACTATAAAGTGGACGAGCTTAAAGAAAATATATGCAAGGTTATAGGTGTAAATGATGCAAATATATATTTAAGTCCCAATAGTTTTTATAAACCTATGAGACGTATAGAAAACATAAGAAAATTAAATTCACTATTTATAGATCTAGATTATTACACATTAAAAGAATACAAAGGGTTAAGTTCAGAGCAAATTATATGGCTACTAGAGAAGGATTATTTTAAGAAATCTGTTCCACCGCCTAGTTTTATAGTTATTTCAGGCCAAGGGATAGTTATTTATTGGCTTATAGAGCCAGTACCATATATGGCTCTTCCTCTTTGGAATGCAGTACAAAAGTTCTTTTTAGAGAAACTAAAAGAATTAGGTGCTGATTCTAAATCAATTGATGCAGCTAGAGTATCGAGGCTAACAGGTACTATCAATCAAAAGAATGGACAAGCAACTGAAATATTAGTTTTTAACGAGGAAAGATATACGCTTCGCGATATTCAAGAGAATTATCTTCCAGAGCTAACTGACTATGTTAAAAATCCAAGTGTAAAAAAACGTGGAAGAAAATCAAAGGTTGTAAAATTATTCAATCTTTATAGTCTTCACCATGCAAGACTTACAGACATCGTCGCGATTCAGAACTTTAGAAAAGGATACTGTAGAGATGAAAAAGGAGAACTAGTAGAAAAAAGTCAAAGAGAGCTTATGTGCTTTTTATATAGATACTGGGCCTGTTGTTTTACGAGCGACCTCAATAAGGCGTTAGAGGACACTTTAGAATTTAATAAGGGATTTATATGTCCGTTACCTGAAAGTGAAGTTAAAAGCCAAACTAGACAAGCAGAAAAGGCATATGAGGCATGGGGCGAAAACAATTTTGGGGCTATCCCAAAAGAAGATGATCAACAATTAAAAATTGATTTTGAAGAGAGTACGGTTAAAAAGAAAAATAGAACTGGATATAAATATAAAGGATATAACTATAAAAACACAACACTTATAGGGCTTTTAAACATTATTGAAGATGAGATGAATCTTCTTAAGACTATTATTAATACGAAAGAAGTTAAGAGAAGAAATAATGAGAATCATAAGGTTAAGCGGCGAGATGAAGAGGGATTAACGAAAAAACAACTAGAAAAATTAAATAAGATAATAGCAGTAAAAGAATTAAAAGATAAAGGGTTAAGTCAAAGTGAAATTGCTAAAGGGTTAAATATATCAATAGCTACAGTTAAAAGATATTATAAGAAAATAAAGGAAAATTTTCAAAAAAGTTTGGTATCAAAAAACGTCCGCTAATATTATGGGTGTAACCTGGTTCCTTTTTTTTTTTTCTTGCTGGGGGTCTTACTATGTTATATGTGAATTTAGAACGAACATGGAAGCTTAGTATCAGTGGTAGTATAATAATTTTTTAACTGATATTTCTGAGAATAATACTTTTTCTATTTTATTTAAGTACTGGTCTAGGGATAAATTTGAAGAGGTAGAAGGAAAGCTTCAGTATGTTAAAAGAATTACTGATGAAAGATTTTATGTAGATGAAGAGTTTTTAGATGATATTAAAAGGGTGTTTGAAGAGAGATTTTATAAAAAGACAGAAAAAGAAAAGGCTAAAACTATAGAGCAAATTAAAAAGCAGAAAGTGGAACCAGCTACAGCTAAGCAGATGAAGTATGCGAGGAAGATTTACAAAAAGGTTGGAGAAACAAAGGGATTTGATGATAAGGAATATAGTAAGCATGAGATGGATTTGATAATTGGGGATTTGGTGGATAACATGGAGCAAGAGGATTGTGAAAAGTGTGAAGTTATAGAATTGAGTAACTTTAGAAAGTAGTATAGAGGTGTACGGATATTAAGGAGTTATTAGCAGATACATTTTTGTATTCAGTTAATAAACAAAATACTTTAGATTTATTTAACAGATGTGTTAATATACCTAATGTATTATTAAAAAAAATAAAATTAACTCAAACAGTTAAAGGTGTATTAACGAAATGGGAATTAATTATAGGTACTACACATCATTACATAAAGTCAGGGAATTTAAAATTATTTGAGTTTTCAGATAGAGAGCCAATAGCTGAATGTATATGTTATGAGATAGTTTGTTTATTAGGTTTTAATGTTACAGCGTATAACCTGAAAAAAGTTACGTTAAATAATATATCACCACTTGAATGGAAGTATATAAATTTTTTAGGCGAGTATAAATTTAATTTAAATCAAAATGGAAATTTAAAGGAGCTAAATCTTTAAATAAAATACCCCCAATCATAGTTTTATTATCCTACGATTGGGGGTATTTTTACAATGTCCGTATTTAGTGGTTCAGTTCACTTTAAGGGGAGCATATCAGAGTCCGGTCTATAGGGGGTAGGGCTCGCAATTTGTGCAAAAGTACCGTTAAGGAAACTTGATTAACATTTAAGTAAATATTTAGTAAATATAGCGGGTTCCCTAAAAATTCTAATGTAATAAAATACACTAAATATTACATTGTTAAATATATCGTTACCTATTGATACATCTAAGCTTCAGTTAATTTTTATAACGAAGCTTTTTTTCTTTTGCATTTTTATGTAATGTTTAATACTATATAAGTAGTAAATATTACATAGAACAAAAGAGAAAGTGAGTGGAAAAATTTGATAGTAGAACCTATACGAGATAAAAAGAAAATAAATGATTTACTTATATTTTTAAAAGGTAAAATTGATAGAGACTGGCTGTTATGTAAATTTCAATTGAATACTGGATTAAGAATTGGTGATGTAGTTAAAGTTAAAGTTTCTGACATATTCAATGAGAATATAAAATTTAAAGAATATTTCACATTAAATGAGCAGAAGACTGGTAAAGAAAAGAAAATAAAATTGAATAAAGAAATAAAATGTGCGTTAAAAAATTACATTATAGACTCTAAACTTACACTTAATGAGTATATATTTATTAGTAAAAAAGGTGGTCATATAAGTACTGTACAAGCATATAGGATATTAAAAAATGCTGCTAATTCATTAGGGATAGAGAATTTTGGAACACATTCTTTAAGGAAAAGTTGGGGGTATTGGACATATAAGGCGAGCAGTTACAATATTGGTCTCATAATGGATACATTTAACCACAGTAACCAAACTATTACTTTAAAGTATATAGGAATAAATCAAGAGCAAAAGGATGAACTATATTCTATAGTTCAATTCTAGAAAGGATTTTATTATGTACTTAAACAGAAGAGAATTATTAACAACTAACCAAAGAGCTGAATTAATGAAGATTTCAGATAATATAACAGAAAAGGAACTAGTGTTAGCGGTAAACTAAAAGGGTGATATTTCGGCAAACAAAAAAGGAGAATAATTTCCAGTTAAGTACAATAATAATTCCTTCTCTGATACAATTAGAGATATATTTGAGTAGTCACGGAAACTAATATGTAAAACTTAATTATGTATAGAGTCATTATAGTGCTATAAATTTTATGTTCAGAGAGCAGTTAGGAATAAAAATAGGTATAGCAAACAAGCCTACACGATGCAGGAATTTTCAGAAAAAAGTACTTAATTGTCAAACAGCTACTCTAATAAATTTAAAATACTAAAACCTGAAACTTTAAGTCTTGCATCTAGATGAATATTAATTCCAGCAATCATAGTCATAAATGAATAACGTTTTTTACCATGTATTCGTAAAGTATGAATTTTATAATCATTTAGAATACGATTGTTTATACGTTCTGAGCAGGTTCTAGTTTTATAAATAGTTTTCCATTGTTTTGAGCCGCGAGGCACAGGAGTAAACAACCGCAAATCCCATGATGGTTTAGTGTAGATTACTCGCCCATAAGGTGAAGGTGAGCACTGTTCACAGCAAGAGCAACTAGCAACCTTTTTTAAAACTAAAGGGCAACGCCATTTAAGGCGTGAACGACTTTTTTCATAACCGTTATAGACCATTTCATGGCCACCAATACAGATAGGAAATCCTTTTTCATTAATATCTAGAGTAACTGGATATTTTGAATTTCCTTTGTTTTTGGAGTTCAGATCAATAAAGGGATTAATGTTCCATTTAGAACATAATTCATATGTAGGGTAGTTATCATTAGCTGAGTCAAGAACATAATTTGATATAGTGAACTGCGGTAACAGTTCTCTAAATTCAGCTAATGCTACTATTCCAGTGACACTGTCGTGTCTGCTTGCCTCTACAAATCGTAGATAAATAGGTAGATCTATCTTATATTTTTTATTATAGACAGATAAAGCATAGAGAGTGTAGCCATAAAACCAACGATTTTCATGGCTGTCCCAACCCCAATTAGCATTTATGTCAGAAAGTCTACGAGGGCATTTGCAATCGTAAATTCCATTTTCACGGCAGTCACAAACTTTAGAACCATAGTAAGAAGACTTACAGTGAACACAAGTACCATCGCCGCCAACTGTAAGGTTATCTTTTTCTATTAAGTTAAGATTAAAAGAGGGTTCTACAGCAACTAATGAGAATATTTTTTGAAGCAGCCTTTCGGCTCTTAGGGAAAATGAGCGACCAGCTTCAAAAAAATCTGAAATTCTCTTAACAACACCAGTTTTTTTATTAGGAAGCTTTTTATTTTTCCCGGGTGCCTTAATTTTAGAGGGTTTCTTCTTATACGAATATATTTTTTTTAGGTTTACCCTGTCGGTAGACAGATTTGAAAGCCATAATCTAGAGATAAAATCATAATGAGCACCAAGTGATGGGACATTATTTTTAGTGCAGCCTATACAGGTTGCAAGTAACTCACAGGCATGAATCTTTTTAACCCAGTTGGTAATGCTTGTTTCCTTTTGAAAAAGCATTAAAGAAAATGAACGAAATATCTCAGGTTGAAGAGTTGCAGGTCTACCAATATTAGAATAATAAGGTTTTAATATCTCTCTAAGAATATCTAAGTCTAAGCAATACAACTTAGAGATAGAAGGTTCAAGTTCTATAATTTTTTTAGGAAAAGCTTTGTAGAAACATGAGAGATTTAAAATAATAAATTGCTGATAATCAGCATGAGAGCTCCAATTTTTAAGCATAAAATAATCCTCCTATTAAAACATGTCTTTAAGAGGAGGACCGCAAAATTTTACAGGCTTGTCAAGTGTTTTATGCAAAAAAAGTGGGGGAATCAACAAAAATTAATGATACTAAAAATGAGTAATCACAGGAGCTAAGGAGTTTCCGTGAAAGCTCTATTTTACAGAGGGGGAATTTAAAATTGAAAGGATGGAATATGTTTAGTGAAATAAAACAATATAAAGCACTTGGATTTAATAAATCACAGGTTGAAAGAGCTCTAAATATAAATTACAAAACAGTTCAAAAGTATTGGGACATGGATCCTGGTGAATATGCTAAAGTCACTATTCAATCGAAGAATAGACATAAAAAAATTGATATCTACAAAGATGATATTTTAGAATGGATTACTGATTTCAGAGATATGTCAGCAGCACAAGTACTTGATTGGATAAAGGAAAGATATGGTGATGTAAAATTTAAAGAAAGGTCTTTAAGGCTTTATATTAGTAATTTAAGGAAAGAATACAATCTGCCTAAGGCTTCGCCAATAAGACAATTTGAGGAAGTACATGAACTTCCCATGGGCTACCAAGCTCAGGTTGATATGGGTCAAATATGGCTCAAAAGATTAAATGGAAACAAAGTAAAAGTGTATTGCTTTGCAATGGTTTTATCACATTCAAGGTATAAATACATACTTTGGACAGACAAACCATTTACTACCGCCTCTTTTATTGATGCTCATAATCGAGCTTTTGAATATCTTGGTGGTATGCCTATTGAAATAGTGTATGACCAAGATCGTGTGCTTGCAGTAGCCGAGAATTCTGGAGACATTATTTATACCGAAGGTTTTCAAAATTATATTAATACTATGAAATATAAAGTTAGGCTTTGTAGAGGTTTTGATCCTCAAAGTAAGGGGAAAATAGAATCTGTGGTAAAATACTCAAAATATAACTTTGCTATAAACAGAGTATTTATAGATGTTGATTCCTTTAATGAAGACTCATTCAAATGGCTAGATAGAACAGGCAATGGTAAAAAACATGAAATAACGAAAAAAATACCGGCAGAAGTGTTTGCTCTCGAAAAGAAACACTTGCTACCAGTACCTGAACTCTTTGAAAAAAATTCATCTAATACTAGTTTAACTTATGCTGTACGAAAAAACAATGTAATTTTGTATAAACAGAACAGGTATCAAGTGCCCAAAGGAACTTATAGCCCAGGTAAAGAACTTAAATTAATGATAAAAGGCTCCAAAATGAATATAGTTGATTTTGATACAGGTGTATTAATAGCAAGTCATCAAGTAAGTACAAGGCAGGGTGAACTTATAAAAATAATTCATCCCGAAAGGGATATTCACAGTTCTATTGACCAAGTTTATGAAAGATTGTTTTTTGCTCTCGGTAAAACTGAAAATGCAAAAATGCTACTAGATGGCATAAAACGTGAAAAACCAAGATACTGCAAAGATCAATTTGGTTCAATACTAAATATAGTACATTCATATGAAGCTTCGCTAATAGAACAAGCATTTAATTATTGTGTTATACGAAACTTGTGGAGTGCTGGAATGTTTAAAGAAACCCTTGAATATCTTGCGATACAGGATATTGCAAAAGTTGATAAAAAATCTGTAATTGACAAGTTATCTATACCATCAAAGTATAGAGGGTTAAAACCGGAAGTAAGAAGTATAAGTGACTATATTAATGCTTTGAAGGAGGACAAGCAATCATGGAGAAATTAGAATTAATCAAAGAGTATGCCAAAAATCTTAAGCTAAACTATTTAAATGTAGATGCAGATAAAATTATTGAAAAAGGTGAGTTAGGTAATGTTTCCTATCAAGACTTTCTATTATCAATACTTAAAAATGAGGTTGTTTTGAAAGATCAGAAAACACAAGAAAAAAGACTTAAATATGCTGACTTTCCAGTTAAAAAGACAATGGAGGAATTTGATTTTCTATTTCAAAAATCAATAACAAAGAAACAAATAAACAGACTCATGGAAATGGAATGGATAGATAGGATGTATAATCTTATATTTTTAGGCCCACCGGGCGTTGGGAAGTCTCACACAGCTATTGCCTTGGGTTATAAAGCCGTTGAGGCAGGTTATAAGGTAAGTTTTGTAACTATGGATAATCTGATGCATGTTTTGAAAACTCAGCAGATATCAAGAAAAAGCAAAGGTAAACTAAATAGAATCCTTTCTTCAAGCCTCGTTATAATTGATGAGGTCGGATATCTTCCTATAACTAGAGATGAGGCTAATTTGTTCTTTCAATTAATATCATCCCTTCATGAACAGGCATCACTAATTATAACTTCTAACAAAGGATTCGAAGAATGGGTAGAGCTTTTAGGAGACCCAGCATTAACAACAGCTGTATTAGATAGAATATCTTATAGGTGCGAACTTTTTAACATGATTGGAAAGAGCTATAGGTTGGAGCACAGAAAATCTATATTTTAGCAGTTAAATGGGAAAAATATACTGGGATAAATTCAGTAAAATAGTTTGCCGAAATTTCTCCAAAAGTACTTGCCAATAACAACTAGTTTATCACTATACTTTAAGTTTTGAGGATATTGATATAATAAGTACTTATAGGCTTGATTATAATAAACTTGGGTTTGCATTACAATTAACTATTTTAAGACAATCGGGATGGCCATTGGTTGAATTCACAAATATACCTATGAAAATAGTACATTATGTTGCTAATCAATTAGATTTGGATTCAAAGGATTTTTATAAATATTTTAATAGAAAAAATACTAAATATGAGCATTTAGAAACTATTTGTAGATTATTTAATTATAAAAAATATGATAAAAACACAGAAATTTTTTTATTTGAGGAACTCTTACAAATAACTCAAAGTGAAACTAATTCTTTTAAGCTTGTAAACTATGCCCTTGATATATTAAGAAAAAACAGAGTAGTAATTCCTTCAATAAGAAGTATTGAACAAATAGTTTGGCAAGCTAAAGAGAATATTCAAGATTCTATTTTTAATTTAATAAATAATTCAGTAACTATGGCAAACAAACAGCAATTAGATAATTTAGTAACAGTTCAAGAGGGAGATATAAAAACTAAATTATCATGGTTACGTGAAGTACCAGGCAAGTCATCGTCAAAAACTTTTAATGCAATTGCTGATAGAATTGAATACATTCGTAGTCTAGAGTTAGAAAATATTGATTTAAGGAATATCCATAATAATAAAATTGAAGAATTATGTAAATTGGGTTCAAAATATGAAGCTTATGATTTTAAAAGGTTTGATGCTAAAAAAAGATATTCTATTCTTTCAATATATTTAATTCTATTTTGTGAAAAGCTTATAGATCAAGCGATTCAAATACATGATATTCAAGTACAAGACATTCAATCATTTGGTAAAAAAGAGCAAGAAAATCTTATTAAAAAAAATGGAAAAAAAGCAAATTTAGGTCTTCACAATTATGTGGAGCTTGGAAATTTGATAATTAAAACTAAAGAAGAAGGGCAAACTTCAGTTGATTTTAAGAATATCGAAAATATCATGCCCTGGGAAGCATTTGTACATTCAATAGCCGAAATTACTAGACCTAAAGAATATAACACTTTAGATTTAATAGCTAAAAAGTATAGTAATCTTAGAAGGTATACTCCTAGATTATTAAAGGTGCTTGAATTTAAAGCATCTAAGTCAGGAACCCCTATATTAAAAGCATTAGAAACTATAAAAGAAGTTAATAATACAAGCAAAAGAAAGATACCAAATGATGCTCCTTTAGATTTTGTAACTAGTCAATGGGAAGAATATGTTTATGACCAAGAGGGAAATATAGATAAAAAATATTATGAATTAGCAGCATTTACTGAACTTAAAAATGCCATTCGTTCTGGAGATATATCTATTATCGGAAGTAAGCAGCATATTCCATTTGAAGAATATCTTATGAATGAATCAGAATGGCTAAAATACAAAGAAGAAAGTATTGATTTTAAAGTACCTTTAGATGTTGAAGAATACTTAACTGATAGATTGGCCCTATTAAATAACAAATTAAAATACGTATCTGATAATATAAAAAAACTTAAAGGTGTATCAATAGAAAATAATAAATTTGTATTATCAAAATTAGAGAAAGCAGTTCCAGATGAGGCAAAAAAAATATCTGCTAAAATTTACAATTTAATGCCTAGAGTAAATTTATCAGATATATTAATAGATACTTGCAAACATACAATGTTTGATTTAAAGTTAATACATACTTCAACTAATAAAGAACCTAAAGATACTGAAAGAAGTTGTATAATAGCGACTCTTATGGGGCTTGGTGCTAATATAGGTCTCAAAAAAATGGAACAAGCAGTAAAAGGATTAACATATAAACAGATGAGCAATGTTGCTAATTGGAGAATGAGCGATGATAATTTAGATAAAGCTATGGCAGAGATTATTAACTGTCAGCATAAGCAACCTTACGCTAGATATTGGGGTGATGGTACTACTTCATCATCTGATGGTGTAAGGGTTATAACAGGTGTTGAAACTTTAAATGCATCTTATAATCCACATTATGGATTTGAAAAAGGCGTAACTATGTATTCAGCTGTAAGTGACCAATATTCTAGATTTGGAGTTGGAGTTATAAATACAAATTCAAGGGATGCAATTCATGTAGTTGATATACTTCTCAATCATAATACAGAGCTTGAAATTGAAGAACACTATACTGATACCGCGGGATATACAGACCAAGTATTTGGATTAACTCAATTGCTTGGGTTTAGATTTGCACCAAGACTTAGAGATATATCAGATTGCAAATTATATTATATTGAAAAAAAAGAAGAGTTTAAAAATATCCAATCAGTTATAAAAGGTAAGATAAATATTAATATTATAAAAGAGAACTTTGATGATATATTGAAACTTGCCCATTCAATAAAACAAGGTAAAGTATCAGCATCATTGATAATGAGTAAATTAGGCTCCTATTCAAGACAAAATAGTTTAGCGAAGGCATTAAGTGAAATTGGAAAGATAGAAAAAACAATTTTCATATTAGATTATCTTTCGGATGAGAATTTCAGAAGAAAAATCAATACTGGATTAAATAAAGGTGAAGCGATAAATGCTTTGGCTAGAGCTTTATTTTTTGGAAAGCACGGAATGCTTTATGAGAAAGATATTCAAGGACAAGTACAAAGAGCTACTGCCCTCAGCATGATTATAAATTCAATAACTCTTTGGAATACATTATATTTACCTAAAGCTATTGAGAAACTAAAAGAAACAGAAGAAGTTAATGAATTGTATATGAAGCATATTTCTCCTTTAGGATGGGAACATATAAATTTTATTGGACAGTATAATTTTGATGATAATTGTGATTATGATTTAGTAAATAATATGAGACCATTAAAATCAATCTAATAAAAAACAGTTACCTATTTCAATTAAATTGAATTTATGGTAACTGTTTTTCCTTGATGGCACTTTTGCACAAATTGCGAGCACTACCCCTATAGGTACCAGTATATTACGTAATATATACTTTTTTTGCGCATAAAATGTTTCCTCTATATTTTATAAATATAAATATTTAAATAAATACCAGCTATGATTTACTCTTGTTTTAAAAGAATTACTGTGATGAAACCCACTAATAAATACTCGGTTAAGAGTTAAAATTCCATTAGATATATTTGTCCATCTTACATTCGGTGTAAATGCCATTTTATAACCTGCAGCATTTAGTGCTTTTAATGTATCTAAATTATAGCTTCCAAAAGGATAGGATATATATCTAACAGTTTTATTTAAAGTCTTTTCAATATACTCCTTGGATATTTTCAAAGGTTTTAGCTGAGCATCATAAGTGTATGCCCCTAGTTTGTCATGTAAATTAGTATGACTTTCTATATCTATTCCGTTCTTCTGAATTTCTTTTAGCTGCACTGAGGATAAAAACTGCTTACCCTTGTCCACATCACCTGTTATTACAAAAATGGTTGCTTTAAAATTATATTTTTTTAAAATAGGAAATGTATTAGTATAATTATCTACATAACCATCATCAAAGGTAATTAGAACTGATTTTTTAGGAACGATCTTGTTTTTAACCATAAAATCATATAATTCATCAGTACTTAAGTTAACCATATCATAAGTTATTAATCTTACGTTTTAACTATATCATATTAAAATCATTTACTTTAGCATGAAATTTCTTTGATGCTGTTTTCCATTTTGATTTAAAGTTTGGGTAGTTTTAACTTTTCCTCCAAAATGGTATATTAGGTAATGAGTATTTTAAATCAAGTCTCAAATTATGAGTTTATATGAGTCAGTAGTCTTCTTTAATTTCTAAGCTCAATTTTCATTATTTTGTTTATTCATACAAAGTGTTTTATTAGTAAATTCTAAGCCTTCTTCTTGATGAGATATAACAATCATGATATTAGCAATATCTCTTTCATTAAGTATTCCATGAATAACCTCTCTGGTTTCTTTATCCAGATTTGAAGTAGCTTCATCCAATATAATGATATCTTTTTTAGTTATAGTAGCTCTTAAAAATGCAATAATTTGAGTTTGCCCACCTGACATTCCTGTACCATTTTGACTAATTTCAGTTTCCAAACCTTTATCAAAACTGTCTATGTACTTTTCTAAGTTATATTCTTTAATTAAATTAATTATATCCTCTTTGTTTTTATCAACTTGTCCATATAAAATATTCTCCCAAACACTTCCTTTAAATAAAAATATACTTTGAGACACAACTCCTATTCTTTTTCTTATACTTTTTTTGTCTAACTTAGAATATTTCTTATCATTAATAAAGATTTCTCCTTCTGACGCGTCATATAAACCTAAAATGATTTTTATTAATGTAGATTTACCTGTGCCATTTTCTCCTTTTAAGAAAAGCTTATCCCCTTTATTAATGATAAAACTCAAATTATTAATAATGTTTTGTCCATTAGACTCATATTTAAAGCTTAAGTTTTTAATATTAATTGTTTGAATTGATTCATCTATTATGTCAGATCTATGGTCATTTTCATCTGTTAAATCTAAAAATTCTTGAAGTCTTTCAATGCTAACACATATTGGTTTTAGTGTCATTCCAAGATTAGCAAAAGCCATTGTACTCCCAAACACCCTACCCATATAGGTAGCAAAAGCTGTATATATTCCAATAGTTAGTTCACCTCTTAAAATTAGCAGCCCTGAAAATAACAATATTAGCACTGTAGCTAAATTATCTACTAAAGTAATATTCTCCATAAAAAGTAGAAATTGCTTGCTTTGCTTAATTCCGCTTTTTATCACAGCTTCCAGCTTGTTTTTAAATTTAATTAATTGAGTTTCTTTACCGTTTAGTATCTTTATTTCTTCTATACCATTTAAAACTTCGAAAGTTTCTCCACTTAAAATTGCTGCGTTTTCTAGTAATACTTTTGTACTATCAGTCAAGTGTTTTAATGAAGATTTGACTGTGTAATAATATATTGGGATTAAAAACAATACTACAATAGTTAACTTGTAATTTAAAGCAGACATCATTATAAGTGCAAATATCAAATCGAAAACGGTTAAAAAAGTACTTACAAATGTAGGAGAAAATAATGTTCCTATATTGGAACATTCATTAATTCGGCTTAATATATAACCTTTTTCAGTTTTAGATAAAAAACTCATAGGTAAATCAATTATTTTATCCATCAGTGACATTCTTATTTCATTTACAATAAAATTCTCGATTTTTATAAAAAGTTTTTTAGAATATAAGGATATCACATAGTTCAATATATAAAGTAAAGCCAAAATAGTTATGAATTTATATAAATTATTATAACTTCCACGCTTTAATAAAATATTATCTATTATATACCCTGTCAAATAGGGTATAGGTACATAAATACCTGAACAAATAATCATTCCTACGATACCACTCCAAAACCAAATCTTGCACTTTCTAATATATGGTTTTAATTTAAATAAGCTAGTATAGCTACCCATTTTTTTACCTCTTTTCAATGTTTAATATTATCCTATGAATTACAAACTCATCGTAACCTTCTATATTATGTTGTCATCATATACCATAATATATAATGAATTTATACCGTTTTTATTTCTTTACAGCCAAACAATAATTCACATTATTGTTTGGCTGTTATAGGATGTTCTTTATTTGAGTGATTATATTTTTTGAAAAATGTTTAATTAAGATAATGCTTAGAAGTGGCTATAATCCCATAGACTAAATTTTCATTTTTGCAATAATTTAGAATAAAACTATTCCGCTTCATCTTCACAAAATATTCTTAAAATGTATTCATAAAATAAATTTAAATCTTTGTAGCTAAATATTGTATAACCCAAATAAGCATATTCCTTAATTTCGCATTGAGTCGTTATAATTAAAGGAGCATCTGTACATATATCTTCTATATCTCTCTTAACTTTATATGTAAAATTATCAATCAGGAATATAGTTTTATCAGGATGTAAAGATACATTAATATCCTTAATTTTATCTGTATCTTCTATATGAATCCTTAATCCTAAAATAATAATATCGTAATCATAAACTTTATATAATGCTTCAAGTTTATCTTTTATTTCTGCAAAATTTCTTTCCTCACTTACAGGAATGTATTCCAACATATATAAAATACCTAATGGTTTTGTACATATACCTGCAGCATAGTATCCATCATCTCTAAATTTATCAATTAATATTTTTAATAATTCTACCAATTTACTATCTGTATAACCATAAACTATTATTAATGGCACATCGATCTTTTTTTTTGTTAAGCATCCTTCATAAAAATGATTTACTACTGAAGCATTCAAAAACTTTACATAGTCATTATTATGCTTAGCTTCAGAAATTTTATATTGGGGATCATCAATTATAGCAATAATGTTTTTTTGTTTTTTTTCAAATTGGTATATAAGTGGGTTCAACTTTTCATAATCATCTATTGTATTATAGAATAAAATTAATGTATCAAATTGGTCAACATTAATACAATTAAATAGTTTAAAAGTCTTAATTTTATTTGTATAAGAAAATTGAGGGATTTCTTTTTTTTTATTCATATTTATTAACGCAGCATTCCCAATCCAATCTATACTTTTAAAATTATTTACATTCAATGTATTATTTATATAATTAATTGAATGTTTATATAATTCTTCCTTTATTTTTTCTAAAGTTATATTTGGGAACTCGTTTATTATTTTACAAACTTTAGCAGTGATCATCGGTGCTGCATAGCTATTACAATTATTTATAATTTTTGATTTTAAGTTGTTCTTTAATACTTTATGCTCACTACAAGACGTTATTTCAATACCATCAATAGGATATATATTAAAAATATGTTCTCCTTCTTTTAAACTATCAATTTTACAACATTTTACACCAATTACATTAGTATAAGAGGCAGGATAAGTAAATATATCTTTATTATTGCATGCCGCCACAATAATAAGACCTTTGTTATATGCTTTATCAATTGTTTCTCTTATATGTTCAAAATCTTTATAATTTATAGTACCAACACTAAGATTAATAACTTGAACATCATTATATATACACCATTCAATAGCTTTTATAAGTTGCTCTGTTTTGCATTTATGACTTTTACGATTAAGTATTTTTATACTAGTAAGTACAATTTTAGGATAATATTTCATTATTATAGCAGCACAAATAGTGCCATGGCTAATAGTGCCATGGCTAATCTTACGTTTGCTAACATACTGTATTATTAAATCAGAAGTTATTTCTATACTATGTGCAATTTTATTTGTACCCAAGAGCCCATTACTAATTCCATCATCGACTACCGCAACACTTATCATTTAAATAGCCTCAATCTCTTTTTGTTGTAATGCTTTATTAATAATATAGATAATATTATCAATTGTATTAAATTTAATATTATCTATATCATCATCAGAAATAGTTATGTCAAATTCTTTTTCAACATCATCTAATAAACACATAAGATCTCTTGCCCTTAATGATAATTTATTACCTAGTAAATTATCATTAATATATATATCTTGCTTATTATTAAATAAATCTTCATCAAATCTATTTTTAAATATATTATTCAATTTTATATTTATATCATTATCCTTTGAAAAATTTTTCACAATAATTCCCTCCAATTAAATATTTTTAATATCACCATACTCTTGCAGATTACTAATTAAAAATTCACACATTTTTTTAGCATCGTCTGTATCTAAAGTATTATATACAGGTATATTTGAACTACTATACGTATTTTTCTTTTCATTAATAAAGTTATAGTCCATAGTAATATATTGTAATGATCCTGTTATCTGGCTTGCTTGAAGATTTAAAGATTCATTCCCAATATTATAACAATCAACACTATATCCAAATTTATATTTATTAGATTTTGATGTTGACTCAAAAAAATCTAATGGGACATTTCCATATGGTATACTAAGCACAGCAACATCTGGTGTAACAGCTTGTGAAATTTCATAAGCTAAAATCCCAAATTTATTTGTAAATTTATTATTAAAAGGGATTGTTCCACCAGGTATACCAATTATTATTACATCTGGTTTTTCCATAATTGATATACTCTTAATATAGTGATTAAATAAAGTTACTTTTTCTGATTCGGTAAAAGATTTACTGTACATAAATTGGGGAAATGAATAAAACCCCATTAGTTCACAATAATGACGTGTTCCTACCTGCGATACCTTATATCCCATTTCTTTTAAGTGTTTTCTTAAATTCAATTGTATTTCAAACTTATTCGTTCTTTCAGCCAAACCAACTACAAAAATTACAGGTGTATCAATTTGATAAATTTCTTCAGCTGGAGGACTAATAACTTTATCTAATTTATCTGTAAAATATTCAAAGGATTTATTATTTTCATGACAAATACGAGATATTTCATCAATCATTCTATTTTCAATTTCTATAGTGCATATTATATGTTTTGAATTTTCAGCCGCTTTAATTATTTTGGGATATATAACTTTATCTAAGTCTACTTTTTTACTGGGTGTATTAAAAAAAACTGCATCACAGTTTGATAATGCTTTATCAAAATCATTCTCTACAATTATACCTATAGGTTGTCCGTTATCAGCCTCCCCTGCATCTTTACCGACAAGTCCCCACCCATTTGGAGATATAACATGTGTAATAAGATAATTATTAATAAGATTATTATGCCTTATTAAGGGTACAGACTCTACATCAAACGGATATATCATTGTTTGGTACTTATTTTTCATTTTATTATCCTCATTTCAATTTAATTTTCAGATAGACGTCTTTTTCTATCTTCCTCAGAAAAGCTATGACCAAATTCTTTTAGAAAACAATAATCTTTAAGTGTTTCTTCTGTTGCTGATTTAAGATTTTTACAATATTCTTCTTTCAATTCCTTTGAAAATTCGTTTTTTGTATTATCTACTGAACATGCACATATACCACAAAATCTTATTGCCCAACAATTTTTACAATCATCTTCCTTTAGCTTACAAATATTTAGATTTTTTCTTATCTTATTTATATCAAAACCAGTATCTATATGACCTATTTTCATAATTTCAGAAGATTCACTAGCTTTCTCACATGGATAGAAAAATCCATCTACATTCATAAATAATCTCTGACAACCCGGAATACAAGTTCCAGAAGGATGTGCTTTTTCTGGTAGCGGTTTTTCTGGTAGCAGTTTTTTTGAAAATGCTGATATCTCATCATATATTGGTACTGCTATCTTAGAACAATTTTTAACATTCTTTTTTCTTATCAAGTAATAAAAAACTCTAAATACCTCATACTCATATTTTAAATAATAATCCTCATCCATTTCAATATGAGTTTTACTGTAATTATCGCTTATTATTGAGGCATTCAGTGGTATGTTTTTTACAGTATCATCATTAAGAAAAAATTTATCTATACAACAAAAATCATTTTGAGTGTCAATAACTGCATTAAATGAAATGTTATTAAGATAATCCGGAAATTTTTTTTCTATATTAATAACATTGCTAATTACTTTATCGAAACTTCCACTCTTATTTGAAGCAAATTTTCTATGAACATCGTGTATTTCTTTAGGACCATCTAGACTAATTGTTAATGATACATTATGTTTATAGAAAAATTCTATAATTTCATCAGTAAGAATTGATCCATTTGTAGTTAGGCTAAAGAACACATTTTTACAATCTGCTTCTTTCTCACAATACTCTATGCACTGTTTAATAAGATTAAACTCAAGAATGGGCTCCCCACCATAAAATGCTATATAGATTTCATCATTATTCTTCGAGTGATTAATAATAAAATCAATGCCTTTTAACGCTGTTGAAATATCCATTTTTTTATTTGCATGACCTCTATTCAAATAACCACCCGAAAAACCACAGTATTCACATCTTAAATTACACTGCTGAGTTACTTGCAAAATTAGCATTTTTACGTTATTTTCTAAATAGAAAGGTAGCACCTCATCAGCAGGATGAATTATCTCTTTTACTCTATTTGAAGATAAAAACCCTTCTTTACAAAGGTTACTTATTTCTTCTGATTCTATGTAATTATCATTACATTCTAAATGTTTTTTTATAATACCATATTGAGTATTACTAATATTTAAAATAGTATTTTTATTCACATCATACATGTAATATTTACCACTTGTTTTAAAAAGTTTAATAAACGGCTTATTATTCATATACCTCACCTCTACATTCAAAAAAATTTTTATTATAATACCATGTTGTGGATGAATTTTATGCAGAAAGAGTAGGATAAAGTTCTTTATCCTACTCTTTCTTAAATTAAAGTGTAATACTAGTGATTCGCTCTCATAAATCTATACTGAGTATTATTTGTTGTCTGATAAGCGTTAGACGCGTCACCACAAACACATAGAGCTAGACCTGAACAACCCCAAAAATCATATGCTTCAATAGTTTGAATATCTTTTTGCATTTTTTTTCCTAATACTTTCATTTTATAATCCTCCCCCGTAATAAAAAAATTTACAATATATATTAACATCCACTATTTCTCTCTAGAACTGAAATAAGGATTTTAATAACAAATATACAATTAACTTGTTGTAATGTTAAATCATATGATGATTGTCTTATTTTAGCTTATAATGTTCAATTTGTCAATAAAGTTGTCGCAATTTTTACTTTTGTTCTATTATTTATAATATTTTTATCCAAGCTATAATGCCTCTGGTATGGGTCAAATATTTGATGCCACTATGCATATGAATATGGTTATGCCAGTATACGAACTTTATTACCTACTTACGTGCGTCAAAAATATCGACAAATCCACTATTTCTCTCTAAAACTGAAATAAGTATTTTAATAACAAATATACAATTAAATTGTTATAATGTCAAATAATACGATGATTGTATTATTTTAGCTTATAATGTTCGATTTGTCAATAAAGTTGTCGCAATTTTTACTTTTAATCTTTATGACGATCCATTTTCAATATAAAGAAGTTCTTATTCCTTTATCGGCTTTAAAGATACATATTTGGGCAAATCTTAATTTCTGATTTCTCTACTCCATCTTTCAGGATGATTCTTTTTTGCCATTGAATACACTTTTGTTCTATTATCTATAATATCTTTATCCAAGCTGTAATGCCTCTTATATGGGTCAAATATTTGATGCCACTATGCATATGAATATGGTTATGCCAGTATACAAACTTTATTACCTACTTACGTGCGTCAAAAATATCGACAAATCCACTGTTAGGAAATGAAGGCACATACTTCATTGTTTTGAATATTGATTCTGGTTCTAGGCCACATTATGTAATTAATATCCCAAAATAGCTATATTGTTTTATTTATCAAGCAATTTTAATGTACTAATAATAAACTGAAGCATTACCAAATAAATTGAAACGTGCTTTTAATTCTTTTTCAAAGTATTCTTAATAATACTTTGCACTACTTTTAGTTAATTCATCATCCTTATTTATTATAGTTATTAGGTTATTTTACATTTTTTTTGTTGTTTCTTTCCTTATGAAGAAAATTTACAAATATGCTAAAATAAAGAGTTGCGGCGCAGCTGTAACTTATGGCGAAGCAAATTAATAGTGGTTTTATTAGTTGCTTACTTAAACAGAGGATAATGTTAACTATGTTGGGGTAAGGCAACATAGCCATCAAGCTAAGGGAAGTCTATAAAAATAAAGCCCCCCATTTGTAAAAATGG
>NZ_JBSJEO010000004.1:0-1236 GCF_055081105.1 Clostridium sp. CM038 | reverse complement strand
GAAGTATCTGATTCCACGCTGCCAAGAAAAGTCTCTATCGAGGATATTGGTGCCCGTACCGCAAACCGACACAGGTAGGTGAGGAGAGAATCCTAAGACCATCGGAAGAATTGTTGTTAAGGAACTCGGCAAATTGACCCCGTAACTTCGGGAGAAGGGGTGCCTACGTAAGTAGGTCGCAGAGAATAGGCCCAAGCAACTGTTTAGCAAAAACACAGGTCTCTGCTAAAGCGAAAGCTGATGTATAGGGGCTGACGCCTGCCCGGTGCTGGAAGGTTAAGGGGATTACTTAGCGCAAGCGAAGGTATGAACTTAAGCCCCAGTAAACGGCGGCCGTAACTATAACGGTCCTAAGGTAGCGAAATTCCTTGTCGGGTAAGTTCCGACCCGCACGAATGGCGTAATGATTTGGGCACTGTCTCAACAACACATCCGGCGAAATTGTAGTGCAAGTGAAGATGCTTGCTACCCGCGATTGGACGGAAAGACCCCGTAGAGCTTTACTGTAGCTTAGCATTGAATTTCGGTATTGTCTGTACAGGATAGGTGGGAGACTGAGAAACATGGGCGTCAGCCTGTGTGGAGTCATCCTTGGGATACCACCCTGACAGTACTGAGGTTCTAACTGGAGGCCATGAATCTGGTCACAGGACATTGTTAGGTGGGCAGTTTGACTGGGGCGGTCGCCTCCAAAAAAGTAACGGAGGCGCCCAAAGGTTCCCTCAGCGCGGTTGGAAATCGCGCGAAGAGTGCAAAGGCAGAAGGGAGCCTGACTGCGACACTTACAAGTGGAGCAGGGACGAAAGTCGGGCTTAGTGATCCGGTGGTACCTCGTGGGAGGGCCATCGCTCAACGGATAAAAGCTACCTCGGGGATAACAGGCTGATCTCCCCCAAGAGTCCACATCGACGGGGAGGTTTGGCACCTCGATGTCGGCTCGTCGCATCCTGGGGCTGAAGTAGGTCCCAAGGGTTGGGCTGTTCGCCCATTAAAGCGGCACGCGAGCTGGGTTCAGAACGTCGTGAGACAGTTCGGTCCCTATCCGTCGCGGGCGTAGGAAATTTGAAGGGAGCTGTCCTTAGTACGAGAGGACCGGGATGGACAAACCTCTGGTGCACCAGTTGTCACGCCAGTGGCATCGCTGGGTAGCTATGTTTGGAAGGGATAAACGCTGAAAGCATCTAAGCGTGAAGCCCACCCTGAGATGAGATTTCCCATAACTCGCACGTAAGTGCG
>NZ_CM143651.1:3785000-4130396 GCF_055081105.1 Clostridium sp. CM038 | reverse complement strand
GGTTTAACGAAATATTATTTCGCTATCTTTACCTATTTCTCTGTTTAATTTTCAAAGACCAATTTACTTTGCCATCAACTTACGACTTTTACTATTATACTAGGTATTGTTTGTTTTGTCAACAACTTTTTTAACATTTTTAAATTGTATTTTTAAAGTGTTAAATGTTAATTTATCAATCTTCACCTTTATCGTTACTCATTCGCGATGACAAGGAGTATTCTATCATGTACACCTATTACACATTCACGCCAATTCGCTAAATATGGCAATTATACTCAATATCCTTCATTATACTACTAATTATCAAATCTTTTTCACACTGATACACTAGGATTAGTATACTTTGTTCTTATCTATAACGTCCTCAAATTACATTGTATTTAATCTTTTAATGCCATTAAGCCATATACAACAGCATCATTTTCATATTCAAATTAATATAGGCTACCCCCCCCTTTTCAATATCTACTCCCTGTTTTGGAATATCATTAGATCTAGATTAAATCTAGAATATAGATATAAGAATTTTATGGTTTGACTTTAGTCCAGCCGTCATTCCTCACCGGCTTATAATTTATTCTACATCTTATACCTATTATTATGTTTGTTTTAAAAATGGATTATTTAATTATACTTCATTTAAAAAAACTTCAGCCATATTTTTTTCACACTCAAAACCTAGTGCTTTTAATGAGTATTGTAATGCAAGTAAAGTATATGCTACTTTATCCTTTTTCGCATTTTCTCCCATATGTCCTATTCTTATTACTTTCCCCTGTAGATATCCGAATGAGCCAGCTATAAATACATTAAATTCGTCAACCATATGTTTTAATAGTTGTTTATCATTTATAGCCTCAGGTATTTCTATAACTGTTACCGTATTAGAATATCCCTCTTCAATATATAAATTAAGGCCTGCTTCCATTACAGCTTTTCTTGTAGCTTTACCAATAGAATTATGCCTAAAAATTATCTCTTCATCATCCAGTATATTATCGATAGCCTGTCTTAGTCCAACGATATCACTTATTGGTGGTGTATATGGAAACCATTTGTTTTCGTAGTAATCCTTCCATAGAAGTAAATTACAATAGTAAGAAGCTATTGGTTTTTTTCTCTGCTGCATTAATTTAAATGCATCTTCACTGATACTTAAAAAAGTGAGCCCCGCTGGAGCAGAAACGCATTTCTGTGAAGCACCTAATGCTATATCTATTTTCCATTCATCTACTCTTATATCTTCTCCACCCATAGCCGCTACACTATCTACCACCGTTAATATACCCTTTTCCTTTAACAGATTACATATTTTACCTATGTCATTTAAAACTCCTGACGGCGTATCACAATGTACTACCGTAGCATATTTAAAGTCATGATCTTTTTCAAGAAATTTTTCAAGTTCTGTTATATCTATCTTACATTTCCTATTCCCTTTAAAAAAAACCGCTTCTCCACCGTACATCTTAACAAAATCAGCAAATCCTTCTCCAAATATTCCATTATCAATTACCAATACCCTATCATCATTTTCAGTAAGAGATGCACATGCAGCCTCAAGACTTAAAATCCCCTCACCACTTAATATTCTAACTTCGTTATTAGTTTTTAAGAACCGACCTATTTCCTCACAAGTTTCTTTGTAAAATTCATAAAACTGTAAATCTAAATCTGGATTAGTAGTAGCTAGAGCTCTGGCCATCCTGACGTTCTCTCTTACCTCCGTGGGTCCTGGAGTCATTATTTGAGACACTTTCATAATTTTCACTCCCTTAAACTATAATTTATATTCTTATATTAAAAATTATATCACTACATATGCTGTTTTCTTATTCATATCCTTAATTTAAATGTGAAATATCAGCCTCTAAAATAATTTCGATTTTCTCATCTTCAACTTCTAATACAGTTAAACATGTATCATACATAAATGGTTTATTCCAAAATCCATCAAGAGAATAATTCTTGATTATTGAATAGATTGCCTTTATTACAAGTGTATGTGATACTATTAAAATGTTTTCACCAATAGTATTACTCGCAATGTCATACAATACTTTTTTTACTCTATTAATCAATTGATCAAAGCCTTCGCCCTCTACAGGTTGATACAAATAAGGCTTATTCCAGAAATTAAACTGCTGCAAGGGATATAGTTCTTTTACTTTTTCTTGATCCATGCCTTCCCATATACCAAATCCCATTTCTTTTAAAGATTCAATTTTAATTATTTCTGTATCCTTATTTCCTCTAATGTACTTCGCTGTATCAACAGCCCTTCCCAGCGGGCTACAATAAATATAATCAAAATCTATATCTTCTAAACTTACGCCGAGCTTTTTAGCATTATCAATCCCCTTTTCAGTTAAATTAGAATCCTTCCATCCCTGCATTCTACCTTCTCTATTCCATTCTGTTTCCCCATGTCTTGTTATATATATTTTCATTTTAACCCACCCTCTTACTATGATAAGATAATACCAAATATCTAACAATTATTATATATTTTTCCTCTTTAAAATGCCTTCCGCCTTTTTCAGAAACAATAAATCTCTTATTTGAATGAATTTACCAATGTAATTATCCGGTGTATCATTCTCAAGAATAAGTATAGCTTCATCTAATGCAACCCATTTTAATTGAAATCCATTATCTATTTCCTCATCTGTAAATGATGGTTGTTTAATACATCCTTTAACTTTAGAATAGAAGCAGTATGATATTTGCAGTAATTTTTGCATATTTTTATATTCTATTATTGTACCTACTTCACCTAAAATATCAATATTAACCCCTGCTTCTTCCTTAACCTCGCGATCTAAAGCAATATTTCGATCTTCGCCTGCTTCAATTCCTCCGCCCGGCAATTTGTGGTAGTTATTCTTTGATACATATAATAAAGCTATTTTCCGTGAATCATTTAATACTATCGATCTTGATGCTTTCCTGAGCTTATAACTAATACCTATATCCTCATAGTTGTAACCAATATCCTTTTCATATATCTCTTTTATTAATTCCATTTTATTTACCTGCCCTATTTCAATTTGGATTTATAAATGCACTATTAATATATGTTTTCTCTGTGATTTCTCATAACTATAAGATTATATTATTTACTTAGATTCATTTGTTAACTCGGTTATGCAATCAAATGGATAACTCAAAGTTTATCATCTCCCCCTATTATAACCTTATTTCATTGGTTAATTTATATTTAGTAATTATAATGGGCGATAATTCTTTTACTAAACTATATTTACTATATTCCATGAAATATATATCTCCTTTTAATTTATAAATAAAGACCTTCTTACTCTCACCTTAACCTTAACCCTACCCCTTAGAAATAATTTTTGTAACACATCAATTAATGTTGGTTTGTCTGGTATTAAGTGAATATCTTAAATGTAAAAGCTCCGATAGCTAATCAAGCGAGCAGTTGATTAGCTATCGGAGCAAAATTTTATTTAAATTTAGTCAGGTCTTTTTTCGAAGAAGCTAATTTTTCTTTAAATGTGACACAAATATACATCGTCAAGAATGCGGCAAGGCCTCCACAAGTATCTATTAGCACATCTCGAAAGGCAGGTCCTCTTCCCGGAACAAAAGCTTGATGAAACTCATCTGAGCATGCATATAAAAACACAATCAATATAACCTTAATAAAAACTTTAATGTCTAGATTCTTCTTTGTATTTATAGCTCTATATAACAGAAAATATAAAATAAAATATTCAGTGAAATGAGCTGCTTTTCTAACTATAAAATCACTCAAAGTCCCAAATATGCTATTTAAATCTAATCCAAGTAAGTTGAATACAGATGCAACTAATTTATTATTTCCACTTGATACTTCTCCAACTTGGCTAGAAAACAAAAATATTAATATCATCCACCCTATAACCAAAATCCAATCTATATGTTTTTTCTTCATATACACACCCCTCAATTATTTCACTAACTTCCCTTTATTAACACTTCAATTATGATTTAATTAAATATACTTGTCAATAACAATATCTTTAGAGACTTTAGTAACAGCACGTAATGGTTACAGTCCTTTAACATAGAGAAGTACCCTGTAAAACCAAACATTTATTTTTGCAGGTTGACAAATTTCATCTTGCAAGTTAAAATGATTTAAAGTTATTTATCTAAAAACTGTGACGAGAAGAGTAAATGTAGGAAGTAGTTAAAGCGAGTGGATTATAGTGTAAGTTCCATACAAAGCCTATGTTGAATAACATCTCTGAGTTTCCAACTGAAATCCTTGTGAAATTAGGTATGGACGGAGCCTAACCGTTATTTATAGGGCAGTATCGAAGATTTGTTTCCGTACTGATTATGAGTGAGCTTTTTCAGCTAATTTAGGTGGTACCACGGAAGTCTAACCTTTCGTCCTAGAAACTAGGATGAAGGTTTTTTGTTTTTTGTTTAAATTTTGAAAATTATTTAGCACGACCATTATAATCATTACAAAAAAAATCACAACATTACTAGGAGGTTTTATTTATGATAACTTACAAAAAAGGACTTGCAATTCCCAATGGATACAATCCACTTCTCGGATTAAAGCATACGGAAATTGCTATTAAACAATTAAAAGATTATTTTGAAAACAGGCTATCAAAAGAGTTAGCTCTTACCAGGGTCTCAGCTCCTCTTTTCGTAAAGTCTAGCACCGGTTTAAATGATAACCTAAGCGGTACTGAACGTGCTGTTTCCTTTGATATGAAAGCCATGCATGATACACCTATCGAAATCGTACATTCTTTAGCTAAATGGAAACGAATGGCTTTATATAGATATAATTTTGAGTCAGGAGAAGGTCTATATACTGATATGAATGCTATAAGACGCGATGAAGATTTAGATAACCTTCACTCCATATATGTGGACCAATGGGATTGGGAAAAGGTTATTCTTAAAAAAGAAAGAACTTTAGATAAATTAAAAGAAATTGTAACTAGTATTTATGCAGTTTTTAAAGATACTGAGGATCATATCAACAAACTATATCCTGAAATAGACCAATTTTTACCTGAAAAAATATTCTTTATAACTACACAAGAACTAGAGGATATGTACCCTTCTCTTACTCCAAAAGAAAGGGAAGATGCCATATGCAAAGAAAAACTTGCAGTATTTATAATGCAAATTGGTGGCGACCTAAAATCTGGCGAAAAGCACGATGGTAGAGCTCCCGACTATGATGATTGGTCACTTAATGGAGATATCGTATTCTGGTATCCAATACTAGAAAAAGCCTTTGAACTTTCCTCTATGGGAATAAGAGTTGATGAAATAGCGCTAAAAGATCAACTTGCATTATCAGGTTGTGAGAAACGTTGTACATTAGAATTCCATAGGATGTTACTGGAAGGTAAGCTCCCATATACTATGGGTGGTGGCATAGGCCAATCTAGAATGTGTATGTATTTCCTAAACAAGGCTCATATTGGTGAAGTTCACTCCTCAATATGGCCAGATGAAATGATAACCGATTGTATAGAAGAGAATATAGTTTTACTATAACAAAGAGAAAACTAAATATTGTTCAAAAAAGATTAACTTTAGAAAAACACTGTAACTAACTATTACAGTGTTTTTCTAAAGTTATTTTTGTAATATTTATAATTTATTACTATTTACATTTTACCGCAGTTCCATAAGCAATAACCTCTGCGCTAGTTGCATATCTTATGTTAATGACACCATCAGCACTCAAACCTTCAGCTTTTACTGCCATACGTTTTGTTGCTATAGCCTGAGCTTCATTCATCATCTCTGAGTAACTTTTAATTTCCCCATCTCCAGCTATATTAACAAATTAACACATCTCTAAATTAATTTTATTTCAAATATCTTAGGCCACATCTTTCCAGTTACAAAAGTGCGATTATTTTTTTTATCATACGTTATTCCATTCAGTGTACCTGCTCTTTTACATTCTTTAGGACTTAGCAGTCCTTTAAGCTCTATCCATCCAGTTATTTTCCCGCTATGTGGACAAATTCTAGCAATTTTATCACATTTCCATACATTCGCATAAATTTCCCCTTTAATAAACTCCAATTCATTTAGTTTTTTAATAGGCTTAAATTCATCATGTACTTTAATACTATACACCTTTTTAAAATTTTGGGGATTTAAAAAATATATTTCATCTGTACCATCACTCATAATTAAATGCTCATCGTTGTGAGTGATTCCCCACCCCTCTGTATTATAGTAAAATTTATTAATTAAATTAAAAGTATCTTTATCATAAATAAATCCCACATTAGATTTCCATGTTAGCTGAAAAATCTTATCATTATAAAGTGTAATTCCTTCGCCAAAATAATTTCTATCTAATTTGTGTAACTTTAAAATCTCTCCTGTTTGCAAATCTACTTTACGTAGTGTGGATTCATTAATTCTTCCGGTGCTTTCATAAAGAAGCCCATCTTCATATACTAGCCCCTCGGTAAAAGCATTAACATCATGTGGATAAGTGTTTATAATATTATAAGAATATCTTGGAACATTATTGAAATATATCATAACCCTCACTTCCTAAATAGTTTATATTTTATATTTATTATATGTATATTTCAATAGCTATATTAGTGTGCCCCAAAAATATACATTATTTGAAGCGCATTTCACATGATATGTTCCTATATATACAAATTATAAAAGTTGACCCTGGATCTTCACCCAAGGAACTCAGGTTTTTTTACATTGTCTGCTCTTATTGCCTTTTTCATTATAGTCAAATCTACAGTTTGATTGTCTTTATCAAAGCAGCAAGGATATTTGGTGCCACACTGATTACATTCTATAAATTCCTTGAAACAAGTCTGTTCTCTATTATCAAATAAAAACGGAAGATTTTCTGCTCCTTCATCATCTATATTTATATTTACTGTATCTATTTTATATGTATAGAGATAAGTTGCCTCATGTTTTATTTCGAAGTTTTTACTATTACATTTTGGGCATACTAGTGATTCATTTATTTTCAATTTATAACATCCTCTCTGTCTTAGTATGTTTATAGTATTCTTTATTTCCTTTCGTATTTCTATTATTAGCCTTAGAGTTTTATAGTGTTTTTATACATTAAATGATAAACTAGTTATAATAACTGTATATTATTTTTAATAAATAAAATCTCATTTTATTATTAAATTTCTTTATATAAATTTAATTTTATTTTCTAAATCTATATCAGTCGGTACTATAGATCTAGAAATAAGATTGGGGGTTAAACTTTGATTAATACTAGAAAACAGATAAGTACATCTATTTTAGAATCACAAAATTTATTTAAAGATATATTTGTTCCTGTAAATAAACGTCCTGGGTTTATTAGATCGAAATCACCTAATATACCTATTTATTTTTATAGATATATTGGCTCTTGTGAAAATAAAGAACTCTATTATGAGAATTTACATAAACTAAACGATGAGCTGACTTCACTTCAAAGCTCATATTTAAAATTCACCTCAGGAATACCAATGACAATTTTATCTACCTCTATATTACAAATACCCTGGGATGGACTTCTTAGTTCCAATCCACTCCAAAGAAATACTTTAATTAGTATTCTTAAAACTAAAGGACTACTGCCGAACATAAAAAACAACTTCCTCGATGATTATATTGAAAGTAGTTTTGACGAAACCTTAGATCTTTATTTAGCAAATAAACCTAATGTTACTGAAACTGTAATCAAGAATTTTGCTGTTAAATTTTTAGGATGGATTGGAGAATTTGTTCCAAAATTATTCCAAAACTCTGATTATAACCCTAAAATTGAAAAAGATATTATCAATCCTAAAGTCCTTTTTTATGGTGAGATAAAAAAACATGAAATATATTTTTTAATATTCTTATCGAAGCTAGGTTGTGATGTGCTTTATGTTAATTCACTATCCGATATGGATTTCTCCAAAATTGATAAAGAAAATATGTATTCAAAACTCATAATTTTACCTACAACTGAACCATTAATAGATCTTAATTTCAAAACAAACCTTACTAATACTAAAGCCAAAAGAGAGGGTACTATTGAATCTCAAAAAACTATTAATCAAAACAAACAACATGTTGTAGAAAACAGAAATTCATCTTTAGACATAACCTTTAAAGATTCTATTAATATTATCCTTAAATGCAGTATAAATATATTTGATGATTTAACCCTTCCTGCCAATAAAAGAATTGGGTTTTTAGGTGGCTCTTCTGCTTTTATCCCAGTATATTTTTATAGATATATAGGAATAAAGCAAAATGAAGATCATTATTATAATGACCTATTTAGATTAGACAAAAACTTTAGTATCTTCGAAGGTTTATATTTAAGATTTACAAACTCTATACCCATACGCTCTAATCCTAAATTAATCACCAGTACTTTAAACATATGGCAGTATGTAGATCCTTTTGATGTATCCCTCACAAGGAAGCTTGCAGCTCTATTTCTAGAACATAAAGTTTTCCCCACGAGTAATCATACTTTAAATTGCTCTATGGCAAATAGTTTTAGCTATATATTAGATTTATACTGTAAGGAAGAAAAAAATTTAAACCTGTCCAAGGTTAGAAATTTTTCTTTAAAATTACTTTCTTGGGTTTATGAATTTGTTCCAAACCTTATGAAGAATTTCGACTTTGAAAATACTTCGTCTGATGAAATTTTTAATCCTAAAGTTATATATTATGGTGATATTAAAAAACATGAGCTTTTATTCTTGATTTTTTTATCTAGATTAGGCTGTGATATTATATATATAAATTCCTTCTGTGATATGATTTTAGAGATTACAGAATATAGTGATCTATTTTCAAAAAGCTTTGAACTCCCATATAAAGCCCATTTAAAAGAGTTTCCAAAAGAAGAATTACTCATAAGACAAGAAACTATTGCTCTAAAAGCCTCAAGGGAATTAGAGGCTACACTATATACCGATGATGATGGCTTTTATAAACCGTGGCAATTTGAAGAATATGAAACTCATCCTACTACGTTAAAAACTACCTTTTATGAACTGAAAATTTTATGGGATGAACCTTCTAGTTTGCGTACAGGATTTAAAGTAGAGAACAGCACCGTATATATGCCAAACTTATTCGCGAAAATAAGCGGTGTACACAGCGATTTGAATTTATACTGGACTGATTTCTTTAAGTTAAAATCATCAGAGAATACATTATTTATAGCTGAAATTCCTTTTACTAAAGTAACCTACTCCAAAACCGATTTATACTCCTTAGCCTTTGTACTTGATAATACTGGGTTAATTGATAAACAAAAACTACTAAATCATAACTGTTACAAATTTTCTTATTTAAAAACTTCCCTGCAACATACTATTTTAGAAAAAATAAATTATTTGATGAAAACCGATATGCTAATAAAAACTATAGATAAAGAGTTCAAATTAAAGATTTTAATGACCATCTTAAATCTTGATAAAAATATACTACAGCTAATTCAGCAGTATGATTATCCTTCAAAAATACCTAAACTTGTTATTTATGATAATAATGAAAGTATTTTTAGCGATGAAGATTCCATTGTATTATGTTTTTTAAACATATTTGGATTTGACATTACTATATTAACTCCTACTGGCTATAATAACATAGAAGGAAAAATCCAGGAAAAATTTTATGATACTCATAGATTAGAAGAAGTTAATTTTAATTTATCCTTACCTGATTTTAAAAACGAAAAAAAATATACCAAAGAAAAAGCAAAAAAATTCTTTTCTAACATCTTTAATTTCAAATGATTTTCTTCAAAAAACAAATAAGGGACTTATTGAGTAAAGTCCCTTATTTATTTTAAATATAAGTTATATAATGTTGATATTTAGGAATTTCAAAGCTAACAATCAATTCCTAAATCGTATCGATCCCATAATTATTACACAAAGCTTCTAACCCACCTCTAAATCCACTACCTATGCAATTAATTTTCCATTCATTTTTATATCTATATATCTCAGCTACTACGATGGCTGTTTCTACAGATAAATTTTCATTAAATTTATAGTTTAGAATTTCTTGTTTATTGTCACCCGCTATAATTCTAAAATATCCATCTGATACTTGCCCAAAGTTTTGCTTCCTTTCATTTGCTTCATATACGGTTACAGTAAACGCTAATTTTTGAATGCGAAGTGGTATTAGATTTAAATCTAGCTGTATGCACTCATTGTAAGCTTCCTTAAGAGAAGTATTATGATCCTTTTTAATTACTATTCCGCCACAAGTGCTCTTAGTGTTTTCATAAAAAATAAAGTCTTTCTCTGCTGTTTTATCATTTATATCTACCATAAATACCGATACATCTAAATCAAACTCATTATAACTATTTTTTATTATATTATAATCTAATGTTACTATTAATTTCGAAAGATTTTTAGCGTTCTGATTTAAGCTTAACTTCTGCCCTTTCGCTAATTTAATGCTTTTAGTAACATCCACAAGTTTTCTTTTCCCCATATTATTTACCTTTAATGGGACATTAACTTTAGGCTCAGAAATAATTTTAGAATGTACATTGTTTAACCCTTCAGCATTATTCTTATTCGTGTTCTGATTTGGCCCCATTACTACAGTTGCCTTTTTTTCGGGAATAATTGAGGTCTCAACAATTAATTTTCCATATTGTCTCTTTTGAGATATTATTTTTTTATTACTGCTTTCAATAATTATAGCCACAAACACGTACCTCCTAATCTATTGCAACATTTAATCCTGAAGTTCTTTCACAAGGCTGGATAATTACAGTTTCGCCCTGAGAATTAAATTCTAACATATAGGATTCTCCAGAGGTTTGCCCAAGAAAAGTTTTCCAATTTACATCCGTTTTAAAATGAGGGTCAGCGCCTGTCCAGCATACTACTGCATCAGGATCTACTACGCAAGGAGACTCTAGAATAATCGGGTTTCCATTTGTAGTTATAACTACCTGCGCATTATTAGAAGTAGCTGTTAAATTTGATGTAAACATACCCTTTTGAGATATTACACCTGACCCCATAAATCTAACTCCATATTTACACTCCTGCGTAAAAGCAAGTAAATTTTCTCCTTCAACTCCTATACTCTGACCTGACTGAAGTGTAATTATACTAATATGTTGTGCTTTGTCTGCCATATAATAACTTCCCTGTCCATTTACTTTCATAATAGGAATATTCTCACCTGTCAGCTTTCTAGCAGCTAGATTCATAACAGATTTGAATATGCTTTGATTGTTATTTGTATCTACTAATACTTTTTCTTGAGTAAAATTACCCGTGTAAGCCACCATAGCACCAACTTTTGCAAAAAAATGTCCATCTCCCTCGGCGATGCAAGTAAGCTCTTGGTGATTTCTAAAATTAAACATGTATGTTGACTCCTTTCTCAATTTAAATATAGCGGAATTTCTAACTATTTACTCTATGTATTTTTGCAAACTTCCATTTTTTAAAATTCTATGTGTAAAGTATATCATAATGTTGTTAATGATTTATTAACGAATAGATCAATTATATTTATTCTATATTCAGTAATTTCTGTGTGTAATATGTAATTGTGTATAGAAATATGCTATAATTTGTATCACAATCAGTACTATTTATAATCTTTAAATTACTGATTAATTTATTATAATAAATGGAGAACAATTATGCGATATTTTAATAATATTAATAATTCACAAGATATTTTCTTTAAAGCCCCTTCAATTTACGGATTATTTTCCTCAAAGGAAGAGTTATCCTATTCATTAGGCGCATGTTTATACATGCCAGCAACGCGAGAACATTTACTTAAGGACATTCTTTTAAGTAACAAAATGGGTACTCACACCATCAGTCTTTGTCTTGAAGATTCCGTATCTTCAGACCAAGTTGTACAAGCTGAAACTAACATTATTAATCTATTTAAGAGTATCGGCCTTCTTTTAAAAGATAACTCTTCTTTTATCGATAGTCTACCCCTTATTTTTATCAGAGTCCGAAATGTTAGTCAACTTCAAAAGTTGATTAATGAATCTTCTTTAATTGGTCTTTGTGGTTTTATTTTCCCTAAATTTGATTTTACACTTGGAGAAAAATACTTTTCTATACTAAAAGAATACAATATATCTAATAAAAGAACCCTGTACGGAATGCCAATACTCGAAACCCCCAGCATAATTCATAAAGAAACTCGAATAGAAGAACTTACTCGCGTAAAACATATCTTAGATTTTTATAAAGAATATGTTTTAAACATTCGAATTGGCGGAACAGATTTTTCTGGATTATATAGTCTTCGTCGAGGTAAAGATTTCACCATATACGATTTAGCCGTAATAAAGGACTGTATTAGTGATATAATAAATGTCTTTAAACGAGATGATTATGTTATTTCTGGGGTAGTTTATGAATATTATAGCAACGTTTTAGATTTTCATAATAATGTTCTTATTAAAGAAACCCTTTTAGATAGAACCAATGGCTTAACTGGTAAAACTGTTATACATCCAACTCAAGTAAATGTAGTAAATTCTCTTATGGTAGTTTCTAAAGAAGACTATACAGATGCAGTTAATATTATCAGTTCATCACTTGATGGTGTAATAAAGAGCAATTATTCCAATAAAATGAATGAGGTAAAACCCCATGAAATGTGGGCTAAAGAAACATTACTAAAAGCTAAAATAATGGGGGTATTAGAGGATGGAAAATCACACAGAGAATTATTACAATCAATCACTTCATTACAATATAGATAATAGCCTACAAATATCACTTAATATAAAAGAAAATAAATGTAACATTCCAGCTTCAAAGCTTTTTACAATGTCCGCTAGAGAAAATAAAAAGAGGGATTTTTTATTTGTAAGTAAGGTTATAGGAAAACATATGCCAATGATTCCCGATACTCTAAAAATTATTGGAGGAATTTTGGCTCGTTTATGGATTAATGAAAGAGAGGACACAGTGCTTTATCCTACTACTGAATTAGTTGATACGCTTATTTCATTAGATGTCTCTCATAACATGGATACCTCTGTTAATCTCCACAGTTTACACGATATTTTAAACACACCCATAAGGCTTGCAAACAAAACCCTTTTTATAGGTTTTGCAGAGACAGCTACAGGTCTTGCTCAATCAGTATTTCAAAACTTCTCAAATGCGGCTTATATACATACTTCGCGTGATAAAATAACTTCTATAGAACCTGCATTATTTTTTAATGAAGAACATTCTCATGCAGTAGAGCATTCGCTTTTCCCTTATGAAAGTGATTTTTTTAATAAATTTTCTGATATAGTTTTAATAGACGATGAACTTACTACAGGTAAATCTGCATTAAATTTAATAAAATGCCTTCCCGGGAAATATTTTGGGATAATATCCATTTTAGACTGGCGAGATGCTAATAGTTATAAAATGTTCATTGATGAAAAAAACATAGATGTCAGGGTATGTTCCTTATTAAAAGGTGATATTAAGTGCAGTAAATCGAAAGATATTATTAGCGACGACATAACCATCCCTCCAAATTCTACTAAACTAATCCCAAGTAAAGAGTGTGTTTTTCAAATAGCGCAAAGTATTGAGGGCTATAATAAATCTACTGGTAGATTTGGAATTACCTCTCGCGATAATTTGAAAATTTCTGAAGAAATCAATTCAATATCTAAATTTTTGATAAAAGAAAGAACTACTGGAAATTGTCTTTGCATAGGAACTGGGGAGTTTATATATTTACCTTGTAGTATAAGCTCGATGCTCGGGGATAATGTCTATTTTCATTCCACTACAAGAAGTCCCGTTCATGCTAGAAATATAGCTTCTTATGGAAATAAAAATAAGATTGCTTTTCAAAGCCCTGAGGATGACACTATAACTAACTACCTTTATAATATTCCTGATAATTTCTATACCCAGGTATTTTTCTTCTCTGAAAAGCCTTTAACCAAAGAAAAGAAAGATGAATTAAATAGAATTTTCTCTTATTTTCATGCTAAATCCATTATATTTGTATGCTGGAAATGCTAATGTATAATCACTTTTAAATTGATTACAGCAGATAATTTTTAAGTTTCTTAAATAATATAAAAAAGAGGTGTATTTAAATGAATAAATGTATTTTTTCAGGAAGCTACTGCACGGAAGATGTTGTATTTCTTCTTAAAGACATATCACACCTTATAGTGGAGCAAGATAATGAATTTAGAGAAAATGCTATACAAAGTGGAATCCACTATTCAGAAATGTTACCAATAGAATATACTCCCTCAAAAGGATACATGGATATTTTCTATAGTACCCTTGAGCATTCAAAAAACAAATTAGCTTCTCTAGTTTCTATATTAAGCGAGAAAATTATAGCTAAAAGAGGTAAAAATATTGTTTTAGTCTCTCTTGCAAGAGCCGGTACACCTATTGGCATATTAATTAAAAGATATATACAGTTTAAGTATAATATAACCGCTCCTCATTACAGTATTTCTATAATACGTGATAAAGGCATAGATAAAAATGCACTTATGTATATATTAAAGAATCACCCCTCAGCAGAAATACAATTCATTGATGGGTGGACAGGTAAAGGGGTTATTCAACATACATTAACAAAAGCTTGCAAAGAATATTCGCAGGAGTTTAATATAACCTTGAATTCGGACCTAGCCGTACTATCGGACCCCGCTCATTGTACCCTCATTTATGGTACAAGAGAAGATTTTTTAATTCCAAGCGCTTGTCTTAATTCTACAGTTTCGGGTCTTGTAAGTAGGACTGTTCTTAATGATAAGTTTATTTGCAGTGATGATTTTCACGGCACAAAATTTTATAAAGAATTAACGCCCGCTGATGTTTCCAATTTCTATATAGATGAAATATGTAACTGTTTCGATGAACTAGATAATAATTATCTATATGAACTAATGAATGACCCAAACGTTACAGAAGTTGCCGCAGATATTGAGTTTGATGGTAATTCTTTAAACTGCAAAGGACTTCGCGACATCGAAAGCATCAGACATAAATTTGGCATCAATAATATTAATCTTATAAAGCCAGGAATTGGGGAAACCACACGAGTACTTCTAAGAAGAATTCCCTTTAAAATACTAGTTGACTCCTTTGATAATCCAAATTTAAAGCATATATTTAAGTTAGCCGCGGAAAAGGATATTCCTGTAGAAATATATACCGATATGTGCTATTCCTGCTGTGGCATTATTAAATCTAAAGAAAAAGAAGATTTATAAGGATGTGTTTTTATGATATTTGCCTCGGACCTTGATAGTACGCTTATATATTCTTCAAGACATTGTAACTTTATTAATGAAGAAAACCTTTTTCCTGTTGACTTTTATAATAACAATATGTGCAGTTTTATTACTAAATCCATGCACAATAAACTTGAACATATAAATGAAATTATGCTTTTTATACCTGTTACCACTCGTTCCCCAGAGCAATACACACGAATGAAATACTTTTATGATATAATAAAACCTAAATATGCCGTTGTAGCCAATGGAGGTATCATTCTTAAGAATGGTATTGAACTTAAATCTTGGACAGATATAAGCTCTAATAAGCTTAAAAAAGTTGTATCTGTTAGGAATATGATAGGATTATGCAGTTTCTTTTTAGAAAGTGATTTTATAAAATCATATAAAACTTGTGAAGATTTATTCATATACTCTATTGTGGATGAGGACAAACTAGCTAATAACATAACAAATGGGAAAGTGGAATTAGATTATTTTGAAGTATTACGTTTATTTTGCAAAGGCTATAATTACAGCGTATCAAAGCAAGGTAAAAAGGTATATATAGTACCTAATTGTATAAATAAATATGATCCTATAAATTATATAATGCAACTAGAAAATACAAATATATTCCTTGCTGCTGGTGATTCTCTGCTAGACTACCCCCTAATTAAACATTCAAATTATGGAGTAGTTCCGTCTCACGGAGAATTACTAAGTAACCTTTTCGAGAAAACACTCCATAATAATGTCTATATTACAAAAAAATATGGTATATTTGCAGGTGAGGAAATTTTAAATATAGTACATCAAAAATTCCACGAAATTAACGATATTTCTCGTAATGAAGTATGTTCCTATATTGAATAATATTACGTTTACCTTATTTAGAACAAAGTAAATCCCCCATTATTGATTAAAATCAATAATAGGGGATTTATCATTTTGTCCACATGAAAATAAATAATAAGTACGTATTCCAGTCTATTTATTTTCATATTCCTACTCTTCTAAGCTACTCTCTTTTCTTCTGATTCTTCTTCTATTTGTTGTTGTTCTTTTTTTACAAAAGGCTTCACAATCAATTTCACAATTTCATTTACTACTATTATAAGTGAAGATAAAATGATTATCTTTAACCACATAGTAGCGCTTAAAGACACTGCATTAAAGAATTTCGAAAACACTTCAGTTACAAATATTTGTGTTACTGCTGTAATCATAATTATCTTTAAAAATATAGTGTTCTTTGTAAGGCTAGGAAATATGCTATCTGCCCCAAATTCTCTACAATTAAAAGCATTAAATAATGCACTGAAAGCAAATAATGCAAATAATGCTGTTTGCATTTCGTTTGGTCCTGTAATCCCATCTTTAGGGAATCCAGTTCCTAATATGTCAAACTTCATCTGAATCATGATAACACAAGTTATATATAAAGCATTGGCAATCATACTTCTTAACATTTGTTTAGTTATAATACTAGCATTTCTATTTGTAGGTTTTCTGTTTAAAACAGCATCTCTTACTGGTTCTAGTCCCAGGGATAGTGCTGGTGGGCCATCCATTATAATATTTACCCATAGAAGTTGTATTGTAGTGAATGGCATTTGAAAGTCAAACACTACAGATAAAATTGCTGTTAAGAATGCAATTATATTTACAGTTATCTGGAATTGAATAAATCTTTGGAAGTTTTCATAAATACCCCTTCCCCATTTAATTCCTTTTACAATAGTCCCAAAACTATCATCTGTTAAAATTATATCCGCTGCATTTTTACTAACCTCGGTACCAGCTATACCCATAGCTATACCCACATCTGCTCTTGTAAGGGCTGGAGCATCATTTATTCCATCTCCAGTTACTGCAACTACTTCTCCATTACTTTGAAGAGCCTCAACTATTCTCATTTTTGTATCAGGCTTTGAACGTGCTACTATTGAGATAGTAGTTATTTCATCTTTAAGTTCCTCATCAGATAATGTATCTATATAAGTAGCCTCTACTGCCCTATTTTCACCACTAAGTAATCCTAATTCTTTTCCTATAGCAATGGCGGTATTAATGTTATCCCCTGTAAGCATTTTTGTAGAAACCCCTGCTTTTTTAGCAGTTTCTACGGCTTCCTTAACGTCAAGTCTTAGAGGATCTCTTATTCCTACGAATCCTGTAAACACTAAATCATTTTCTAAAGTGCCTTGCTCGGATGCCATAGCTACCTCTTCACTTATATTTCTATATGCAAATCCAAGTACACGCATAGATTTTCTCTGAAGTTTCTCTATTTCATCTAATATTTCTTCTCGTCTTGCTTGATCGAGCTCCACTTCCATGCAATTAATATGTTCATATTTGCATAATTCTAAAATAATTTCTGGCGCTCCCTTTGTTAATACTGTGGCACCTTTATCCTCTTCTATAACCGTACTCATTCTCTTACGCTTTGAACTAAATGGAATTTGATGAGCTATTTTTGCGCTTTGTCTTTCTTGTACATAATCACAAGCATCATTGTATAAAAGAAGAGCACATTCTGTTGCACTACCTAAATATTTTACTTCTTTATCAGCTTTCTCAATATCTGCTGTTGAATTTACGATACAGTTATCTATAAAATAGTTATTTCTATCACTTAATTCATCTCTTGCTTTGAACTTTCCATTTAAGTACACTTGCTCTACAGTCATTCTATTTTGAGTAAGTGTACCTGTTTTATCTGAGCATATTACACTTACAGAACCTATTGTTTCACAGGCTTCTTTTTTAGTAACAAGCGCATTTATCTTAGCCATCTTTTGCATAGTTATTGCAAGTGTCATATTTATCATTGTTGGAAGACCTTCTGGAACAGCTGCAACAATTAAAGCAACACATACAACAAAGGCAGTTTTTATTGGTCCAACAGACTCTAAAAAGGCAAATACACCGGTAGTATCTGGTGATATAGTATTTGCTAGAACCATTTTTATAATCATAATTATAAATAGTATCGCAGCTATTGCGCTTGATACTTTTGAAATCTTAGCACCCAAATCTCCAAGTTTTGCTTGAAGCGGTGTTTCTAAATCACTTTCTTCAAGATTTTTAGCTATTTCGCCCATTTGTGAGCTATCACCAGTGGAAGTAACTACAAAGCTAGCTCTACCATACGCAATAAGTGTTCCCCCGAAAACCATATTCGTTTGTTTTGCTGGAATAGGGTCTTGCACAATATTTTTATCTTTAGCTTGTATATTTTCCATTTCTATAATAACATCGAAATCCTTGCTCACGTCTTCTGATTCTCCTGTAAGCATATCCTCTCTAACCATTAAATCTATACTACTTATGAGTCTTCCGTCCGCTGGTACCATATCACCCGTCTCAATTGAAACTATATCACCAGGTACCAAATCACTTTTATTCACTTGAACAATTTTCCCATTACGCAATGCTTTTACTTCTATATTTTCTGTCATTTTTGAAAGCGCATCTGCAGCTTTTTGTGATTTTCCTTCTGTGAAAATTCCTATGCCAATTCCTATTGCTACAGCACATACTATACCAATGGCGTCACTAAACTCTCCTACTAATGCACTAATTACCGCTGCCGCTAAAAGTATTATCATCATAGGCTCAGTTATTGCCTCCTTAATACTATCCCACATCGATCCCTTTTCTTGTTTAGTAAATTCGTTAGCACCATACTTTGCTAGTCTTTCTTTAATCTCAGAACCCGATAATCCCTTACTACTATCAACTTTAAGACTTTTTAAAACTTCTGAGATCTGCTTATTAAAATATTTCATGTTATCCACCCTTCTGTAATTTACATAATTTCTTTTAAATTAAAATGTAGAAAATGATAACCCTCTCATTTTCTACATCACTAGTATATCTATATATCTATATATCTATAAATGTATATAAATATATCTACATTTATCTATAATCTATTTAAACCCAGTTTGTCTATTGGTATCTTTTTATCATTTCACCTAAGCCAGATGAAGCATCTGTTTCTCCTACGGCTGTAAATTTCCATTCTCCATTAATGCGATAAATTTCTGCAACGAATAACCCAGTTTTACCAGAATATTCTTCTGTTAAGTTAAAACGAAGCATCTCTTTATCGTCCGTTAGATTTACTAAACGTATAAAAGCATTTTGTATCATACCAAAATGTTGTTTACGCTGAACTGCCGCATAGATATTAACCACAAAAACTAACTTAGTTATATTTTGAGGTATGCTTGACAGATCAACCATAATTTGCTCATCATCTCCATCACCATCTCCAGTAAGATTGTCTCCCATATGCTGAATACTACCACATTTACTTTTTAAGTTCCCGAAATAAACCATATTTTCTTTTCCTCTTAGCTTATCATTTTCATCAAGCATTAGCACAGAAGCATCACAATCTATTTGTGCTTGCTTTCCACCAAATAAGCCTCCAAACAATCCCTTAGATGCTCGCTCCACTGGATCCCATCCAAGTCCGACCATTGTCTTTTTTAACCCAGGATTATCTTTTGTAAGATTTATCTTTTGACCTTTTTGTAAATTTATACCCATTTTGTCATCCCCTTTAAATATTCAGTGAATATTTATCCACTGATTAATTTAAATATCATATTGCTTTCTATGCATCAAGACCATAATTTTTACAAAGGGCTGCTAATCCACCTTGAAATCCACTTCCTGTCGCACTAAATTTCCATTCTCCATTGTTACGATATATTTCACAAAATACTAATGCAGTTTCTACTGAAAAATCTTCTGATAAGTCGTACCTTAGGATTTCTTCATTAGTTTCTTCATTTACCACTCTAACAAACGCATTAGAAATTTGGCCGAAATTTTGTGCACGAGCTATTGCATCATGTATAGTTACTGTAATTGCAATTTTATCAATGTCTGTTGGTACTTTAGAAAATTCAATGATTAATTGTTCATCGTCTCCCTCGCCTTCTCCAGTTCTATTATCACCGGTATGTATAACAGCTCCTGTTGAATGCTCTAAATTGTTATAGAATATAAAGTCTAGGTCATTATTGGTTTTTCCATTTGAACCTACTAAAAAGGCTGAAGCATCTAAATCAAAATCTCCTCCACCTGAATATTTATTTGTATCCCAGCCTAGTCCTATAACTGCTTTAGCTAAACTTGGGTTAGTTTTAGTTAAATCTATTTTTTGACCTTTACTTAAGTTAATTGTCATAATTATTCCTCCTTATTAATCATCATTTCTTATGCTATTAATCATCATTTTTAATGCTGTTTATCATCATTTTCAATGCCATTTAATCTACACTAATTCCAAAGTTACTACAAAGCGCAGTTAATCCACCCTCAAAACCACTTCCTATTGCACTGAACTTCCACTCTCCGTTGTTACGATATAGTTCTGCTACTACCACTGCGGTTTCAATACTATAATCTTCACTTAAATCATATCTTATTAATTCATTATCATTATTTTCATTGAGAATTCTTATAAATGCATTAGATACTTGTCCAAAATTTTGGCATCTTTGAACAGCTTCGTGAATAGTTACAGTAAAGTTAATCTTCTCAATAGAAGATGGCACTTTACTCAGTTCAATTCTAATTTGTTCATCATCACCATCACCATCACCAGTTTTGTTATCTCCTAAATGCGTTACAGACCCTGCTGAGTCCTTTGGATTATTATAAAAGATAAAATCATTATCAGATGTTACTTTCCCATTTGCTCCAACTAAGAAAGCCGCTGCATCTAGATCGAAGGAAGCTCCACCATCATACTTATTAGTATCCCATCCAAGTCCAACAATAACATTACTAAGGCCTGGATTAGCTTTCGTTAAATCTACCTTTTGACCCTTTTTTAAACTAATTGCCATAATAAATTCCTCCTCAGAAACCACTATATAATATATAGTCCTTCAATAATTAATTTACTTATTAAAAATAAAAAGCTTATTATTAATCATTTCCAAAAATTCAGACAATAAACATCTTATCTGTTCATTTATAAAAAAAACTTTATTTTAGTTTAAATTATATAATATAATTAAACTAAAATAAAGCAACTATCATCATTACTATTATAACATTATTCCCCACTAAATACTAGATTACCAGTTAAATATCACTTACTGTTTTGTATATTTTTGGTGAACAAATAGCTATTCCGATAAAAGCAAGGTAAAAATTCGATAATAGCTGATGGTTATGTTATAGAAGGAACTGTTGAAAATATCATTATCTGCAAAAGCTCTAGGGTAAAGCTCTAAAGTTTTTTTTGAAGTTTATTCACTAATTCAAAATTTTCTTCTTTAGCTATACTAGGTAATTTTTCAACGTAAATACTTGTGCTTGGGAAAGCCATTGATATTCCCTCTTGCTGTAAAATGTCCAGTATATTAAAATTAACATTTTCTTTTATTTTAAAATATTCATCAAAATCTGGTGTATCAGTAAAGAAACATATTAAAATATCTAAACTAGTTGCATTAAATTTATCAAATGTAACAAGGATGCCTTCCTTACTAACCTGTGAATAATTCTCTAACATATTTCTAATCTTATCCACACAAATCTCTAATTTCTCCCTAGAGCTATAAGTTAATTCTAAATTCAAATTAACCCTTCGTTTACCCCTTCTACTAAAATTGGTTACAGCCTCATTAGTTAATTTTGAATTAGGCACTATTATTAATGCTTGATCAACAGTTCTTATTTTAGTAGTCCTAAACGAAATATCCTCTATGCTACCTTCTAATGTGTCACTATTAATCCAATCTCCAATAGTAAAAGGCTTATCTAATATTATAAACATACCTGCAATAACATTGGATGCCGCATCTTTAGCTGCTAATGCGAAAGCCAATCCTCCTAACCCAAGCCCAGTAACAAAACCTTGAATGTTATATCCCCACTTCTCAGCAATTATGGTAATAACTAACGCTACTAGCATCATTCTTAACGTTTTTGATATAAATGGGAATAATATTTTATCCACTTTTACATCATATGCTTTATGCATTCTCTCAAACAGCAGAGAAGATTCTCCAGTAAGATCATATAGTCCCCAACAAATTAAAATTATTACAGCAGAACTGAAAATCTTTTCTATAAATGAACTGTCAATTGGAACTCCTGCGATAATTAAAATTTTAAAAGCAAAATAAAATCCTAATACCTCAAAAAAGTTAGTTACAGGTTTTTGGAAAGCAGCTACTATTTTTGTATCTGTTTCAAATTTCGTTTTATTAACAAGTTTTAATATTATTTTGAATACATATTTTGCGAATATCTTTTTTAACAATACAAATAATGCGAAAACTGCGATAGCTATTCCTACATATTTTAATTTATAGGATGTTAAATCATTAAAAACCTCTTGTATTTTGTCTTTAGCAAAAAAGTCAACTATGGATTGGAACAAAACAACACACTCCTTTTTTTCTTATGTTAATATATATAATCATTTTAAGCTAATAATGTTATTTTCTCAATGGATTATATAGGAAGAAACAACTTTTATTAATATACAACCCTTTAAAATTATACTCTAGATGAGTTTAGTTAATTTTCCTGTAAGGTATTATTAATTAAACACCCTTATTCAACATCTATTTATATTTCTATAAGACATAAAAAAACTTCAGGGGATTTAAATTCTCCCTCTGAAGTGGTTAATCGATCACCTTAGATACTCCTTGAATTGTAAACACTATTTAGCACCTTGACTTTGCACCGGTCTCATTATTTTTAAAATGTCCAACACGTACCCCCTTATAACTATTAAATATGCTGTTTGATTTTCTTTCTCCATATTATCTCCGTAATCTATATTTTTTTCATTAAATATATAAAAAAATGAAGTTAATTTCTCTAAATTTCTATCTGCTGGTTTATAAGTTGGATCAAACACATATGATGCTCTATAGTATTTACACGCCATAGCTGCATCGCCTTTATATTCTGAAATAACTCCTAGTAAATTGTACACTTCTGCCGAATGATCATTTTGAATCATAGCTGCATATAGATACATATGTGCTAGATCATATTTATTTGACTTTATTTCATTAATAGCTTCTTTTATATTATTTTGAAAAGAACTTTCTTCATTACTATTTGTTAACATATAATCACCCCAGGTTATCCTTTCACTTTATATTTATAATTATATCTTATCAAAATCACCATGAACTTGATATTAAGAAAGTATAAAGATAAATCCTGATGTATAAAGATTATGTTAATATTTTAAGTTACGTCTTATTTTTTTGCAAAAAAAGATGAAGCTAAAAGCTTCATTTTTGGAACATTATTCATCTACTAAACGATAACCTACTCCAACCTCCGTTATGATATACTGCGGCCTAGCAGGATCCTTCTCTATTTTTCTTCTTATATTAGCCATAAATACCCTAAGAGACTGTGTATCATTCTCAAAATAACTTCCCCAAATCTCATCAACTATATATTTATGAGTTAACACGCGTCCTGCATATCTTGACATTAGCTCAATTAGTTTGTATTCCATTGGTGTTAAATGTATCTCTTTATCTAAAATTATAACTTTACGTTTTTCAAAATCTATCTTTAAATCCTTCACCTTAAATACTGACTGCACATCGTTTTGTGACTTATTCTCTCCATTAAAATGTCTAAGTGCCACTCTAGTTCTAGCTAAAAGCTCTGCTACACTAAAAGGCTTGGTCAAATAATCATCTGCACCTTTATCTAAGGCTTCAACTTTTTCCCTTTCAAGTCCACGAGCTGAAACAACTATAATCCTAGCTTTTGTAGACTCCCTTACTTTCTCAATAACATTAAGTCCATCAATATCTGGTAACCCTAAGTCCAAAATTATTATATCTGGATTATGTGAAAAAATAAGTGTTATAGCCGCATTCCCAAATTCAGTTTCAATGCACTTATATCCCTGTGCTTCAAGCGAAATTTTCATAAATTTTTTAATAGGCTTATCATCTTCAACTATTAAAATCAAAGGCTTCATATCCACTGCCATCACCCCTTATTACAGGTAAACCAAATCTAAAAGTCGCCCCACCAGAAGAGTTATTTAAAGCTTCTATATATCCACCATGTGCTTCTATTATAGACTTACAAATAGCAAGTCCCAATCCTATCCCTCGCTTTTCTAGGGAATTACTCTTCGCCCTGGTATAAAACCTATCAAATATAGTTGGTATATCTTCTTCCGGTATGCCTTTTCCATTATCTGATACCTCAAAAACTACACTATCTTCCTTTTCTGTAACTTTAACTTCTATAATAGAATCACTCCGTGAATACTTGATGGCATTATCAATCAAATTAATAAACACTTGTTCTATTAATAATCCATCTACAAATAATATAACCATTTTTTCCGGTAGTTCAATCTTAATATTATGACTTCCCGAAAACCTTGTAACTCTCGATATAGATTCAGCAACAAGTTCTTCAACAATCTCTACCTCTTTCTTAATTTCAAGCTTACCTTCATCTATCCGTGTCATGCTTAATATATTTTCAACTGAATGTATAAGCCAGCTTGTATCTTCATAAATTATTTCAAGAAGTTCTTTCTTGGTATCATTATCAAGTACATCATAATTATCACTAATAGTAGAAACTGACCCTAATATTCCTGTTAGCGGAGTTCTTAAATCATGCGAAATTGACCTTAAAATATTGCCCCTAAGCCTTTCCGTCTCAGTCTCTAAATTTATCTGTCTTTTCTTTTCGTATAACTCTTCTCTTTCAATAGCTAAAGCGATTTGTGTAGAAACGGACTCTAGAAGGATCTTTTCATTTTTTGATAACATATTTTCTTCTAAACATGCGATGCCAATAATTCCAAGAATCCTATTTTGTCCTTTAATGGGATGGTAATATCCAATACTATTTAAGGAAATTTCAGCTTCAATGCCAACTGATTTGCCTATTTCAAAGCATTTTTCAATTGCTCCAACCTCTATATCTGACTTAAAAATCCCCCTACTATATTCTCCATTAAGCATATATTCACTTGGCTGTTGCAAATTATTTTTATTATCTACTATAGCTATCATAATATTTCTGTTAAACATGTCAACTAAATTATCTCCACAAAACTCAACTACTTGTTTTTTATTTCTTGCCGTAAGCAATGACTTATTAATTTTATATAAAATTTTCATTCTATTTTCACGTATATATGATATCTTAGCTTGCGACTTAACTCTTGAAGTTAAAGTGCTTGTAATAATTGCTGCTATAAGCATTATAATAAAAGTTACTGGATAATCAGCTCTATAAGCTAGAAAGGTATAATATGGCACCGTAAATAAAAAGTTAAATGATAGCACTCCAATTATCGCGGCCAGTATACCATAACCATATCCATCAGTACTTCTTGATACGAATAATACACCTAAAATAAATACTATTATTACATTTGATTCATGTAACCCAATTTTTCTAAATATCAGAGATATTACAGTGGCTAAACTCATAATTACTATAGTTTTAACCACATTGGTAATCATTATTGTTTTAGGTTTGATTTCTTCATAATCACTATATTCATATTCACTAGAAATTTTGAAAAACTTCTCATCAAATTTACCTTTTTTCAAACTCCACATCACCTTCCTAATATATCTAATTATCGTTTATTTGAACTATGACTATCCTAAATGCCTCTTAATTAGCAATGCTAATCTTGAATAATCCATTACTTAAAAAGGATATCTAGTACTATGCTTAGTATGGACAAAATAGTTTTAGTTTTAAAGTTCTAAAAAAAGCATTTCACTTTGAAGTGCTTTTAGTAAATTTTATATATGAAAAAATTAAAGCAAGTGTGATGACTGTTAATATTATTGCTATACCTTTTTTATTGTTACTTATAGGGATTGCTACTTTGTGCCCAGGCTCTATAATTTTAACCGAGCTTGCATGTATATCCATATCCCCCCCATGGTCCTTACAAGCCCTATTAAAAGTTCCATTTATCTTAACTATATCTCCCTTATAACCATACTTACCAAATTTTTTTATACTTTGAACTTCATCAGATTTAATCCATATTCCCATAGCTGTGCTTCCATCATTGATATTTACCCATGAATATTTACCTCTATTCATACATTCACCAATAGCTTCACCCTTTAATGTAATTTTACTATTATCAATATTTTTGCTATTTTCGATTAATTCATTAAAATTACTATATTCCTTTGCCATACATGTTATTGAAAAACAAAAAGCCAAAATACACACTACTATTATTGTTTTAAAAGTCTTAACCATAACTTCTTAATGCCTCCAAATGTGACTCCTATTAGCGCAAACACAGATATGAATTCTAATCTTCCTAAATACATTGCAATTATATAATATACCTTCATTGCAGTAGGCATTGTAGGCGCCGTAATCCCAATGGATAATCCTACATTTCCTGTAACTGAAGCAGCTTCAAAAGCTGAACTGAGCACTGGATATCCATAATAGGTTCCCAACGCAGTACCTATAAAAAATAATATTATATATAATATTATTATTAGGTAAGCAGATTTCACCATTGCATCCTCTAAGATAATTTCCTTTATATGATGAAATTTAAACACCTTTATTTTTCTATCAGAATTTAATAATTTGTTTACCTCTGCAATTATACTTTTAAAAACTAATCCTACCCTTAATCCTTTAAACCCACCTGCCGTAGAACATGCTGATCCACCTATAAGCATGGCTATTATAAGCATAACCACAGGAAAATCGCCCCATTCAGTTGCAAACTGTCTCGCATAAAGATTACCAAACCCTGTAGTTGTATGCGCTGATAATACATTATAAATACCTTTTCTGAAAACCGATATACCATTACTATATACACCTGAATTTGTTAGTTTTAACGCTGTAAAAAAAGAAATAATTAAAGCTGTAATAAAAAAACTCTGTGTTTCAATATTCCTGAATATTTCTTTTTTATTACCTTGCCATACTGCATAATGTAATGCAAAATTTAAAGAACCAATGACAAAGAAAATCATTGTTAATAACTCATAAGAAAGACTATGATAATACAGAATATTTTGAGACATTGGTGCAAATCCACCAGTACTCCATGCAGACATAAAAATAAATAATCCATGAAAAAAAGCACTTACAGGCTGCATACCTATAAACATTCCATTAATCCAAAGCATAGTAGTCCCTACAATTAAATACACAATACTTATTTTCCATATAATTCTTGCTGTGTTTTTTACATTAGGTACGAGTTCAGCATCCTTACCTTCACCAACATACATTTTGTAAGCACCTAAAGTATGGTTTACCATAAAACTTAAAGCTAGTACCACCATGCCTTGGCCTCCAACAAAGGTAAGAATGTGTCTCCACATATTTAATCCTAGAGAAAGATGGTCAAGATTTTGAATAAGTAGGACTCCTGTGGTTGTAAATCCACTCATAACATCAAAACATGCATCTAAGAAAGATGTTGTATTTCCACTGAGCTCATAAGGCACCGCACATAACAAAGTTAATATAATCCATGAACTAGATGCAATAATTAACCCATGCTTCCATTGCAACCTTACTTTATCAACCTTGTCTTTACCTGTAAACATAAGAACTATACCTAAACTAATCGCTATATTTATACTAATAATAAAATCTAAAAGCGCGCTCCATTCCTTAAATATCAATGAGATCAATATGGGTATCAACATTAAACTTGCAGTTCCCATTATTACATAGCCTACATAAAAATTTATTATTTTAAAATCATCAAAGTTTTTTGTTATTTTTTTCATATAATCACCTTGCTAAAATCATATTAATGCCATATAAAATAAATAAAAATGTTAATGTATATCCTATCTCTGTAATTACTCCGCATACAATTTTTTTATTAGTCATAATATATTTACCCTCCAATTATAGATTTTTCTACATCATTTTTTTTATCTGTATTTGTGATAATAAGTACTTTATCACCTTCTTTTATATCTACGCAGCCTCTTGGAAAAATTACTTCCCCACTTCTTATTATTGATAGTATTACACATTCCTTAGGTATATTTAACTGCTCTACTGATTTATCTTTCCATGCGCTTCTTTTATCTATTTTTGCTTCTACTAATGTCATTTCTCCTTTATTAATGCTTTCTATAATTTTCAGTGGTTCGCTATTAAATTCACCCTCTATCAAATTGCAAATTACTTGTGTGCTACATACAGTCTTATCCACTCCTAACGCTTCGAAAATTGCTGTATTTTTAGGATTGTTGATTCTAGCTATTGTTTCATTAATATTAAAGTTTACTTTAGCCATCTGACATATTACCAGGTTTTCCTCATCTTTTCCCGTTACTGCAGCTACAACTTCAGCTTGCTCTATATCCGCATCTTCTAATACTTCAACATCTGAGCCATCCCCACATATTACATCTACTTCAAGTTCTTCGGCAACCTTTTCACAAATTTTTGTGTTTTTTTCTATTAGCACTACCTGATGTTTTTTTTCTTTTAATGCTTTAACAAGATAGTATCCTACCTTCCCACCGCCAACTACTATTGCTCTCATCTAAGTTTCTCCTTCATTATTGCCTTTACTAACTTTTCTTTATTCTCCTTATTTATGCTACAAATTATTTTGTCACCCTTTTCCAATAGTTCATTTTCATTTGGTATAATAAGTTCCCCCTTTTTGGAAACTGCACATATCCTACAATTAAACTTATCTTCTATTTCTAAAATGTTATTAATTCTAAGTCTGTTTATTGTAATCTCCTCTATTGATATATCATTATTTAATATCAATAATGCATCTGATTTTTTATCTATTATTTTGTTTTTAATTATATTTATACTTACTTCAGTTGGACTTATAGTTTGTAGTCCTAGTTTTCTATAAATAAATTCCCTTGATGGATCAAAAATTCTAGCTATTACTTTAGGCACCTTAAATATATCCTTTGCAATTTGACTAGCCATAATATTTATATTATCTGCTGGAGTCATAGCTAAAAATATATCTGCTTTATCTATTCCCGCGTCTATTAATATATCATTATCTATCTCCACTCCTTTAATTCTAATTCCATTAAATCCACTTCTAAGTCTCTCTAGATTTTCCGCATGTTTATCCACTATTACCACATCATGACCGTCATTAGACAATTCCATAGCAAGTCCGCTACCTAATCTACCACAACCTATTATTACAATATACATAGTATGTTCTCCTTACTTAAATTTCTTTTAAAAAAACCATAGCTGAATTTAAAACTACTTTTAGTAAGTTAATATGAATTTACTATTAAATTTAAATACCATATGCATATTTTAAGCAATTATAGGAAATAATGCAACTTTGCATAACTGTCCTTAAAATCATTCTCCTACCTGTTATATGTGGTTTAAGAAATCTAGCAATTCTATTCTTTGTTTACATTCGTTTTTGTTCATTTTCCTCATAGTACTAACTCCATAATTGAGTATACAACTTACTTAAAAGAAGTACAGTGTGTTTTTATCTATAATTTGCATATAACACATATTTTACATGTTAAAGTATTCACTTGTAGTTGATTATAATTAATAAAAGTAATATATAAACTTAAAAATACAGATGAGAATATTATCAGGATTATTATTTTATTTAAAATCCTACTCAACTAAAATTAAGCTATAATTCTACACCATTAAGTGTTAAAATTATAGCTCTATATGTTTAATAATACAATTTTTCACTTGGGAAAGAAGGACTACTATGAAAAGAGCTTTAGTTGTAGATGATACAAAAAATATTCGTACGTTGCTTGGCATTTACCTTAAACTAAACAATTTTGAAGTTTTGATGGCTACTAATGGTCATGAAGCTTTATCATTAATCGATACTGTGCCCGTAGATTTAATATTTTTAGATATTAAAATGCCCGAAATAAGTGGCACAGAAGTTCTAAAACGAATTAGAACTAAAGGAATAACCGCTCCAGTAGTAATTATGACAGCTTTTGCCACAGTTAAAAATGCAGTGGATTGTACTAAACTTGGGGCAATTACTTATTTACAGAAGCCTTTTACTACAGATAAGATTAAAACTATTCTTGCTGAATTGACTACAAAAGATGATACCTATGATAAAAATATTGAACACCAAATAATTACTATAAAATATTTAATAAATGAAAATAACTTAGAAAAAGCATTAGATACTTTAAAAGTGGTTTTATCCACCGATCCAAGTATTCCAGAGATTTATGAATTAATGTCTATAGTATATAGTAGACAAGGAGAATTAAAAAAATCGAAAATATTTCATAATATGTCGGAACAGTGGAAATAAAAAAAAAGCACTTCATAAAGAAGTACTTTTTTGGTGGCTTACCGGGGAATCGAACCCCGGACACCATGATTAAAAGTCATGTGCTCTACCAACTGAGCTAGTAAACCATGTTTACCTGGCGACAACCTACTCTTCCACAAGGTCACCCCTGCAGTACCATCGGCGCATTGAAGCTTAACCTTCGTGTTCGGTATGGGAACGGGTGTTACCTTCATGCCATAATCACCAGATTGAGAATATAAATATTCTCTGAAAATTGCACAGTGAATTAGTCTTCTTCCTTACGTCCGAAGCTTCGCGTTATTTTTAATTATTTAGGTCAAGCCCTCGACTTATTAGTATTAGTCAGCTGAACATGTTACCATGCTTACACCTCTAACCTATCAACCTGGTGGTCTTCCAGGAGTCTTACTAACACCGCACTTACGTGCGAGTTATGGGAAATCTCATCTCAGGGTGGGCTTCACGCTTAGATGCTTTCAGCGTTTATCCCTTCCAAACATAGCTACCCAGCGATGCCACTGGCGTGACAACTGGTGCACCAGAGGTTTGTCCATCCCGGTCCTCTCGTACTAAGGACAGCTCCCTTCAAATTTCCTACGCCCGCGACGGATAGGGACCGAACTGTCTCACGACGTTCTGAACCCAGCTCGCGTGCCGCTTTAATGGGCGAACAGCCCAACCCTTGGGACCTACTTCAGCCCCAGGATGCGACGAGCCGACATCGAGGTGCCAAACCTCCCCGTCGATGTGGACTCTTGGGGGAGATCAGCCTGTTATCCCCGAGGTAGCTTTTATCCGTTGAGCGATGGCCCTCCCACGAGGTACCACCGGATCACTAAGCCCGACTTTCGTCCCTGCTCCACTTGTAAGTGTCGCAGTCAGGCTCCCTTCTGCCTTTGCACTCTTCGCGCGATTTCCAACCGCGCTGAGGGAACCTTTGGGCGCCTCCGTTACTTTTTTGGAGGCGACCGCCCCAGTCAAACTGCCCACCTAACAATGTCCTGTGACCAGATTCATGGCCTCCAGTTAGAACCTCAGTACTGTCAGGGTGGTATCCCAAGGATGACTCCACACAGGCTGACGCCCATGTTTCTCAGTCTCCCACCTATCCTGTACAGACAATACCGAAATTCAATGCTAAGCTACAGTAAAGCTCTACGGGGTCTTTCCGTCCAATCGCGGGTAGCAAGCATCTTCACTTGCACTACAATTTCGCCGGATGTGTTGTTGAGACAGTGCCCAAATCATTACGCCATTCGTGCGGGTCGGAACTTACCCGACAAGGAATTTCGCTACCTTAGGACCGTTATAGTTACGGCCGCCGTTTACTGGGGCTTAAGTTCATACCTTCGCTTGCGCTAAGTAATCCCCTTAACCTTCCAGCACCGGGCAGGCGTCAGCCCCTATACATCAGCTTTCGCTTTAGCAGAGACCTGTGTTTTTGCTAAACAGTTGCTTGGGCCTATTCTCTGCGACCTACTTACGTAGGCACCCCTTCTCCCGAAGTTACGGGGTCAATTTGCCGAGTTCCTTAACAACAATTCTTCCGATGGTCTTAGGATTCTCTCCTCACCTACCTGTGTCGGTTTGCGGTACGGGCACCAATATCCTCGATAGAGACTTTTCTTGGCAGCGTGGAATCAGATACTTCGGGAATAAATTCCCTTCCCCATCACATCTCAGCGTTAAGAGCAAACGGATTTGCCTGTCTGCTCCGCCTAAATGCTTAGACACACATCCAATAGTGTGCACATCTTATCCTCCTGCGTCATCCCATTTCTAATAACGTCCATTGGTGGTATCGGAATATCAACCGATTGTCCATCACCTACGCCTTTCGGCCTCGGCTTAGGTCCCGACTAACCCTGAGAGGACGAGCCTTCCTCAGGAAACCTTAGGTTTTCGACCGTTAAGATTCTCACTTAACTCTCGCTACTCATGCCAACATTCTCACTTCTGTACCGTCCACCACTCCTTACGGTATGACTTCAGCCAGTACAGAAAGCTCCTCTACCGCGTACACAATTGTGTACACCCATAGCTTCGGTGGTAAGTTTTAGCCCCGGACATCTTCGGCGCAGGATCTCTTGACTAGTGAGCTATTACGCACTCTTTAAATGAGTGGCTGCTTCTGAGCCAACATCCTAGTTGTCTTAGAAATCCCACATCCTTTTCCACTTAACTTACACTTTGGGACCTTAGCTGATGGTCTGGGCTGTTTCCCTTTTGACTACGGATCTTATCATTCGCAGTCTGACTGCCGAAATAAAAGTATATGGCATTCGGAGTTTGATAGGGTTCAGTAACTGTTGTCAGCCCCTAGCCCATTCAGTGCTCTACCTCCATTACTCAATTAATCGACGCTAGCCCTAAAGCTATTTCGAGGAGAACCAGCTATCTCCGAGTTCGATTGGAATTTCTCCGCTATCCACAGCTCATCCCATGGTTTTTCAACACCAACGTGGTTCGGACCTCCACGGAATTTTACTTCCGCTTCATCCTGGCCATGGATAGGTCACCCGGTTTCGGGTCTACGACATGCAACTATGCGCCCTATTCAGACTTGGTTTCCCTTCGGCTCCGTACCTTAAGTACTTAACCTTGCTACATATCGTAACTCGTTGGCTCGTTCTACAAAAAGCACGCCGTCACACATATAAAGTGCTTCGACCGGTTGTAGGCACACGGTTTCAGGTTCTATTTCACTCCCCTTCCGGGGTTCTTTTCACCTTTCCCTCACGGTACTTCTTCACTATCGGTCACTAGGTAGTATTTAGCCTTGGGAGGTGGTCCTCCCAGCTTCCCACAAGGTTTCACGTGTCTCGTGGTACTCTGGATTAGATCTGACTGTTTTTCCTTTTCATTTACAGGCCTATTACCTTCTGCGGAGCAGCTTTCCAGCTATCTTCAATTAAGGAATTGCAGTATTTATGATCTATCCTCAACCCCCAGATCAAAGACCTGGGTTTGGGCTCTTTCCCTTTCGCTCGCCGCTACTTAGGAAATCGATGTTTCTTTCTCTTCCTCCGGGTACTTAGATGTTTCAGTTCCCCGGGTCTACCTCTGCATACCTATTTATTCAGTATGCAGTACATAGTTGTTACTATGTGGGTTCCCCCATTCGGAAATCTTTGGATCACAGGCTATTTGCGCCTACCCAAAGCTTATCGCAGCTTAACGCGTCCTTCTTCGGCTCCTAGTGCCAAGGCATTCGCCATGCGCCCTTTGTAGCTTGACCTTGATTCTGTCTATTTACATAGACGGTTATATTAATTTTGCGAAATTGTATTAAATTAATTTATAAACTACTTGCGTAGTTTTAATTTTTTTAAAACAACTTTTTTCACTGTGCAATTTTCAAAGAACATTTTAAGAAAAACTATTCATTATCTAACTCCTAAGAGTTAGATAAAATTAGTCTCTCAAAATTAAACAGAGAACTAGGTACGATTAATTACAATAGATATTTTTGAAGAACAAATTAATATTCTTCTATTGCATCGACCGAAGTCAATACATCTACTCCCTAGAAAGGAGGTGATCCAGCCGCAGGTTCTCCTACGGCTACCTTGTTACGACTTCACCCCAATCATCAATCCCACCTTCGGCCGCTGGCTCCTTACGGTTACCTCACGGACTTCGGGTGTTACCAACTCTCATGGTGTGACGGGCGGTGTGTACAAGGCCCGGGAACGTATTCACCGCGACATGCTGATTCGCGATTACTAGCAACTCCGGCTTCATGTAGGCGAGTTGCAGCCTACAATCCGAACTGGGATGAGTTTTTGAGTTTGGCTCCACCTTGCGGTCTTGCATCTCTTTGTACTCACCATTGTAGCACGTGTGTAGCCCTAGACATAAGGGGCATGATGATTTGACGTCATCCCCACCTTCCTCCCGGTTAACCCGGGCAGTCTCACTAGAGTGCTCAACTTAATGGTAGCAACTAATGATAAGGGTTGCGCTCGTTGCGGGACTTAACCCAACATCTCACGACACGAGCTGACGACAACCATGCACCACCTGTCACCCTGTCCCGAAGGACTTCGCCCATCTCTGGGTTATGCAGGGGATGTCAAGTCTAGGTAAGGTTCTTCGCGTTGCTTCGAATTAAACCACATGCTCCGCTGCTTGTGCGGGCCCCCGTCAATTCCTTTGAGTTTTAATCTTGCGATCGTACTCCCCAGGCGGAATACTTAATGTGTTAACGGCGGCACCGAGGTTCGACCCCCGACACCTAGTATTCATCGTTTACGGCGTGGACTACCAGGGTATCTAATCCTGTTTGCTCCCCACGCTTTCATGCCTCAGCGTCAGTTACAGTCCAGTAAGTCGCCTTCGCCACTGGTGTTCTTCCTAATCTCTACGCATTTCACCGCTACACTAGGAATTCCACTTACCTCTCCTGCACTCTAGACACCCAGTTTCAAATGCAGCACCCAAGTTAAGCTCGGGTATTTCACATCTGACTTAAATGTCCGCCTACGCATCCTTTACGCCCAGTAAATCCGGACAACGCTTGCCACCTACGTATTACCGCGGCTGCTGGCACGTAGTTAGCCGTGGCTTCCTCCTCTGGTACCGTCATTATCGTCCCAGAAGACAGAACTTTACAACCCGAAGGCCTTCATCATTCACGCGGCGTTGCTGCGTCAGGGTTTCCCCCATTGCGCAATATTCCCCACTGCTGCCTCCCGTAGGAGTCTGGACCGTGTCTCAGTTCCAATGTGGCCGATCACCCTCTCAGGTCGGCTACGCATCGTCGCCTTGGTGAGCCGTTACCTCACCAACTAGCTAATGCGCCGCGGGTCCATCTCAAAGTGGAATTTTCCGAAGAAAAATCCTTTGATGTTTCGATCATGCGACCAAAACATATTATGCGGTATTAATCTCCCTTTCGGGAGGCTATTCCCCTCTTTGAGGCAGGTTACCCACGTGTTACTCACCCGTCCGCCGCTAATCCACCCCGAAAGGTTTCATCGCTCGACTTGCATGTGTTAGGCACGCCGCCAGCGTTCGTCCTGAGCCAGGATCAAACTCTCAATTTAAAAGTTTACACTTTTTTAGTTGAAATGATTAATCTGCGACAACTGTTAAGTTGTTACGCAAGCTCATTACATACTTTTTAGTCTTACGACTAAATTTTACTTTATACTAAAGTAATTAACTGGTTTAACGAAATATTATTTCGCTATCTTTACCTATTTCTCTGTTTAATTTTCAAAGACCAATTTGCTTTGTCATCATGTGATGACTTCTACTATTATATCTGTTATATCTTAAGTTGTCAACAGTTTTTTTAATTCTTTTAACTGTTATTCTTCTTAATCTTTCTTGCTTCATCACTATTGAACCGCAGCGACAATTAATATAATATCATCTTTCAAAAACATAATATTTCATTTTTTTCTTTCATACGACAATTATATACAGTATTCTTTATAATGCTATTATATGTTAAGTTTCTTTTGTACTGACACACTAGGAATAGTATACCTTTATACACCAAATAATATACCAGCTTCATCACATTATACTTAGTTATAAATAAAGTGTAAGCCCTCTACATCAAGAAAAAACTCAATAAAGAGGACTTGCAACTATTATATTAAATAATCACCTGCGGTGCTGCAACTGCTTCGCAGAAGATGCATCGACGACTTCAGAAGAAAATTTATACTGCCACTGAAGTTTTTTCTTTATTATAGTCCGTAACCCCCTCTTATACAAGAGGGGGACGTTCCTTCTAAAATGTCATTAAAAATTCGGAAGATTATCTAAGTTGTCTTCTGTGATACTATTGGGTGATGACCTTATAACATCATTCCCATTTCTATTTTTACCAACAATCACCGATTCTACTGTTCCCCTCTTTGCTAACGCTACAACCTTACTCACATCCAATTCTTCACCTGTACTAGTTAATATATTTGTGATATCTCCGTCTGCATTTTTTCTTACCTTAACTATCTTCATAAAAATACATCTCCTCGTTAATTAATATAAGTAGAATTCAACATCTAAATTTTTTTAATACTATATTGTTTTTTATGTTAGCTTTTACATCACATATTTAGTATTTCCCTTTTTACCATTGTTTTATTACTAAACTATTACAAATCATATAAATTAATATTTACTAACTATCCTTTTAATATAATGAAAGCATGTAACTAATTACATGCTTTCATTATATTAAATCCTCTCCTACGGAGCTGCAATATTAACCTATAGGGCTTTTAAATCCATTACCTTCAACCTCAGCTATATCAATTATAGAAATAAAAGCTTCTTGGTCTATAACTTTTATTACTCTCTTAATTTGTGGTAGTTGACCCAATGAAACAACACAATACACTATATTTTTTCTATGTTTAGTATATGCGCCTTCTCCATATAAAATAGTTACTCCTCTATTAAAATTACTCATTATCGCATCACTTACTTCTTTTTCTTTTTCTGATACTATTAAAAGCATTTTTCGTCGGTTTAATCCATTCATAACTTTTTCCATAACAGCCACCGTAATATACATAGAAATCAGAGTATATAATCCAACTTTAAAATTAAATAATACAGATCCAACAGCTACAATTAAGAAATTTATTGTAAAGCTCATTATACCTATTTCTATATCATATTTCTTTTTAGCATATATAGCTAAAATATCCATACCACCTGTAGATCCTTCATTAGAAAAAACAATTCCAGTCCCTATACCTGAAAGTATCCCGCCATATATACAGTAAAGAAGTCTATAAGACTCTTCAACAGGAGCAAGAACATTATTTAAAGATGAGGTAAGCATTAAACAAACCGATAGCGAAATGGTCCCCAATATCGTAAATGCAGTAAATTTCTTATTTATTTTTAATATACTTAATATAAGAAGTGGAATATTAAATATCAATAATGTAATACCCATTGGAAGATTGAAAATATACTGTAACATTAGCCCTATTCCTGAAAGCCCTCCACTAAGAAGCTTATTTGGAATTATAAATAAATTTATTGCAACCGCTAAAATAAAAGTGCCTAAAATAATAAGAACTATTTTCTTAAATAAATCTTTAAAATCAGTGCTAGATACCTTTTTCATAAACTATCTCCTTGTCTTTCTCTGAAATACAAAACAGCTATTAATTGGTTTGTACCATATATTTTTGTATCTTCTTCTATTATTATATACCATTTAACACTTAAAACAAGCAGAAGTACCATCCTATATTTTTATAGTTTATACAATGAAAATAACAACTTATTTTATGAAAATAAATGCATTTATGTTACACTTAATTGAGGTGATTTTATGAATAATTTAGTAAATGATTGGAACGAGCTCTTATTAGAAGAATCTAATAAAGATTATTATTTAAAATTAAGATATTTTTTAAAAGAAGAATATGAAAAGGCGCAAATATATCCTGAAGTGCAGGATATATTTAATTCACTTAAATATACGGCATATAATGATGTAAAAATTGTTATACTTGGTCAAGATCCTTACCATGGACCTAGCCAAGCTCACGGTTTAAGTTTTTCTGTAAAAACAAATGTACCCATTCCCCCTTCTTTATTAAATATATATAAGGAATTAAATAATGATGTAGGCTGTTATATTCCTAATCACGGTTATTTAAAGAAATGGGCTGATCAGGGTGTTCTGCTCTTAAATACCGTTCTTACTGTTAGATCCGGAGAGGCTAATTCACATAAAAATAAAGGTTGGGAACATTTTACGGACAAAATCATTGCTTTATTAAACGACAAAACAGAGCCTATAGTTTTTATTTTATGGGGGAACAATGCTCAGACAAAACAATCTCTTGTAACAAATCCAATACACTACATAATAAAGTCTGTTCACCCAAGCCCATTATCCGCATATAGAGGTTTTTTTAATAGTAAACCTTTTTCTGATGCTAATAATTTTTTAACTTCGGTAGGCGAAAAAAACATCGATTGGCAAATTGAAAATTTATAAATATATCACTCCAACTAAAAAAAACGTCTTAGAATTATCTAAGACGTTTTTGGTGGCTAGACCAGGAATCGAACCAGGGACACGAGGATTTTCAGTCCTCTGCTCTACCGACTGAGCTATCCAGCCACATTACCTGGCGACAACCTACTCTTCCACAAGGTCACCCCTGCAGTACCATCGGCGCATTGAAGCTTAACCTTCGTGTTCGGTATGGGAACGGGTGTTACCTTCATGCCATAATCACCAGATTGAGAATATAAATATTCTCTGAAAATTGCACAGTGAATTAGTCTTTTCGCTCACGCTCAAAGCCTCGCTTCTTTCTTACGAAAGAAGTATATCGCATTACTTTTAATTATATATTTAGGTCAAGCCCTCGACTTATTAGTATTAGTCAGCTGAACATGTTACCATGCTTACACCTCTAACCTATCAACCTGGTGGTCTTCCAGGAGTCTTACTAACATCGCACTTACGTGCGAGTTATGGGAAATCTCATCTCAGGGTGGGCTTCACGCTTAGATGCTTTCAGCGTTTATCCCTTCCAAACATAGCTACCCAGCGATGCCACTGGCGTGACAACTGGTGCACCAGAGGTTTGTCCATCCCGGTCCTCTCGTACTAAGGACAGCTCCCTTCAAATTTCCTACGCCCGCGACGGATAGGGACCGAACTGTCTCACGACGTTCTGAACCCAGCTCGCGTGCCGCTTTAATGGGCGAACAGCCCAACCCTTGGGACCTACTTCAGCCCCAGGATGCGACGAGCCGACATCGAGGTGCCAAACCTCCCCGTCGATGTGGACTCTTGGGGGAGATCAGCCTGTTATCCCCGAGGTAGCTTTTATCCGTTGAGCGATGGCCCTCCCACGAGGTACCACCGGATCACTAAGCCCGACTTTCGTCCCTGCTCCACTTGTAAGTGTCGCAGTCAGGCTCCCTTCTGCCTTTGCACTCTTCGCGCGATTTCCAACCGCGCTGAGGGAACCTTTGGGCGCCTCCGTTACTTTTTTGGAGGCGACCGCCCCAGTCAAACTGCCCACCTAACAATGTCCTGTGACCAGATTCATGGCCTCCAGTTAGAACCTCAGTACTGTCAGGGTGGTATCCCAAGGATGACTCCACACAGGCTGACGCCCATGTTTCTCAGTCTCCCACCTATCCTGTACAGACAATACCGAAATTCAATGCTAAGCTACAGTAAAGCTCTACGGGGTCTTTCCGTCCAATCGCGGGTAGCAAGCATCTTCACTTGCACTACAATTTCGCCGGATGTGTTGTTGAGACAGTGCCCAAATCATTACGCCATTCGTGCGGGTCGGAACTTACCCGACAAGGAATTTCGCTACCTTAGGACCGTTATAGTTACGGCCGCCGTTTACTGGGGCTTAAGTTCATACCTTCGCTTGCGCTAAGTAATCCCCTTAACCTTCCAGCACCGGGCAGGCGTCAGCCCCTATACATCAGCTTTCGCTTTAGCAGAGACCTGTGTTTTTGCTAAACAGTTGCTTGGGCCTATTCTCTGCGACCTACTTACGTAGGCACCCCTTCTCCCGAAGTTACGGGGTCAATTTGCCGAGTTCCTTAACAACAATTCTTCCGATGGTCTTAGGATTCTCTCCTCACCTACCTGTGTCGGTTTGCGGTACGGGCACCAATATCCTCGATAGAGACTTTTCTTGGCAGCGTGGAATCAGATACTTCAGGAATAAATTCCCTTCCCCATCACATCTCAGCGTTAAGAGCAAACGGATTTGCCTGTCTGCTCCGCCTAAATGCTTAGACACACATCCAATAGTGTGCACATCTTATCCTCCTGCGTCATCCCATTTCTAATAACGTCCATTGGTGGTATCGGAATATCAACCGATTGTCCATCACCTACGCCTTTCGGCCTCGGCTTAGGTCCCGACTAACCCTGAGAGGACGAGCCTTCCTCAGGAAACCTTAGGTTTTCGACCGTTAAGATTCTCACTTAACTCTCGCTACTCATGCCAACATTCTCACTTCTGTACCGTCCACCACTCCTTACGGTATGACTTCAGCCAGTACAGAAAGCTCCTCTACCGCGTACACAATTGTGTACACCCATAGCTTCGGTGGTAAGTTTTAGCCCCGGACATCTTCGGCGCAGGATCTCTTGACTAGTGAGCTATTACGCACTCTTTAAATGAGTGGCTGCTTCTGAGCCAACATCCTAGTTGTCTTAGAAATCCCACATCCTTTTCCACTTAACTTACACTTTGGGACCTTAGCTGATGGTCTGGGCTGTTTCCCTTTTGACTACGGATCTTATCATTCGCAGTCTGACTGCCGAAATAAAAGTATATGGCATTCGGAGTTTGATAGGGTTCAGTAACTGTTGTCAGCCCCTAGCCCATTCAGTGCTCTACCTCCATTACTCAATTAATCGACGCTAGCCCTAAAGCTATTTCGAGGAGAACCAGCTATCTCCGAGTTCGATTGGAATTTCTCCGCTATCCACAGCTCATCCCATGGTTTTTCAACACCAACGTGGTTCGGACCTCCACGGAATTTTACTTCCGCTTCATCCTGGCCATGGATAGGTCACCCGGTTTCGGGTCTACGACATGCAACTATGCGCCCTATTCAGACTTGGTTTCCCTTCGGCTCCGTACCTTAAGTACTTAACCTTGCTACATATCGTAACTCGTTGGCTCGTTCTACAAAAAGCACGCCGTCACACATATAAAGTGCTTCGACCGGTTGTAGGCACACGGTTTCAGGTTCTATTTCACTCCCCTTCCGGGGTTCTTTTCACCTTTCCCTCACGGTACTTCTTCACTATCGGTCACTAGGTAGTATTTAGCCTTGGGAGGTGGTCCTCCCAGCTTCCCACAAGGTTTCACGTGTCTCGTGGTACTCTGGATTAGATCTGACTGTTTTTCCTTTTCATTTACAGGCCTATTACCTTCTGCGGAGCAGCTTTCCAGCTATCTTCAATTAAGGAATTGCAGTATTTATGATCTATCCTCAACCCCCAGATCAAAGACCTGGGTTTGGGCTCTTTCCCTTTCGCTCGCCGCTACTTAGGAAATCGATGTTTCTTTCTCTTCCTCCGGGTACTTAGATGTTTCAGTTCCCCGGGTCTACCTCTGCATACCTATTTATTCAGTATGCAGTACATAGTTGTTACTATGTGGGTTCCCCCATTCGGAAATCTTTGGATCACAGGCTATTTGCGCCTACCCAAAGCTTATCGCAGCTTAACGCGTCCTTCTTCGGCTCCTAGTGCCAAGGCATTCGCCATGCGCCCTTTGTAGCTTGACCTTGATTCTGTCTATTTACATAGACGGTTATATTAATTTTGCGAAATTGTATTAAATTAATTTATAAACTACTTGCGTAGTTTTAATTTTTTTAAAACAACTTTTTTCACTGTGCAATTTTCAAAGAACATTTTAAGAAAAACTATTCATTATCTAACTCCTAAGAGTTAGATAAAATTAGTCTCTCAAAATTAAACAGAGAACTAGGTACGATTAATTACAATAGATATTTTTGAAGAACAAATTAATATTCTTCTATTGCATCGACCGAAGTCAATACATCTACTCCCTAGAAAGGAGGTGATCCAGCCGCAGGTTCTCCTACGGCTACCTTGTTACGACTTCACCCCAATCATCAATCCCACCTTCGGCCGCTGGCTCCTTACGGTTACCTCACGGACTTCGGGTGTTACCAACTCTCATGGTGTGACGGGCGGTGTGTACAAGGCCCGGGAACGTATTCACCGCGACATGCTGATTCGCGATTACTAGCAACTCCGGCTTCATGTAGGCGAGTTGCAGCCTACAATCCGAACTGGGATGAGTTTTTGAGTTTGGCTCCACCTTGCGGTCTTGCATCTCTTTGTACTCACCATTGTAGCACGTGTGTAGCCCTAGACATAAGGGGCATGATGATTTGACGTCATCCCCACCTTCCTCCCGGTTAACCCGGGCAGTCTCACTAGAGTGCTCAACTTAATGGTAGCAACTAATGATAAGGGTTGCGCTCGTTGCGGGACTTAACCCAACATCTCACGACACGAGCTGACGACAACCATGCACCACCTGTCACCCTGTCCCGAAGGACTTCGCCCATCTCTGGGTTATGCAGGGGATGTCAAGTCTAGGTAAGGTTCTTCGCGTTGCTTCGAATTAAACCACATGCTCCGCTGCTTGTGCGGGCCCCCGTCAATTCCTTTGAGTTTTAATCTTGCGATCGTACTCCCCAGGCGGAATACTTAATGTGTTAACGGCGGCACCGAGGTTCGACCCCCGACACCTAGTATTCATCGTTTACGGCGTGGACTACCAGGGTATCTAATCCTGTTTGCTCCCCACGCTTTCATGCCTCAGCGTCAGTTACAGTCCAGTAAGTCGCCTTCGCCACTGGTGTTCTTCCTAATCTCTACGCATTTCACCGCTACACTAGGAATTCCACTTACCTCTCCTGCACTCTAGACACCCAGTTTCAAATGCAGCACCCAAGTTAAGCTCGGGTATTTCACATCTGACTTAAATGTCCGCCTACGCATCCTTTACGCCCAGTAAATCCGGACAACGCTTGCCACCTACGTATTACCGCGGCTGCTGGCACGTAGTTAGCCGTGGCTTCCTCCTCTGGTACCGTCATTATCGTCCCAGAAGACAGAACTTTACAACCCGAAGGCCTTCATCATTCACGCGGCGTTGCTGCGTCAGGGTTTCCCCCATTGCGCAATATTCCCCACTGCTGCCTCCCGTAGGAGTCTGGACCGTGTCTCAGTTCCAATGTGGCCGATCACCCTCTCAGGTCGGCTACGCATCGTCGCCTTGGTGAGCCGTTACCTCACCAACTAGCTAATGCGCCGCGGGTCCATCTCAAAGTGGAATTTTCCGAAGAAAAATCCTTTGATGTTTCGATCATGCGACCAAAACATATTATGCGGTATTAATCTCCCTTTCGGGAGGCTATTCCCCTCTTTGAGGCAGGTTACCCACGTGTTACTCACCCGTCCGCCGCTAATCCACCCCGAAAGGTTTCATCGCTCGACTTGCATGTGTTAGGCACGCCGCCAGCGTTCGTCCTGAGCCAGGATCAAACTCTCAATTTAAAAGTTTACACTTTTTTAGTTGAAATGATTAATCTGCGACAACTGTTAAGTTGTTACGCAAGCTCATTACATACTTTTAGTCTTACGACTAAATTTTACTTTATACTAAAGTAATTAACTGGTTTAACGAAATATTATTTCGCTATCTTTACCTATTTCTCTGTTTAATTTTCAAAGACCAATTTACTTTGTCATCATGTGACGACTTCTACTACTCTACCAGTTATTTAATCATCTGTCAACAGTTTTTTAATCTTTTAATTTAAATTCTCTGTTGTAATGATTACTTTCTCGCAGCTAAACTGTAGCAACATGTAATATCTTATCATAATTATTTTTATCTGTTTTATGATGTGTATTACTTATCTTAATATAAGTGCACAATAATCTTATTTTCTTACTTATTCTACGTTTTTCTCATATTGATACACTAGGATTAGTATACATATCATATACTTGTAAACTCATCCTAAACGCTTAAATTCATAAAAATATCTATTCCAATAGCCATTCTAGTTATAAATAAAATTTCAATCATATTAGATTAGTTAACTGTTTTTAACCTTATAAAAAACCATTTGATCTCTCCATTCACCATTTATGTATAAATGTTTTTCACTTATACCAAGTTCTTTAAACCCACAACTACTTAAAACTCTTTGTGACTTTTCATTATCTATTAAAGTAGTTGCTTCTATTCTATGAAGCTCTAATTCTTCAAAAGCATATTTCATTACAAGTTTAACTGATTCTTTCATATATCCCTTACTTTGTTCCTTTTCATCCATAGAATAACCTATAAACGCATTTTTAAAACTGCCCATCACTATATTCGATATCTTTATTTTGCCAATAAGTTTGTTATTCTTGTATATCCCAAAATTCACAACATTACCATTCAAAAATTGTTTATAGCTCTCTACTAAAGTACGTTTTTGGCTCTCTAAAGTATAAAACTTCTCATCTCTAGACGGTTCAAAAGGCCTTAGAAATTTTCTGTTTCTTAAATGAAACTCTAACACTTCTTCCGCATCGCTTGGAATTAATGCATGAATCTTAATATTCATTCCTTTAATTGTAAGTTCTCTTTTTATTGAATTTTTTTTAAGTCCAAACTCATTTATACCAAACATCATTTCTGATTGATATTCAGATTTATTTACTACACTATCTGTGATAATACCTTCTAACTGAAATCCTAAATCAATAAAAGCACTAATATTTATACTTTCATGAACCATAACATTTACTTTGTTTAATCCCATATTTTTAAACAAAATACCCAGCATAAGATTTAACGTATCTTTTAAATACTCATAACCCCCATTATTGTGGTTATGAAATTTCAATCTAAACTGACAAAACTTATTTTTTTTATCTAATTCAACTATAAATATTCTTCCTAGTATAATATAATTACTATCCTTTATTATATACTCTCTATCATTACCTTTTAAAGCTTCTAAATTTACGTACTTACCTTTGTTCATCTTAAGCCCCTTTATCTACACTAAAATCATTAATTAAATTTTAATAGTTGCTTTTCTTCATACCATTTATTATAACATAACCAATTATAATATTATATTTTTCTTCAATAGCTTTTAATTTTTTGTTATACTTGTAGCATAGTTGAAAAATAATTATAGAAGAAAGGTTTGAGCACAATGAATAAGCAAAATATTAATAAATTAAAACTTTTTCTAATGGGCCTAGAAAATAGATTTTCTGAAAACTGTTCAATATTTAAACAAATTGATACTACCTATATAACAGGTCTAAAAGAGTTTAAAGGAACAGGTATTTATGATAATGGAAATATTAAATATAATTTTAATGGAAAAACAGAAACTTTGAGTATAAATCAATTATTTTCTAACATAACTAAAGAAGCCGAAAGCTATGAATGCTCATCTCTAGTTTATAGTGAAAGAGGTTCTTCAATTTTAATCTCTGCAGATAATAAAAATGTAACTATGAAGAGCTTAAATGTGGATTTCGTAGAGGATGAAGACTTAAATACTATTTCTTCTAAATTACCCTCTACTCATATTAGTAGAACTACCTCCACTCTTTTGAATAGAGATTACTATATAAAGATTGGTAGTGCAGATGCTTTGTTAAAAGAAATAGGCATAATGAGTAAAGATGGTAAAATTAAAAATGATAAAATAAGAAAATATAATCAAATTGATCACTATGTAGAACTCTTAGAAGGAATTTTAGATAAGCTCCCACAACATCAAGTTATAAATATATTAGATTGTGGTTGTGGAAAATCCTATTTATCATTTGTACTAAACTATTATTTAACTGAAGTTAAAAAGAAAAAATGCCATTTTATTGGGCTAGATTACTCTAAACCTATAATAGACTCATCTAAAAACATGGCCAAAAACTTAAATTACAGGAATATGGAGTTCCATGCTATTGATATTAAAGATTATGAACCTGATAAAACTATACATGTAGTATTATCATTACACGCTTGTGACACTGCTACAGATATGGCATTAGCTCTAGGTATCAGAGTAAACTCTAATATAATCATCGCAGTTCCATGCTGCCATCGAGAATTTTTAAAGCAATATTCTTATGAACCCTTTAAAAACATACTAAAGCAGGGTGTATTTAAATCGAGAATGGCCGATATTTTAACAGATGGAATGCGTTCATTACTGCTAGAAGCTAAAGGATATGATGTTTCTGTAGTAGAATATATATCTCCTCTTGAAACACCTAAAAATCTAATGATAAGAGCCATAAAGACAAGTGAAGAAAATGATACAGCTATGGATGAATATATATCTTTAATGAGTAATTTAAATGTTTATCCAGCGTTATATTCGTTTTTGAATTAATGGTAAATATATTTACACAAATAATTTTCAACAAAAATAAGAGTGCATTAATTTTCACTCTTATTTTTGTTCATCCCAATAACATTAAATATTAATTTTTCTTTTTAACGACATTTCAGAAGGAAAGTCTCCCACTTCTATAAGTTGGAGTATAAATCCCCTTCTGGAGTCGTTAGTTCATCTTCTTCGAAGCTGTTCAGCTCCGCAGGAGATGATTTAATTAAATCCTTAATAACTTCTCCACCAAGTATCATTCCTGCTACTGGAGGAACGAAAGATATACTACCTGGAATTTGTCTTTTTATAGCACACTTTTTTGAACCTCCTGTACATACACAACCTTCTTTGCATGTTATAACCTCCTCTAACTTCGGCCTCATAGGGGTTTCCTCTGAGTAAACAACCTTTAAGCTATCAATATTTCTCTTTCTTAGCTCCTGTCTTATAACCCTTGCAAGTGGACATACTTTTGTATCATAAATATCTGCGACTCTAAATAGCGTTGGATCTAATTTATTTCCAGTCCCTAAACAGCATATAATATTGATATTACGTTTTCTGCAGTGTTCAACTAATGATATTTTTGAAGCTACTGTATCGATAGCATCTACTACATAATCTGTGTCCTCAGTAATTATATCTCCCATATTATCTGCAGTTACGAATGTTTCATGAGTGATAACTTCACATTTAGGATTTATTTCGAGTATTCTATCCTTCATTACTAAAACCTTACTTTTACCTATAGTTTTAAATGTAGCATGTATTTGTCTATTTAAGTTTGTTAAACAAATTGTATCATCATCTATTAATACCAATTTCCCAACACCTGCTCTTACTAGTGCTTCAACTGTATAACTACCAACTCCACCTATTCCAAAAACTACTACTTTACTTTCTCGTAATTTATTTAAACTGTCCATACCTATGAGTAATTCTGTTCTTGACAATGAATGCTGTGGCATATGTTTCTCTCTCCTTTGAAATATATCTTATTTTAAGTATTATATGTTTTCATATTATAAAATTTATTAATAAAACAAATCAATTTTATAATTTAATTATACCCTATATATTTAAAAAGACCACGCATATGCGTGGTCTTTTTCCATTTCAACAGTTTTATTCTTATCATGATGTTAGATTATAGTTCGTGGACAAATATTCCACTTTGTAATTTAGGTTCAAACCAAGTTGATTTAGGAGGCATTACTTTCCCCGCATTTGCTATATCCATTAGATCATCCATAGTTGTAGGGCACATAGAAAATGCAACTTTCATTCCTTCTCTAACCCTTCTTTCTAATTCCCCAAGCCCTCTTATTCCACCTATGAAATCGATTCTTGAATTTGTTCTTGGATCATCAATATCTAAAATCGGATCTAGTAAATTCTTTTGAAGTATTGATACATCTAATCTTTCAACTGGATCACTCATATTAAAAGTCCCTTCTTTTGCTGACAGTTTGTACCATTTGCCCTCTAAGAACATTCCGTATGTTCTTTGCACTTCTGGTTTAAATTGGCCTTTACCTTCATATGGAGTTATATCAAATTTGTCAGTAACTTTATTTAAAAAATCTTCTGAAGAATTTCCATTTAAATCTGAAACAACTCTATTATAATCCATTACGTATAAATCATTATCTGGGAATATAACCGATAGGAAGAAATTAAATTCCTCATCACCAGTGTATGCTGGGTTATCTTTTCTTCTCTTTAGTCCAACTTTAACAGCTGAAGCTGATCTATGATGTCCGTCAGCTATATATAAATAATCTGTTTGCGTAAATACAGCTGATAGCTTATTTATAATTGCTTCCTCATCTATAACCCAAATAATTTGTGATACTCCATCTTCTGATTTATAATCATATACTGTTGTTTTTGTTTCTGTCCAATTTTTAACTATACTATCTATTTCATCTTTATGTCTATATGTTAAAAATATTGGTCCAGTATTACAATTTGTATAATCAATATGATTAAATCTATCAAGCTCTTTATCCGATCTTGTTAGCTCATGTTTTTTAATTGTATTATTCATATAATCATCAATTGAAGCACAAGCAACTATACCAGTTTGAGGTCTTCCATTCATTATTTGTCTATAAATATACATACAAGGTTTTTCATCTTGCATATACACTTTATCGCTAATCATTTTTTGAAGATTTTCTCTAGCTTTCAAATAAACTTGCTCACTGTGGGTATCTATACCTTGTGGTAAATCTATTTCTGGTTTATCGACATGTAGAAATGAATAAGGTTTTCCTTTTACCATCTCTCTAGCCTCTTCACTATCCATAACGTCATAAGGGAGAGCTGCTACTTTCTCTACTAAACCTAATTGCGGTCTGTATGCTTTAAATGACTTTACTACTGCCATGATTATCCCTCCTGTGATTAATTAATTTATTTGAAAAATTCTAAAATAATACTTATTATCTCGGTACCTATTCTTGTTTGAGCTTCCTGCGTTGCAGCTCCAATATGTGGTGTTACAGAAACCTTTGGATGGTTAACTAAAGTTTCATTTTTAGTTGGTTCTTCAACAAAAACATCTACTCCAGCTCCTGCTAATTTGCCATTATCTAAAGCTTCTACTAAAGCATCTTCATCAACTACTCCGCCTCTAGCACAGTTAATTAAGAATGATCCATCCTTCATCATATCTAATTGGTCTTTTCCTATAGTAGCCCCTTGATCTTTAATGAATGGTATATGTAATGATAAATAATCTGCTCTTTTTAATACATCATTTAACTCACAGAATTCGTACTCATCACAATCCTTAGCTTTACCTATTATATCTGTATATATGACCGTCATGCCAAGTGCAAATGCTTTTTTAGCTAGTTCTCTTGATATTCTTCCAAACCCAACTAAACCTAAAGTTTTTCCCGCAATTTCTACACCTACATATTTTTTCTTATCCCATTTGCCCTGTCTCATAGATACATTAGAAATATTAACAAATCTTGATACTGCAAACATATGAGCAAGCGTAAGTTCCGCTACAGATGCACTGCTTGCATTTGGAGTATTAGAGACATTTATCCCTTTTTCTCTAGCATATGCTACGTCAATATTGTCAACGCCAACCCCTCCACGTATTATAAGCTTTAGTCTTCCCGCTTCTGCCGCTTTGTCGATTATTGGTTTTCTAACCTTTGTTGCAGATCTAACTACAATTACGTCAAATGATTTTAATGCTTCGCCCAAAACTTCTGGTTCATAAAACTTCTCAACAACTTCAAACCCTTTAGCTTTCAACTCTTTAACAGCATTTTTTTCCATACTATCAGTAACTAATACCCTAATCATGATTATCCTCCTCTTTATATAAAGAAATATTATCCTTTAATTTAGATACTTTAGTGGATTCAGACACTTTAGTGGATTCTTAAACCAATTATATTATTTTCAATAATTACATAAACTCAAATTAAGAATGAAAAATCACATTACAATTTTTCATTCTTAATCTAATTGCTAATTATTTAAGTTCTAAAATTTCGGTTATTATTTTCAATAAATTTTTCACTTCTTCTGGTGTAGTTTCAGCCATATGAGCAATTCTAAATGTCTTATCTTTTAATTTTCCATAACCATTAGAAATAATAAAGCCTCTTTCACCTAATTTCTTATTTAAGTCAGAAATACTGATTCCTCTTGTGTTTTTAACATTAGTTAATGTATTTGACAAAAAGTTTTCATTAGCGAATATTTCAAAATATTTTCTAGCCCACTCTCTAACAAGTTCAGCACCAGCGATGTGTCTAGCATATCTGTTCTGTAAGCCTTCGTCTAATATCTTATCTAACTGATAATCTAAAGCAAACATATGTGCAAGTGAAGGCGTAGACGGATATTGATAATCCTTCTTTTGGATGCAATTATATAGTCCTAATAAATCAAAATATACTCCTCTATTTGTAACTTGCTTAGCTCTTTCTACTGCTTTTTTTGAGAATGTGCAAATAGCCATTCCTGCAGGTAATCCTAAACATTTCTGAGTTGAAGTTATACAAATATCTATAGCCCATTCATCTACTTTTACTTCTGTTCCAGCAGCGTTACTTACTGTGTCAACGCATACTACAATTTCAGGGTATTTTTTGTAAACTGACGAAAGAACTTCCATGTTATTAACGAGTCCTGTTGAAGTCTCATTCATAGTAATCGTTATTAAATCATATTTACCAGTTACTAATGCTTCTTCGATCATTTCTGGAGTTGTTGGTTGTCCCCATTCAGATTCAAATTTATCTGCTGGTACTCCATTATCCGTACACATTTCAAACCATCTGTTTCCAAATGCTCCTACTGAAAATATTGCTGCTCTCTTGGCTGTACATGAACGTACAGCACCTTCCATTAGACCACTTCCTGAACTCGTTGAAAGTAGTATTTCTTCTTTAGTATTAAACACTTTTCTCATTTTGTCGCTTATGTTTCTTTGTAGCTCTGATGCTTCCTTGCCTCTATGTGATATTTGAGGCGTAGCCATTTTTTGAAGTACGTCCTCTGCTACATCTACTGGCCCCGGTATAAATAATCTTTTATGCATGATTCACCCTCCAAGTTTTACTCTTCCCATTTTTTGTTAATCTTATGATTTGTCTTGAAGTCTAATAACTATTTTAACACTTAAATATAAATTTCTCAATATATTTAAAATAAATATTATGAATATTCTATATTTAATACGCAATTCTATATTGGTATATCATATGCTTTATAATTTGTTTTTAAATTACTGTTTTAACATTTTTTACACTAAGGTTTTGGCTTTGTTATGATGTGTAACTCCCACTTAGAAGTGGGAGACTTTCTTGTGGAATGCCTCTAAAATATTAGTGATTTAATATTTGCATTAACCTTGATCTAATCCTGCTAAAACTTTGTCATATAAATTGACTTCACATTTATTGTCTTTTAAATGCTGGCAATTATCACAGCTCTTACTAAATGATGTTCCTATTGAAGATTGAAATCCTGTTCCTACCGAGTCATATCCCTTACAGCTATTTGCTACATGTGTCATCTGTTCTATATTTGGCATAATATTGTTCCTCCTTATAATTTAAAACTTAATTAATTTCTTCTTATTATTTCCCTACTTTCATCAAATAATTCCTCTATACATTTTTATATTACAGAATTACCACAACTATTATAACTTTCAGCACCATATTTAAAAAATTATATATTACCAAAACTTCTCTAATCTAAATAATTTTAATTTTTTTATAATTTCCTGTAAATTAAATAAAGCTACCAAAACATAAACTGTTCTAGTAGCTTGTATATGCTATTTAAAATAGCATCTTTTATTATATTAATAACCTATTGCTTTTATATGCTCTTCAAGTTTTTACAACTTTCATCCTACTACCTTATTCAAGGTTATCCCACCAGTAATCTTTTATGTTAATTATAGATTCAGTTTCTCTACAGTATTTTGTAGTTAAACACTGCCTTAAATTTCTTGGGCATCTTTTGCATAAACAGTCCACGTCTCCGCCATTACACTGTTTTGTAGAGGCTTCAGGACATTTATCACAGTTATCTCCACCTACAGCCATTTTATCACCTACCACTTTAATTAAAATTGTTTTATCAATAGTTACTATATTTTATGCTATTTTTCTTCATTCTCTGTCTCGTAAATCGTTCTATACTTAATCATTATTTCATTTAAAATATCTGCTACTATTGGGGGGGTATATGTAATTGCATTAGCCCCTGCTTTTATAGTTTGCCTTATAGTTTCATTATTTGGACCACCTGTCGCAATTATAGGAAAATCGGGATGTTTTTCTCTTATTTTTCCAACTATATATGCTGTCTTTTTAGCACCTGAAACATTGATTATAGTTGCTCCGGCATTTATCCTAGCCTCTGTATCTTCAAATTCTGACACAACTGTAACTATTATTGGAATATCTATAGTTCTCCTTACTTGTCTTATAACATCATTTGATATAGGACTATTGACTACTACACCCATAGCACCTTTAAATTCAGCATCTAGTGCTAAATTTGTCACCCTTCTCCCTGTAGTAATCCCTCCTCCAACGCCACAAAACACTGGTACATCTGCTGCTAATACTAAGGCTTCTGTTATAATGGGCTGAGGTGTAAATGGATATACTGCAATAATTGCATCCGCATTTGTATTTCTTATAACTGCCACATCTGTAGTAAAAACAAAAGATTTCAACCTTTTCCCAAATATTACAATTCCACTAGCATCCCTAATTGCACTTGGTAGCTCTATCATATGGCTCCTCAAACTCCCTGTTATTTGAGGCACTTTTTTACTTAAATTTTTACCTTCAATGTTATTTTCCATTTTTATCCTTCTCTCTTTTTATAATTATTTAATATTAACACTAATATAATATTTAATCTAATTATTACGAAGCTACTAATATTTTATTAACATCCCCATTATAATTATACTTATAATGGGGATTTAATTCTACCCTTAATACTTATATTATTTTATTTGTACTAGTAATTCTTTTGCCTTTACTATAAAATAATTACATAGGGTTTAAGTTTATAAATTAAGGAGGTCTTTTATGCGAATAAAAATTCATTCTACCTATTATATGTTTATTTGCTTATCTTTATTTTTCATGATTTTAGCATTTGTTATGAGCACCCCAACGGAAATCTTCATAGGTTTTAAAAAAATAATTTTTGAATCTAATATACTAATTACAGATTATGTAGAACTTGCAGGCATTGGCGCTACCTTTTTTAATATGTCTTTAGTAGTTTTAGCCTCTATATTCCTACTTGTACATGTAGGAATAAAACCAAATGGTTCCACTGTAGCGGCACTATTTACAATGGCAGGCTTCTCTCTTTTCGGAAAAAGCATTGTAAATATCTGGCCAATAATATTTGGGGTTTGGTTATATTCTAGATATCAAAAGGAAAAGTTTATAAATTATGTTTTAATAGCACTATTTGGAACAACTTTATCTCCTACCGTTAATCAATTAGCATTTTTAGGTCATTTACCCTTTCTAGGAAATATAATTATAGGAATATTAATAAGCACTTTTATCGGCTTTATTTTCCCTCCAATGGCAGCTTATTGTCTAAAGCTTCACCAAGGTTATAATCTTTATAATATAGGTTTCGCAGCTGGCCTTCTTGCAACCTTGATCATGTCTTTACTAAGAGCTTTTGGTATAAACTTTGAAAGTCGATTACTTTGGTCTACAGGAAATAATTTATTTTTTTCTATAATATTAATTTCCTTATTCATACTAATGATAATAGTTGGATTCATACATAATGATAAAAGTTTTAAAAACTTATTTAAACTTTATAAACAACCTGGTAGACTAGTAAGTGATTATTACCTTTTATTTGGACGTGGACTTACTATGATAAACATGGGTATTCTAGGCGTATATTCAACTATTTACGTACTCATAATTGGAGGGGATTTAAATGGCCCTACTATAGGTGGAATATTAACCATTGTTGGTTTTGGATCATTTGGAAAGCACCTACGAAATGTATTTCCTGTTATGATAGGCGCAACACTTGCATCTCTATTAAATATTTGGCAATTTAGTTCACCTGGAATGCTATTAGGTATCTTATTTAGTTCAACATTAGCTCCTATTTCAGGTCAATTTGGATGGATTTATGGTGCTATTGCCGGATTTTTGCACATTTGCTTGTCCATGAATATTAGCTATCTTCATGGTGGCTTAAATCTATACAATAACGGTTTTTCAGGAGGAATAGTATGTATAATCCTTATTCCGATTATTACTGCATTTAGAAAGGAGGTTGATTAATATTGAAACATACAGATCAACGAAATATAAAAATAGTAACTGAATTAATGGGTTATTGTTATAAACATGGTTCAGATAATGTTCATATTGATATAAGTAAAGAAAATAAAAAAATAATCATATTTATAAGAGCACAACTTTCCTTTATATCCAAAGAAAATCTTGAGCTTTTAGAAGAATCACTAACCGCACCAAGATGTCATGAAATGGAAGAATACTATTGGAATCTTACAGGGGATAGTGATACATGTACAGAACTTACCCTTGTAGGTATGATGATTGATGAATCTCACATAAATTATGTAGATGGCGAGTATCTAGAGATACTTTTAACTAGGATTCCATAAAGAACTTTAAATGGCTAGGTTAAATTACTTTGCATTTAACAATTTCAGAAGATTAAACAATTATTAATTTTGAATCTTCTGAAATATCGTTAAACTTTCACAGTAGATTTTAAATTATTTTATGAAATTTACTCTTTCTATTTGATATCGCAGTAGTTAGCCTATATATCACATCTATACGCCTCTTCTCCCTTATATTCAATTTCCTTCAGCAATTTTCTTACAACCCTTTTCCCTATTTCGTCTTCACTCATTTCACATATGGCATCATCTATTTTTTCCCACTCAGCCCAATCAACTTCAGGGGACTTATTTATTTCACCTTCAACATACTTAGCCATAAAAGTTAACATTATAATTTCTTTAGAAGCTAAATAATCACTCCCCAAATATCTTATCTCTCCAACTATTATTCCAGTCTCCTCTTTAACTTCTCTATGAACAGTTTCTTCAACAGATTCTCCAGTATTTACATACCCTGATACTAATACCTTTGAATTCTTAAAAGTGTAATTTTGTTTAAGAAGTAAAATTTCTTTACCCTTGACAACTGCAACTACCACACATGGTTTTGGTGTGTCGAAATACATAATATCATCCACAGGGCAATATGGAACTGCCCCTTCATCCCAGCTATCTTTCTTTATTAATTTTTTTCCACAAATTGGGCAATATATAAATTTCAAACTTTTCCCTCCTCAATTCCCATGTTCTTAACCCACATGTTATTTAACATTCTATTTCAATTATTGCTTACTTTAAAACAAATGTCATCACGTTTCTTAAATCATTATCTTCGAAGCTACATTAAATTATCGCCTGCGGTGCTGTAATATCAGCGGCTTCAGAATAAGACTTGTATTCCCACTTAAGTTTTTTCTTTGTTTAGTCCGTAACCCTCTCTTATATAAGATGGGGTCTTTCCTTCTAAAATTTCGTTAAATTTATAAAACAACTTCAACTGGATTACTTAAAGTTATAAACTTTTCACCAACTTCACATTCGTAAGCAAAAATATCAACACCATTTTTGCATGCCAATCTTAATGCTTCTCCAAACGCTACATCCATATCATCATATGGAGAGAAATTTTTTATATTGCTCATTTGAATAAGAAATAGTACTCCAGCTCCAAATCCTCTCTTTTTAGCCTCTATAAGCTCTAATAAGTGTTTTCTGCCTCTCTCTGTAGGTGCATCTGGAAACTTAGTTTTACCATCTACTTCAAATGTAACCCCTTTTACCTCGAGGTAATATTCTTCATCCATGTCATTAGATAGTTTAAAATCAAATCTACTATTTCCAAAAGTCTTTTCTCTTTGTATTATATTATATTTAACCAGATTTTGTATTTTTTTATCTTTTAATGCCTCCTCAACAACTTTATTAGGCATTTGTGAATCTATATTAATGATCTTATTATCTTTATACCCCGAAATTAGATCATATAATGTTTTTCTAGTAGGATTAAGCTCTTCTCTTAATAGAACTGTGGAGCCTGGAATTAGTATTTCCTTACATCTCCCCGTATTAGGGACATGTACTATTATTTCTTCGCCATTAAGATTTACATACGCTTGAAATCTATTTGGTCTTCTTATAAATTCGGCAACAAAAATCCTTTTATTTATAAACATAATTTCATCTCCATTTTTTAAATATACACTAATAAATAAAAATAATCAACATTATCCACAATCATAATATTATTTTATGCGAAAATATTGATTATTATATAACGCCATAAAAAAGCCCTTGCTTTTGCAAGGACTTTTTTATGGTGACTCCTAGGGGAATTGAACCCCTGTTACCACCGTGAAAGGGTGGTGTCTTAACCGCTTGACCAAGGAGCCTTATAAAATTTGGTGGCTTACCGGGGAATCGAACCCCGGACACCATGATTAAAAGTCATGTGCTCTACCAACTGAGCTAGTAAACCATATTGGCTGGGATAGCAGGATTTGAACCTACGGATGCCACAGTCAAAGTGTGGTGCCTTACCGCTTGGCGATACCCCAATATTGTATGGTGCGTCTTAAGGGATTCGAACCCCTGGCCCACGCCTTAGAAGGGCGTTGCTCTATCCAACTGAGCTAAAGACGCATATTAAATAAATAAAATGGAGCGGGTAGAGGGAATCGAACCCTCGTAATTAGCTTGGAAGGCTAACACTCTACCATTGAGTTATACCCGCTTATATAAATATGGTGCAGGTGAAGGGACTTGAACCCCCATGCCGTAAAGCGCTAGATCCTAAGTCTAGTGCGTCTGCCATTCCGCCACACCTGCATACATATGGTGACTCCTAGGGGAATTGAACCCCTGTTACCACCGTGAAAGGGTGGTGTCTTAACCGCTTGACCAAGGAGCCTTATAAAATACTTAAATATTCTTATTTTAGTATTGACCTGGCGACAACCTACTCTTCCACAAGGTCACCCCTGCAGTACCATCGGCGCATTGAAGCTTAACCTTCGTGTTCGGTATGGGAACGGGTGTTACCTTCATGCCATAATCACCAGATTTATTTTCAGAAACAATAATTGAGAATCTACCGTCGTTGACTACGGATATTAGATATAAAATATATTCTCATTATTATCTCTATATAGAGAAATTTCACTTTCTTTACAGAAAAGTATTCTCTCAAAATTGCACAGTGAATTAATCTTCTTCCTTTGTCAGAAGCTTAGTTTCTTTCTTACGAAAGAAATGGTTCCTGCAGAAGAAGTATATCGCATTACTTTTAATTATATATTTAGGTCAAGCCCTCGACTTATTAGTATTAGTCAGCTGAACATGTTACCATGCTTACACCTCTAACCTATCAACCTGGTGGTCTTCCAGGAGTCTTACTAACATCGCACTTACGTGCGAGTTATGGGAAATCTCATCTCAGGGTGGGCTTCACGCTTAGATGCTTTCAGCGTTTATCCCTTCCAAACATAGCTACCCAGCGATGCCACTGGCGTGACAACTGGTGCACCAGAGGTTTGTCCATCCCGGTCCTCTCGTACTAAGGACAGCTCCCTTCAAATTTCCTACGCCCGCGACGGATAGGGACCGAACTGTCTCACGACGTTCTGAACCCAGCTCGCGTGCCGCTTTAATGGGCGAACAGCCCAACCCTTGGGACCTACTTCAGCCCCAGGATGCGACGAGCCGACATCGAGGTGCCAAACCTCCCCGTCGATGTGGACTCTTGGGGGAGATCAGCCTGTTATCCCCGAGGTAGCTTTTATCCGTTGAGCGATGGCCCTCCCACGAGGTACCACCGGATCACTAAGCCCGACTTTCGTCCCTGCTCCACTTGTAAGTGTCGCAGTCAGGCTCCCTTCTGCCTTTGCACTCTTCGCGCGATTTCCAACCGCGCTGAGGGAACCTTTGGGCGCCTCCGTTACTTTTTTGGAGGCGACCGCCCCAGTCAAACTGCCCACCTAACAATGTCCTGTGACCAGATTCATGGCCTCCAGTTAGAACCTCAGTACTGTCAGGGTGGTATCCCAAGGATGACTCCACACAGGCTGACGCCCATGTTTCTCAGTCTCCCACCTATCCTGTACAGACAATACCGAAATTCAATGCTAAGCTACAGTAAAGCTCTACGGGGTCTTTCCGTCCAATCGCGGGTAGCAAGCATCTTCACTTGCACTACAATTTCGCCGGATGTGTTGTTGAGACAGTGCCCAAATCATTACGCCATTCGTGCGGGTCGGAACTTACCCGACAAGGAATTTCGCTACCTTAGGACCGTTATAGTTACGGCCGCCGTTTACTGGGGCTTAAGTTCATACCTTCGCTTGCGCTAAGTAATCCCCTTAACCTTCCAGCACCGGGCAGGCGTCAGCCCCTATACATCAGCTTTCGCTTTAGCAGAGACCTGTGTTTTTGCTAAACAGTTGCTTGGGCCTATTCTCTGCGACCTACTTACGTAGGCACCCCTTCTCCCGAAGTTACGGGGTCAATTTGCCGAGTTCCTTAACAACAATTCTTCCGATGGTCTTAGGATTCTCTCCTCACCTACCTGTGTCGGTTTGCGGTACGGGCACCAATATCCTCGATAGAGACTTTTCTTGGCAGCGTGGAATCAGATACTTCGGGAATAAATTCCCTTCCCCATCACATCTCAGCGTTAAGAGCAAACGGATTTGCCTGTCTGCTCCGCCTAAATGCTTAGACACACATCCAATAGTGTGCACATCTTATCCTCCTGCGTCATCCCATTTCTAATAACGTCCATTGGTGGTATCGGAATATCAACCGATTGTCCATCACCTACGCCTTTCGGCCTCGGCTTAGGTCCCGACTAACCCTGAGAGGACGAGCCTTCCTCAGGAAACCTTAGGTTTTCGACCGTTAAGATTCTCACTTAACTCTCGCTACTCATGCCAACATTCTCACTTCTGTACCGTCCACCACTCCTTACGGTATGACTTCAGCCAGTACAGAAAGCTCCTCTACCGCGTACACAATTGTGTACACCCATAGCTTCGGTGGTAAGTTTTAGCCCCGGACATCTTCGGCGCAGGATCTCTTGACTAGTGAGCTATTACGCACTCTTTAAATGAGTGGCTGCTTCTGAGCCAACATCCTAGTTGTCTTAGAAATCCCACATCCTTTTCCACTTAACTTACACTTTGGGACCTTAGCTGATGGTCTGGGCTGTTTCCCTTTTGACTACGGATCTTATCATTCGCAGTCTGACTGCCGAAATAAAAGTATATGGCATTCGGAGTTTGATAGGGTTCAGTAACTGTTGTCAGCCCCTAGCCCATTCAGTGCTCTACCTCCATTACTCAATTAATCGACGCTAGCCCTAAAGCTATTTCGAGGAGAACCAGCTATCTCCGAGTTCGATTGGAATTTCTCCGCTATCCACAGCTCATCCCATGGTTTTTCAACACCAACGTGGTTCGGACCTCCACGGAATTTTACTTCCGCTTCATCCTGGCCATGGATAGGTCACCCGGTTTCGGGTCTACGACATGCAACTATGCGCCCTATTCAGACTTGGTTTCCCTTCGGCTCCGTACCTTAAGTACTTAACCTTGCTACATATCGTAACTCGTTGGCTCGTTCTACAAAAAGCACGCCGTCACACATATAAAGTGCTTCGACCGGTTGTAGGCACACGGTTTCAGGTTCTATTTCACTCCCCTTCCGGGGTTCTTTTCACCTTTCCCTCACGGTACTTCTTCACTATCGGTCACTAGGTAGTATTTAGCCTTGGGAGGTGGTCCTCCCAGCTTCCCACAAGGTTTCACGTGTCTCGTGGTACTCTGGATTAGATCTGACTGTTTTTCCTTTTCATTTACAGGCCTATTACCTTCTGCGGAGCAGCTTTCCAGCTATCTTCAATTAAGGAATTGCAGTATTTATGATCTATCCTCAACCCCCAGATCAAAGACCTGGGTTTGGGCTCTTTCCCTTTCGCTCGCCGCTACTTAGGAAATCGATGTTTCTTTCTCTTCCTCCGGGTACTTAGATGTTTCAGTTCCCCGGGTCTACCTCTGCATACCTATTTATTCAGTATGCAGTACATAGTTGTTACTATGTGGGTTCCCCCATTCGGAAATCTTTGGATCACAGGCTATTTGCGCCTACCCAAAGCTTATCGCAGCTTAACGCGTCCTTCTTCGGCTCCTAGTGCCAAGGCATTCGCCATGCGCCCTTTGTAGCTTGACCTTGATTCTGTCTATTTACATAGACGGTTATATTAATTTTGCGAAATTGTATTAAATCAATTTATAAACTACTTGCGTAGTTTTTATTTTTTTAAAACAACTTTTTTCACTGTGCAATTTTCAAAGAACATTTTAAGAAAAACTATTCATTATCTAACTCCTAAGAGTTAGATAAAATTAGTCTCTCAAAATTAAACAGAGAACTAGGTACGATTAATTACAATAGATATTTTTGAAGAACAAATTAATATTCTTCTATTGCATCGACCGAAGTCAATACATCTACTCCCTAGAAAGGAGGTGATCCAGCCGCAGGTTCTCCTACGGCTACCTTGTTACGACTTCACCCCAATCATCAATCCCACCTTCGGCCGCTGGCTCCTTACGGTTACCTCACGGACTTCGGGTGTTACCAACTCTCATGGTGTGACGGGCGGTGTGTACAAGGCCCGGGAACGTATTCACCGCGACATGCTGATTCGCGATTACTAGCAACTCCGGCTTCATGTAGGCGAGTTGCAGCCTACAATCCGAACTGGGATGAGTTTTTGAGTTTGGCTCCACCTTGCGGTCTTGCATCTCTTTGTACTCACCATTGTAGCACGTGTGTAGCCCTAGACATAAGGGGCATGATGATTTGACGTCATCCCCACCTTCCTCCCGGTTAACCCGGGCAGTCTCACTAGAGTGCTCAACTTAATGGTAGCAACTAATGATAAGGGTTGCGCTCGTTGCGGGACTTAACCCAACATCTCACGACACGAGCTGACGACAACCATGCACCACCTGTCACCCTGTCCCGAAGGACTTCGCCCATCTCTGGGTTATGCAGGGGATGTCAAGTCTAGGTAAGGTTCTTCGCGTTGCTTCGAATTAAACCACATGCTCCGCTGCTTGTGCGGGCCCCCGTCAATTCCTTTGAGTTTTAATCTTGCGATCGTACTCCCCAGGCGGAATACTTAATGTGTTAACGGCGGCACCGAGGTTCGACCCCCGACACCTAGTATTCATCGTTTACGGCGTGGACTACCAGGGTATCTAATCCTGTTTGCTCCCCACGCTTTCATGCCTCAGCGTCAGTTACAGTCCAGTAAGTCGCCTTCGCCACTGGTGTTCTTCCTAATCTCTACGCATTTCACCGCTACACTAGGAATTCCACTTACCTCTCCTGCACTCTAGACACCCAGTTTCAAATGCAGCACCCAAGTTAAGCTCGGGTATTTCACATCTGACTTAAATGTCCGCCTACGCATCCTTTACGCCCAGTAAATCCGGACAACGCTTGCCACCTACGTATTACCGCGGCTGCTGGCACGTAGTTAGCCGTGGCTTCCTCCTCTGGTACCGTCATTATCGTCCCAGAAGACAGAACTTTACAACCCGAAGGCCTTCATCATTCACGCGGCGTTGCTGCGTCAGGGTTTCCCCCATTGCGCAATATTCCCCACTGCTGCCTCCCGTAGGAGTCTGGACCGTGTCTCAGTTCCAATGTGGCCGATCACCCTCTCAGGTCGGCTACGCATCGTCGCCTTGGTGAGCCGTTACCTCACCAACTAGCTAATGCGCCGCGGGTCCATCTCAAAGTGGAATTTTCCGAAGAAAAATCCTTTGATGTTTCGATCATGCGACCAAAACATATTATGCGGTATTAATCTCCCTTTCGGGAGGCTATTCCCCTCTTTGAGGCAGGTTACCCACGTGTTACTCACCCGTCCGCCGCTAATCCACCCCGAAAGGTTTCATCGCTCGACTTGCATGTGTTAGGCACGCCGCCAGCGTTCGTCCTGAGCCAGGATCAAACTCTCAATTTAAAAGTTTACACTTTTTTAGTTGAAATGATTAATCTGCGACAACTGTTAAGTTGTTACGCAAGCTCATTACATACTTTTAGTCTTACGACTAAATTTTACTTTATACTAAAGTAATTAACTGGTTTAGCGAAATATTATTTCGCTATCTTTACCTATTTCTCTGTTTAATTTTCAAAGACCAATTTGTTTCGTCATTATGTGACGACCTCTACTATTGTACTAGGTATTTCTTGTTTTGTCAACATTTTTTTATTATTATAAAAATGTGTTTTTAAAGTAATATTCAAATGTTAACTTATCAATTTTCACCTTTATCGTTACTCACTCATAGCGACAAGGAATATCTTATCATAGAATATTCTCTATAAAATTAAATTTAAAGCAATTAAAATAAACCAAGTTTCGCATTCTTGAATTTTTAAACTTTTTCTCTATATATCTTATATTGATACACCAGGATAGTTATTTTAATAATACTTACTAGTATTTAATAATTAAATATCTCATACAATAATTTCAACAATTATCACATATATTAAATGTTCTCCTTAACGGGCTATAAATATACCATTATAAAGTCTTTTATTTATAAAAGATTAAATTATCGCCTGCGGAGCTGCACTATTATAAAATTAACCTTACCCTAATTTTATAATTTATTAACAAATAACAAATAGAGTAATACCCCTTATAAGAGATATTACTCTATTTGTTATTTCTTATTTATATAAACCACCACTACTACGGTAACATCACATTAACATTCTAAAAATTATTAAAAATATTACTCCTGGTACTCCTAAAAATCCTGCAATTAGTGCCGTTACAGCATTTATTGGAATTACTATACCTACATACTTGCCTAGAAAATTAGCAAGCAGCAATAGTAAGACACCAAAAACACAATTCAATATTAATTTAACCAGTATTTTTAGTGGCCAAGAAAAGAGCTTGACTACAATTAACATCCCCACTATACCAATTAAAAAATATAATGCTATATCCATATCTCAATCCCCCTATGTAAATCTTTAATTTCCCTTTTTTTATTATGTTTCTAACTTACTTTAAATTTTTTTTATCTCTTCATGCTAGCACCAATCTCCTCGATCATGTAGCTAGCATCAATAGTTACACCCTTTCTTCTAGCTTCCAATAAAAAATATATGTATCTAGCTTTAGATTGATCTTCTCTATAAATTGCATAGTCTACAAGTCTAGGGTCATCTGCCACTTGAAAGTATTTTTTTGCAGTTTCCCACTCAAGTTTGGCTTGTTCTAATCGGATAATAATATCCTTTTGTTCCTGTGTATATTTTAAAGTTGAAAATAATATTTCAATTATTTTTTTTCTATTCATAATAAAAACCTCCCATTTTATATCTTCTCTAAATTCTTGACATAAAACAGGAGTAATATTCTATATTTCTTTTCTTCCTTCTAAAGCTTTAGAAAGGGTTACTTCATCTATATATTCTAAATCTCCACCAACGGGGATACCATGTGCAATCCTTGTGACTTTTGCGCCTAAAGGTTTTAATATTTTAGATATATACATAGCTGTAGCTTCCCCCTCTATGTTGGGATTCGTTGCTACTATTACTTCGCTAACTTCTCCATTAATCCTTCTTATCAGTTCTCTTAATTTTATATCTTCAGGGCCCCTTCCTGACATAGGCGATATTGTCCCATGAAGAACATGATAAACCCCATTAAATTCCCTTACTTTTTCCATAGTCATAATATCTTTTGGATCTTCAACTACACATATGGTGCTCTTATCCCTATTAGGGTTAGAACAAATTGCGCAAGGGTTTGTATCTGTAAAACTTCCGCATATAGAACAGTATTTTACGGTCCCTCTAGCTTCTACCAGTGCATGAGCAAACTCTTCTACTTCTTCCTTTGGAAGATTTAGAACAAATAAAGCCAGCCTCTGAGCTGTTTTTCGCCCTATACCAGGCAATTTGGCAAATTCTTCTATAAGTTTTTCTATTGCTACTGGATATAAATCCAATCTAGTCACCTCATAACAATGTAGTTTTTAAGCTACTGTTTATTAGAACATTCCTGGCATGTTCATTCCACCTGTTAATTTACCCATTTCATTACTTGATTCATCTTCTGCTTTCTTTAGAGCTTCATTACAAGCACTCATAATTAAATCTTCTAGCATTTCAATATCATCTGGATCTACTACTTCTGGTTTTATCTTCACTTCAACAAGTTGTCTCTTTCCGTTAGCTATCGCGGTTACCGCTCCACCGCCAACAGATGATTCAAATTTCTTGTCTCCTAAGTCTTTTTGCATATCTTCCATTTGTTTTTGAAATTTTTGAGCTTGCTTCATTAAACTATTCATATTTCCACCCATACCTGGAAATCCACCTTTTGCCATAATAGTTACCTCCTATATATTAGTTATTCAAGTTAATATTATAATATTTATCTCCTCTAGATTTGCAACTACTAAAATTTAATTTAAAAGTTTATAATCTAAAAGGAAACATATTGCTAATCCATTATAACTTTCTATATTATTATATACTAATACCTATAATAATTTCCATTAAATAAATAAATATTTTTTATTAATAATATGCATTTATTCTAGGATCCTAGACTTTATTCATCTAGTACTTCCACAAGATCTTCTCCAAATGTTTCTTTTAGTATATCCTCAGGTGATCTAGCCTGTATTTCATCAGATTCTATAGTATATTTTATTTTTACTGGTTCTTTTAGTGATTCAGAAAATATTTCTTCTATTATATTCCTATTATCCTCTTTCTCTAATCTAATTTTATTAAAGGCATATTGCTTTTCGTAACCTAGTTCTATTACACCTCCATCGCATGACACAATTTCTCCTGTCATTAAAGACGCATATATAACCATATGTCTTCGTGCTTTAAACATATCTAAAATATCCTTAAAAGATTTTTTTACAATGTCGACGGTTAAATTAGAGTTAGCATTATGCTTTTGTACTGGTCTTATTTCTGTTTTTTTATTTGTTTTACCTTTTAAGGGACTACTCTTTTCGGAAACTCTAGGAGTTACACTTTCACATGCTACAGTTATCTTTCCTTGTTTAATTATTTCCTCTAATTTGTTTATTCTAGATAATAGTACTTCTTTTGATGTGTCATACTCTATTTTGCACATTTTAATAACTGCAAGCTCTAAATAAATTCTATTTTGCTTACTCCATTTAGCTTGTTCCTGCGCATCTTGAAGTATCTTTATATTTCTCATAATCTCTTCTACTCTAATTTTAGCTGCTTGCCTTTTTAAAATATATATATTTTCACTGGACATATCTAAAATATCCTCTACATTTTCACTTACTTTAGCCATCAAAAGATTTCTCATATGAGTGGTCATATCTTTTATAAATACATATATATCCTTACCACTAATAACCATTTCATTTATGACCTTTATTGCCCCTTCAATATTCCTATCTATTACACTTTCCGAAAGTTTTATAAGACTCTCAGACGTTACAAGTCCTAACATATCTATAACATTATCATATTCTACCCTGCCGTCATTCATTGATATGGCTTGGTCTAGAACGCTTAGGGCGTCTCTCATTGCTCCATCAGAAATTCTTGATATTAATTTTAAACTATTATCGTCGACAAAAATGCCTTGCTGCTCAACAATTTTTCGAAGTCTTTCAAATATATCTGCACTTTTTATTCTTTTAAAGTCAAATCTCTGGCATCTTGATAGTATTGTTATTGGTAATTTTTGAGGATCAGTTGTGGCTAATATAAATATTATGTGGCTCGGCGGTTCCTCTAGTGTTTTTAAGAATGCATTAACTGCCCCTATGGATAACATATGAACCTCATCTATAATATAAACTTTATACCTAGCTTCCTGTGGTGGATACTGAACATCCTCAATTATATCGCGAATATTATCTACTCCATTGTGTGATGCCGCGTCTAGCTCAGTAACATCTATCGCTGTTCCTGCATTTATCTTCTTACACATTTCACATTCATTGCAAGGCTCTCCATGATCCGAATTTAAGCAATTAACCGCTTTCGCTAGTATCTTAGCTGTTGAAGTTTTTCCCGTTCCTCTTGTGCCACATAAAAGATATGCGTGAGCTATCCGCTCGCTATTTATTTGATTTTTTAAAGTTATAGTCACATGCTCCTGACCTACTACATCTTGAAAAGTTTTTGGTCTCCATTCTCTATATAAAGCTTTATACGCCACAAATTTCACCTCTTTTAAGTATGGTATTTGTTTTTATCGCAATTCCTTATTGATTTGTAAACTTAACTATTAAAATCCCGTATTCTCTTATTTAAATAATTATATCATTTAAATCAAAATATTAGTTTATATTTATATAAAAAATAAAATCATATTCCACATGACTAATTTATATTTAACAATTAATTTAAATTTTATTTATAATTCTCAAACAAATAAAAAAGATGCCTTTATAGGCATCTTATATTTTTTATGTAAACCGTACACCTCGCTTCGATATATAAACTATGCGCGTTACCTATACAGTTAGCTCAAACCAGGTTGCTCCACGGCACATGGAAGGTTTCACTTACCGCTGCTTCCTTCCGGATCTCACGGGGTTTATGAATTTCCATTGCGTGGGACCAAGTTCTCAACACCACTTATATAGGGCAGACCACACATTTTATAACCTATGCGAGGAATTCACCCCTGCTGTAGCGGATTGCAGGTTACAGGGCACCGCTAACTCCCCGGCTAGTACGGAAATATAAACTGGTGGAAAAAGAGGGATTCGAACCCTCGGTAGAGTCGCCCCTACACACGCTTTCCAGGCATGCTCCTTAAGCCACTCGGACATCTCTCCATAAATTGTTTTAATCTTTGTATACACATAAGTAGTGCAACATAAATAATTATACTATTAATAAATAGTAATTTCAATAGTTAATCGCTAAAATATTTTTCGAATTTTTTTCTAATCATTAATATTGTATTATCTTATATTTCTCAATCTACTTATATATATACATATTTAAATAATTATTTGTATAATTTATAATGATTATTATAAATTAGTGGCATGAATCCCTTCTCTTCCAGTTTATAGCAAGAAATATAACCCATAAAGCAATTCCTACTAAGCTTATTAGCTGTGCTACCCTTAGATCTCCAAACATTAAACTATCAGTTCTTAATCCTTCTATAAAGAATCTTCCTAAGGAATATAATCCTATATAGCTAAAAAACACCGTTCCTCTCTTAAGTGTTTTTGTTAATAAATAAATCAGCAATAAACCTACCATAACATTCCATACTGATTCATAAAGAAACGTTGGGTGATAATAAACTCCTTCTATTAACATTCCATTTTGTATAAAATCCGGGAATTTGCTTATAAAGCCTTGAGTAACCGGCCCACCATGAGCTTCACTATTAAAGAAATTCCCCCATCTGCCTATAGCCTGTGCAATAATTATAGATGGTGCTGCTACATCTACAAATTCTAAAAGATTCTCTTTTTTATATCTTGTATATATTAACGCTGCTATCATACCAAATATAATCCCACCATGGATAGCAAGCCCACCTTGACGTGTATTGAACACTTCTATTAAATTATCTTTATATTGATTAAATTCAAAAATCACATAATAAGCCCTAGCTCCAATAATCGCTATTGGGAAAGATATTAGTACAATATTTAGAAATTCATCATAATCAACATCTTTTAACTTACAAGTGTAATTTGCCAATATAATTCCAACCATCATTCCTATCGAAATAAGAATACCGTACCATCTAATTGTGAGTCCAAATATATTAAAAGCTATTGGTTCCATAAGTAACCTCTCCTTTTATATTAATATTTCGTCATTTGTTCATAAAACCACTAATACAGATAATAAAAAATCAAGTTTTAAATTGAACTTGACTCTCTATATAAGTCTCATAACAATTGTGTATGACTATGATAAAAAAGTAAAGATAAATATTTAAAATTTAAATAAATAGAGAACTCTATATTATAGAATTCTCTATTTATTTTAAAAACGTCCTAGTAAATTAGAATAAATAACAAATCATTATACTAATCCATTTTTTTATATTCCGTATTTACTATTTTATGTTTATGCTTTTTTCTATAAATTCTTCAACTTCTTCAGCTGTTGGTAAGTTAACAACTTGCTCCGCTAAACTTCTCATTTCGCCTTGAGATATATTTCTAATAATTCCTCTTGCTCTTAAAATAGATATAGGACTCATGCTAAATTCATCTAATCCCTTTCCAATTAGAATAGGTACTAATTTAGGATTCCCTGCTACTTCGCCACACATACCAACCCATTTATTTTCTTTATGATCATTATCTATAACCATTTTTACGAGCCTTAGTAAAGCTGGATGAAATGGAGTATATGAATGTGATATTTTTTCATTCATTCTATCTACCGCAGTTGTATATTGAATAAGATCATTAGTTCCTATACTAAAAAAGTCTACCTCTTTGGCTAATAGATCAGAGATAATCGCTGCTGCAGGTATCTCCATCATAATTCCCACTTCTAAATTCCCATTAATTTTTATATTTTCCTTTTTTAAATCATTTTTTGCTCCTTGCAAAATACCCTTTGCTGTTCTTAATTCTTCAATACTAGAAATCATAGGAAACATTATTTTAATATTTCCAAAGGTACTAGCTCTTAATTGCGTTTTAAATATATCTACCTTATCTAAGCAAACTCTTATAGCTCTATATCCAAAGAACGGATTCATTTCCTTCGGTAACTTCAAATACTCTAATTCCTTATCTCCACCAACATCTAAAGTTCTAATAACCACAGGTTTATTTTGCATTTTTTATGCAACTTCTTTGTATACTGCATATTGTTCTTCTTCAGTAGGTGCTGAATCCCTATCCATATATAAAAACTCAGATCTAAATAAGCCTACCCCTTCACAATCATTATTGATAACACTTTCTAAATCTTTTGGAGTTCCTATATTAGCAGCCAATTCTACTCTTACTCCATCTGTAGTTATGCTTTTTTTCCCTATTAGTAGGTTTAACTCTTCTTTATTTTTATTATATTCAGCTTTTTTCTCTTTATAAATATTAACTATTTTTTCTTCTGGATTAACATATATCAATCCCTCTTCGCCATCAAAAACAATTAAATCTCCATTTTTTACTTTCTTAGTTATATCTTTTACCGCTACTATAGCTGGTATTTCTAAAGTCTTAGCCATTATAGCAGAATGTGAAGTTCCTCCACCAATTTCCGTTATAAACCCTAAAACCTTGTTTTTATCTATCTGTGATGTGTCTGAAGGAGTTAAATCATGAGCTACAATTATAACCTCATTAGCTAATTCTTCAAAGTTAACCTCTTCAATGTTCATCAATTTTTTCATAAGTCTACTTGTTACATCCTTGATGTCTGCTGCTCTTTCTTTCATATATGTATTATCCATATTTTCAAACATAGAAATGAACATTTCTGAAACCTCTTTTAGTGCCCACTCAGCATTAACTTTATCATCTTCAATTTTTTTCTCAATCTGGTCAAGCATTTCTGGATCTTCTAATATCATTAAATGAGCTTCAAATATGTTAGCTTCCTTTTCACCTAATTTTTTCAATACGTTATTATATATATTCTGAATTTCACTCTTACTATTTTCCATAGCAGTCTTAAATCTTTTAATTTCTTCTTCATAACTCCAAATCTCTTTCTTCTCTATAATCATTTTCTTTTCTTCTTTTAATATTACTTTTCCTATTACTATTCCAGGCGAAACTCCAATGCCTTTCATTAAATAACCTCCTAATAAGTTAAATTCACTCCTTATAGCAATCTTAAATACTTTACTATCTTAGGAGTGAATTTAACTTTATATATGATTTTTTTAAAGGTTTATAATTTCTTTTTCAATTACTATTCTTAATTCCTCTACAGCCTTAACTTCATCATCTCCATTAGCAACAATTTTGAGTTTATCGCCTTTTGTAGCTGCCATGCTTAATATATTTATTATACTTTTTGCATTATACTTTTCTTCATCCTTAATTAAAGTTATATGTGAAGTAAACTTTGATGCTTTTTTAGCAACAATGCTCGCTGGTCTAGCATGCAACCCTTGCTCGTTCATCAACACAATTTCAACTTCGTACATAAAAACATCCCCTTTTTAATTTTTATTTTACTTATTTTTATAATTTACACGCTACCCTATATCCCATATAAATACAATGATTTAATCCATTAATACTTTGAATTATTTAACAGCATCCTTCTTTAATAAAAAAATCATAAGAGCTGTTACCATTGTACCAACTACTATGGATACTATATATCCACCTAGATTAGAAACTGCATTAGGAATAAATAATACGAATATTCCACCATGAGGAACTGCTAACCCTGCTTTAAATAGCATAGATAGTAATCCAGTAGTTGCTGAACCCACCATTAATGACGGTATCATTTTAAATGGGTCTGCCGCAGCAAATGGTATCGCACCCTCTGTTATAAATGCAGCCCCTAGTGCCCAAGCAGCTTTCCCCGCTTCTCTTTCTTGTAATGTGAATTTTCTTTTTGCTATAACTGTTGCAAGAGCTATTCCTAGCGGAGGAGTCATCCCTGCCGCCATTACTGCTGCCATTACCATAGAAGTTTGGCCCGCAACTATAGTTCCTGCTCCAAAAGCATAAGCGGCCTTATTAATTGGTCCACCCATATCAATAGCCATCATTAAGCCAATAATAATTCCGAGTAAAGCTGAGTTTGCTCCACTTAAATTACTTAACCAACTAGCCATTCCGGTATTTATTATACCTACAGGTTTTCCTATAACATATATCATTACAAGTCCTACTACCAATGAAGATAAAACCGGTAATACTAAAACCGGCATTAAGCCCGCTAATGATTTTGGTAGTTTTATTGTTTTCTTTAAGAAAACAATAGTATAACCCGCTAGGAAACCTGCTATAATCCCCCCTAAAAAGCCTGCACCTGAAGATAGTGCAATCATACCGCCAACCATACCCGGTACAAGACCTGGTCTATCCGCTATTGAGAACGCTATAAACCCTGCCAATATTGGAATCATAAGTGCCATGGCTGAATCTCCACCAATTTGCATTAAAGCTGCTGCAATACTACCTTCTTCTTTAAACGCTAGTATTCCAAAAGCAAATGAAATTGCAATTAGAATTCCCCCCGCTACTACGAAAGGAATCATATAAGAAACCCCTGTCATAAGGTGCTTATAAGGACCTTTTTTCTCAGTAGTTTTTTCTTCTTTAATATCACTGACTTTTTCTGAATCTTTTTTATTTTCTACTTTTATATCTATCGCTCTTTGTATAAGCCCCTTTGGGTCTTTAATTGCATCTTTTACCCCAACTTCAATTATAGTTTTCCCCGAAAAACGTTCCTTTGAAACGTTAGTATCTGCTGCAATTATTACTACTCTAGCTTCCTTTATATCTTCCTGCGTCAACTGGTCTTCTGCACCTACCGAGCCTTGAGTTTCCACCTTAATCTCTATGCCCATTTCCTCTCCTGCCATTTTTAGAGCTTCAGCCGCCATATAGGTGTGCGCTATTCCTGTTGGACACGAAGTTATAGCTACATATTTCATGAACTCTCCTCCTTTTAAATTGTTGGCTAATGTTTATTTTTCTAGTAAAGTAATTATTTCTTCAGGGCTACTAGCGTTCATCAAACTATCTCTTAATTCTTTATGCATCAATTTTCTAGAAATTTGGCTTAATATCTTTAAATGCTCATTACTTGATTCTTCTGGTACAGCTATTAAAAAGAATACATGAGCTAGCTCATCATCCATAGACTTATAGTCAATGCCGCCTGTGCTTCGTCCAAATACCAATGCCGGCTCTTTAACTCCACTACTTTTACCATGGGGAATTGCTATTCCCATACCTATACCTGTTGAAAATTCTTTTTCTCTATCTATTACAGCTTGTAGATATTTATCTTTATCTAGTAACTTACCATTTTCATCTAAAATTTTTACCATCTCATTTATTACAGCCTCTTTTGTTTTACTAGTAAGTTCAAGTTTAATTAGATTAACACTTAATAATTCAGTTATATTCATTAATAATCATCCTTTCTATAGGTAATTTATAGTTACTTGCTTTTTTAGTTTCTCTATGTCAGCAAATCTTCCTGTTTGTGTTCCCTCAGTCATTACATTAGCTGTACTTGTTGCACATGCTAGCTTTATAGTTTCTTCAAAGCTATAATTATTCTCAATTGCTACAGCCATTGCTGCGACCATAGAATCTCCAGCCCCTACTGTACTTTTAACTTCTACCTTTAAACCATTTACTTTTGCAACTTTATCACGACTTATGAATATAGATCCTTCTGAGCCTTTCGAGATCACTACATATTTTACTCCATACTCTAATATTTTTTTAGCAGTTTCAATAATTTCATCTTCGCTATTAATGCTGACACCAAAAGCTTTTTCAAGTTCATCAATATTTGGCTTTACCATATATGGACCAGCTTTAATTCCCTGCATTAACACATCGCCATCTGCGTCCAATATAACCTTGCCACCCTTGCTTTTTATATCTTTAATTATTTCACCGTATATATCACCGCGCACTCCACTTGGAACGCTACCTGAAAGAACTACTAGAAAATTTCCCTGGCAATATCCCACGATTTTCTGTTTTACATTAGTAATATCTTCTTCTACTAAACTAGGACCACTTTCGTTTATATCTGTATGTGTATTATTAATCTTATCAAAAATCTTTAAATTAGTCCTAGTTTCACCTTTAACAGATAAAAATTCATTTTTAATATTTAAATCATCTAAATAATCTTTTATTTGATTTCCACTGTTTCCACCTAAAAAACCTAAAGCTAAGCTTTTATGTTGTAATTCCTTAATAACTTTAGATACATTGATACCTTTACCTCCAGCATCAATTCTTGTAGACACAATTCTATTAACACTACCAATTTTAAATTCATCTATTTCAATAGTTTTGTCTATTGCTGGGTTTAGAGTCACTGTTATTATCATTTTTTCACCGCCATTTATTTTGCTGTCATAATTTGTACACCTTTTTCTTCAAACTTTTCTAATAATTCATTATCTAATTGATTATCCGTTATTATTATATCAACACTATCTAAATCAACGATTTTGGCAAAATAAACTGTACCAAATTTAGTATGGTCACATAATAATATAGTTTGCTTTGCAATTTTTATCATTTCTTGTTTTGTGCTCGCTTCAATAATATTGGGAGTAGTTAGCCCATTAATAATGCATACACCATTAGACCCCATAAATGCTTTATCTACTCTGAAATTTTTAAGTGTATTATCTGATACTGGTCCTACCATAGCTCTCGTTTCCCATCGCAATGTACCTCCAGTAACAATCACCTCTACATCTCGCTTTTTAGAAAGTTCATAGGCTACATCTACAGAATTTGTTAAAACCGTTATATCTTTAGCTGTTATATACTTAGCAATACTAAGAGTAGTCGTCCCTGCATCTATTGCTATTGTATCTCCATCTACTATCATTGATGCAGCAATCTTTCCAACAGATTCTTTTTCATCATAAAACTTATCTACTTTTTCTGAAAAAGTGGGTTCAAATTTAGTATTGCGGTTTAGTATAGCCCCCCCATGTACTCTTTTTATAAGTTCATCTTCTTCCAATTCTTGAAGATCACGTCTAATTGTAACTTCTGACACTTCATATAGCTGCGATAAATCGCATACTTTTACTTTTCCATACTTATTTAAACTATCTAATATTTTTGATTTTCTTTCTTCAGCAAACATAATTTCAATCTTCCTTTTATCATATTTGGGATAACAATGTACGTTTGTATTCGTATTTGTTTCATTTGCTTTCGCTTGTGTTCATTTTAATATATTATGATAACGTTGTCAAGCTATATAAACTATTTTAAATTTAAATTTTATAATTCTAGACTATGAATAAAAATATCCTTCAAAAACAAAAACGAAACCCTTTGGCTTCGCTTTCATTATATCGAGCTATATAGTTTTTCGCCTATTATGCGTTATTTTGTTCTTTCTCTAATTCTTGTTTTAGTATCTCCTCAATTTTAGGAGTACATCTATGCCCATTGCATCCGCCTGTTCCCGCCCCTGTAGCTTTTTGAACTTCCTCTACAGTTCTTGCACCATTTTGTATAGCTTTTTTTATTGTAGACCTCGGTATTGCCTTACATAAACATGTTTTTGTAATTTTATCCATTATTTCATTGTTTATATTCTGTTCCATGATGTTTTCCTCCTTTTACACTATCTTTTATCTTTAAAAAAATCAGTCAATAAATTACCACATTCCTCGGTGTATAACCAATTTATTTCTGTCCAGTGATTTAAATCATCATTTTGAAGAACATTTATAACTGACCCACAAGCCCCTACGCTAGGATCAAAGATGCCTATATATAATTTGCTTATCCTAGACTGTAATATAGCACCTGCACACATAGGGCATGGTTCTAACGTTACATACATATCACATCCAGTTAATCTCCAACTTCCTATTACTTCACAGGCTTTTTTTATAGCTAAAACTTCTGCATGGGCCGTAGCATCTTGAAGCGTTTCTCTGAGGTTGTGCGCCCTAGCAATTATTACATTGTCTTTAACTATAACTGCACCTACAGGTACTTCCCCTAATAATAATGATCTTTTGGCTTCTTTTAATGATTCATTAATAAAATGTTTTTTCATTTAAACCCCTTTGTTATATAAATAATTATTTTTAATAATTTTTATTTCCCGGTAAATAAAAAAACTAGCAAAGTATTACTTTACTAGTTTTTGGTGCACACGAGAGGAGTCGAACCTCCGACCTTCCCCTTAGGAGGGGGACGCTCTATCCAGCTGAGCTACGGGTGCATATTTTATTTCTACCTAACCATAATATTACACTTTTATAAGTATGTCAACCTATAGATAAATTAAAACACAAATTTTATATTAATTATTAAAAATCTTATAGTGTTTATTTATTATTAGAATTTTAATACAGTTAATAGTATATACTGTATACTATATACTATTAACTGGAGGTGTTCTAATTGAATAATGATATAAAAAATTTTTTCCTCGCCGGACTAGGATCTGCAGCATATACTTATGAAAAAGCTACAAATCTAATAGATGATTTTGTACAAAAGGGTAAATTAACCTTAGAAGAGGGTAAGAATTTATCTGAAGAACTAAAAAGAACTGTAAAAGGAAAAAAAGAAGAATCTAAAGTTTTTACAGAAGAAGAAAAGCCTTTGACAAAAGAAGATATGTTATTACTCCTTTCAGAAATGAGCTTTGCAACTAAAGAAGATATTGAAACTTTGAATAAAAGATTATCAAATTTAGAAACCCTTCAGCCATAAATTCACAAATGAAAGTCAAATGAAAGTCCTGCTATTCTTTCAGGTCTTTTATTTTTAAGTGAGGTATAAAATGCGACGTAATTCTGTTAATCGATTTAGAACAATTATTAAAGTTCTTGGCTCTTATGGCTTTGGATATATTATAGACTCTAAATTTAACAAACAAAATAAACTCCCTGAAAATTTAAGGAAAGCCTTTGAAGAGCTTGGCCCTACTTTTATAAAGATTGGCCAAATATTGAGTACTAGACCAGATTTATTACCCTCAGCTTATATAGTAGAACTGTCAAAGCTCCAAGATAGCGTACTTCCAGAAAACATTGAAACCATAAAAAAAGTATTCTTTGATCAATTTGGAAAATCAACAACTGAGTGTTTTCAAAAGTTTTACGAAGAACCTTTAGCCTCTGCATCTATTTCTCAAGTGCATAAGGCTACCTTAAAGGATGGTAGGGATGTAGTAGTTAAAATACAAAGACCAGATATTGCAAAAAAGATGAAATTAGATATTTCTATACTCGTTCGTATAATAAAATTCACAAAAACAAAATTCTCTGATTCACCAATCGACCCTGAAGAAGCCTTACATGAAATACTTTTAGCAACTGAACTTGAGCTTGATTTTAACAATGAAGTTAAAAATATAAATAACTTTAAAAATCTCAACAAAGATGTTGCATTTTTATATGTACCTTACGTGGTTCAAGATTTATCTAGTACTAGGGTTTTAACTATGGAAAGAATTTATGGCTTTAAAGTAGATGATATGAAAAAGCTCCTAACTTTTCATTATGATCTTGATGATTTAGGTAAGAAATTAGCTTTATCTTACTTAAAACAAGTTCTACAAGATGGCTTTTTTCACGGAGATCCACACCCCGGAAATATATTTATATGCGAAGGTAAAATTTGTTTTATTGACTTTGGAATTATGGGGAGTCTCTCGAATTCATTGAAATCAACACTAAATGATATGATATCAGCTGTTGTTCTTAATGACATAAATAAAATGATTTCATCTCTTTTATCTATAGGAATAAAAAAGGGCTATGTAGATAGAAATAAACTATATGAAGACTTAGATTATCTAATTGTAAATTATCTTTCAGTTTCTTTAAACAACATTCAGATTTCCGTTATGCTCTCTGAAATCTTTAATATAGCTAAACAAAACAATATTCGTCTACCTCGTGATTTTACACTTCTAATAAGAGCTCTTGTAATTTTAGAAGGTGTAATAGCAAGTATCGCTCCTGATATAAAAATAATAGATATAGCTATCCCTTATGTAAAGGATAATAATAAATTTTCTTTATTAAAAAATCTAGATTCTAATACTTTACTTATTTATACATATTCATTTATAAAAGATTCATTTAAACTTCCATCAAAAATTATAGAATTATCTGAAAGTCTAATAACGGGAAGAGCTAAACTTCAATTAGAACATAAAAATTTAAACGCTCCTATAAATGAATTAAATAAAGGTATAAACCGATTAGTTTTTGGCCTTATTATTTCTTCAATGATTATAGGATCTTGTACAATTTTAAATTCTAATATAGGGCCTAAAATATATAACATATCACTTATTGGTATAACTGGTTTTTTGGCTGCGGCATTTATGGGCTTTTGGTTATTAATCTCTATAATAAAATCCGGCAAATTATAACATAAACTATAAAAACGAGGTATTTTTATGATTAAGTATTACAATAGAAAACAAAATAAATATGAAATTGAAAAGGTCGCTGGTGAAAAGTATTTAAATTGGTCTTATTCCTCTCCTTCTGGAAAAGGACTAGTTGAGTTATTACTTAAGAAAAAGCTATTTTCAAAATTATATGGTTATTACTGCGACACAAAAATAAGTTCTAGAAAAATCAAAAATTTTATTAAAGATTTTGATATTGATATGTCTTTATACACTAAGACTTATAATGAGTATTCGTCTTTTAATGATTTTTTTATAAGACCTTTAAATACAAGTGCCCGAATAATTGATAAAAATAATAATGCTTTAATCTCGCCTTGTGACGGCAAAATTTTGGCTTACGATAATATTAACTTGAATGATTTAGTCCAAGTAAAAGGCTTTACTTATTCGCTTAAAGAACTACTCCAAGATAATGAAGTATACAATTTGTACGATGGAGGTACCTGCTTAATCTTTAGATTATGCCCAACTGATTATCATCGCTTTCATTTTATTGATGATGGTGTCTGTAGCGATACAACTAGAATCAAAGGTCATTATTATTCTGTAAACCCTATAGCATTAAATAATATAAAAAAATTATTTTGTCAAAATAAAAGAGAATGGAGCATTTTTCACTCAGATAACTTTGGTGATGTTATTTGCATGGAGGTTGGTGCTACTTGCGTAGGTTCAATTCTTCAAAGTTATAGTACAGATGCCAAAATTACGAAAGGAGAGGAAAAAGGGTACTTCAAATTCGGTGGTTCCACTGTAATCCTGTTTTTTAAAAAAGATGTCGTAAAAATTCATGAGGATTTACTAAACCAAACACAATTAGGTTTTGAAACTTCTGTATTAATGGGAGAAGAAATAGGACTGAAATAACTTTTCAGTCCTATTTTTTTATGCATAATTAGTTCTTAACTTTAAATTTAGATTTTTCACATTTAGATTTTTCACATTTAGATCCTTAGTCATTGGAACTGGTGCAGTTTTTTCTTTGGTGCCATATAGCCATTAACAAAGGGTGTACGGTACACCATTTGCAGCATCTCTGTTCACATATGGAATTATTCTTCATTTTTATATTTTATACAACCTTCAAAAAAAACGACAGAACCCAGTAACTATTACAGTTACTGGGTTCTTATGGTGCGTCGGACAGGAGTCGAACCTGCGACCAACTGGTTCGTAGCCAGCTACTCTATCCAACTGAGCTACCAACGCATATATATCATTACTATATTACCATATTATATGCTAAGAGTAAAGATTTATTTACAAACTTTTATTTACAAAATCTTCTCTAAGAATTCCCATAATAATTACATCCCTATAATTCCCATAGGAAAAGCAAGTCTTTCTCTTCTTTCCTTCTTCTATAAACCCACATTTTTTATAACATTGAATTGCTCTTAAATTAAAATCTAGTACTTCGAGCTCTACTCTATGCGCAGCAATATCCATGAATAAATATTTTAACAAAACCTTTACAGAATCTTGCCCATATCCTCTATTCCAAAAGTTTTGACCTACAGTTATACCTAATACATATACATTTTTACTTTCACTAATTTCTCTAAACGTTATATATCCTACAACTACGCCTTTTCCATTTATAATGCTAAGATATTTCTTATCAAGATTAATAAACTTATTAAAATTATTTAATATATCCTCTTTAGATGGAGGCAATCTAAAATTACCATCAAGTCTCCTAACCTCTTCATCAGCCCAAATATCATAAAATATATTCAAATCTCGTCTCTCTACACATCTCAATAATATTTTATTACCTTTTAACATATTTTAGCCTTCTTTATTATTTTAATACTATAATTATACCTTTTATTTACTTTTAATTCAATAATCAAATTACTTATTTTGTAATATAACGATTTTTCAGAAGGAAAGTCTCCCTCCTCTATAGCTATGAGTTACATGCCCTAACAAATAAAAAACTTCAGTGGGCGTATAATTCACCTTGTAGTTATTCAATAAAGTAAAAAAAGTATCTAACAATTGTTAGATACTTTTGGTGGAGAAAGAGGGATTTGAACCCTCGCACCAGTTTCCCAGTCTATACCCTTAGCAGGGGCACCTCTTTAGCCACTTGAGTATTTCTCCATGGCTTAATTTTATGTCGTTAAAAAATGGTGGAGGAAGTGGGATTCGAACCCACGGTACGCTTTCACGTACGTCGGTTTTCAAGACCGGTGCCTTAAACCAACTCGACCATCCCTCCATATCTTAACGACAAGGTTAATTATATCAGCATGTTGATATCCTGTCAATATTTTTTTGAAAACATTTACCAACATAATATATTATGTAAAAATAAAAAACATCTAACAAATGTTAGATGTTGCTGGTGGAGAAAGAGGGATTTGAACCCTCGCACCAGTTTCCCAGTCTATACCCTTAGCAGGGGCACCTCTTTAGCCACTTGAGTATTTCTCCATAGCTTAATTTTATGTCGTTAAAAAATGGTGGAGGAAGTGGGATTCGAACCCACGGTACGCTTTCACGTACGTCGGTTTTCAAGACCGGTGCCTTAAACCAACTCGACCATCCCTCCATATCTTAACGACAAGATTTATTATATCAGCATAAACATCACCTGTCAACACATTTATATTTCATGCCATAAACTTCAATTTCATATACTATAATAAATAAACAACTTAATATTAAATACTTAAGTTGCTCATTTATTATTATGATATAAATTAATAATTTAAATACTTATTTTGAAATTAATGTTTTTTGTCCCATATACTTCACTAAAACATTTGGAATAGTTACTGATCCATCTTCATTCTGGTAGTTTTCAAGTACTGCAGCTAATGCTCTTCCAATAGCTACCCCTGATCCATTTAGTGTATGAATATAATTAGCTTTATCCTTTTTATCATCTTTATACTTAATGTTGGCACGCCTTGCTTGGAAATCCTCAAAATTACTACAGCTTGATATTTCAACATACTTGTTGTAGCTTGGCATCCAAACCTCAATATCATATTTAAATGATGCTGTAAATCCTAAATCGCCTTTACATATCTTAACTATTCTATAAGGTAATTCAAGTCCTTGTAATACTGACTCTGCATCCATAAGTAACTTTTCAAGCTCTGCATATGAATCCTCAGGCTTTGTGAATTTAAGAAGTTCTACTTTATTAAATTGATGTTGCCTTATAAGTCCTCTACTATCCCTTCCTGCTGAACCTGCTTCTTGTCTAAAACAAGCACTATACGCAACATGCTTTATAGGAAGATCTTGACCACTTAATATCTCATCTCTATAAATATTTGTAACAGGTACCTCTGCTGTCGGTATTAAGAAATAGTCTGTATTAGCCACTTTAAAAGCATCTTCTTCAAACTTAGGTAATTGACCCGTACCGATCATACTTTGTCTATTAACCATATATGGAGGCAGTATTTCTGTATACCCATTGTTATCCACATGAAGATCTAAAAAATAACTTATTAGTGCTCTTTCAAGCCTTGCTCCGAGGCCTTTATACACTGTAAATCTTGAACCCGTAATCTTTGCGCCTCTTTCAAAATCTAAAATATCATTGTCTGTTCCCAAATCCCAATGCGCTTTAGCTGCATAGCTGAAATGTTTAGGCTCTCCCCATTTTTTCACTTCAACATTATCTTCCTCGGTATCCCCTTCTGGCACATTTACACTCGGTATGTTTGGGATACTTAACATAATATTTTTAATTTTTTCATTTACTTCATATAGCTCAATATCAAAATTTTTAATTTCATCTGAAAGTTTTTTCATTTGGGACATAATTTCTTCTACATTTTCTCCACTTTTCTTAAGCTTTGGTATAAGCGCAGATTGAGTGTTCCTATTATTTTTTAATTCTTCAACCTCAACTAATATATCCCTTCTTGCTTTATCAAGAGATACCACTTCATCAATTACTGATAAATCAAAATTTTCCCCTCTATTTTTCATTAATTTTTTTATTTCTTCTGGATTATTTCTTATTCTTTTCAAATCTAACATGACTATTCCTCCTTAAATATTATTAATTATTTATTCTTGTAAAATTTTAATTAAGTATTTCTTTCAATATTTTTTGTGCAAATAATATCAACTCCAGTATTAAGTACGTTTTTACATACTATATCCCCTATTTTTATAGGAGGACCTACATGTATCCTGCTTAATGCTTTTGAGCATTCGATCCATAACTTCTTACTAATAGGTTTACTACTTTTTACTGGAACTACATTTCGTAATTTAGATCCTTTTATTCTAACTAAAGTTGTTAATATTGCTTTAGTTTCATTAAATTTGCAATCAGTTTTTTCGCTCAAATAAAATCATCTCCTACATACTATCAAATTCTTTTATTCTATATAACACAATATTAGAATTTTTTGAGTCCTTAACTATCTCTGTCATTTTCTTATTGGTTTCTCTTGCTAAAATAGAAACAATCTTGTTTAAACAATGTGATCCTTGACAATTTCCAAATGCAGCACCGGTTCTTCTTTTAACTCCTTCTACCGTCCGTGCACCTAAAGGTCTCCTTATAGCATCCACTATTTCACCTTCAGTTACTTTTTCACATCCGCATATTATATTACCATATTTTTTATCTATCTTAATAATACTTTTTCTTTCCTCGTCACACAATTCTCTAAACTTATAGTACTCACGCCTTTTATCATTGAAATCTTTTTTGAGCTTGCATTCCATCTTGCTCACTACACTCTCACATACAATGCTTGCTATAGCAGGTGTCATAGTAACTTGACCGTAGTGCTTTCCTTTAATCTGAATAAGTCCATCATCTATACCGCTATCATCAATTATCATAGGCTCTTCGAAAAAGGGCCATTCTAAAAACATTTTAACATCCATATCGTCTAGACCATTTGTTATCTTGGATACCCTATTTACTATTTCATCATAACTGACATTCTTTTTTGTATCAAAAGCAGCTACAGTATCGCCCTCCATAGTTGGAATTGTATACATACTTTCCCCTTTAACATTAATCATAAATAATGCATGCGAAAATCTTGCTTTTTTATCATTGTCTAAAAGTATATACTTTGATATTCCTTCATTATTATTTACATGAAGTTTTTTTTCATTTACTATACTGTAATTTTCTGAAGGTGTTGTATTTATTACCATTTTGCAAGTGAATTTATTTTTATTAGTAACAACTCTAAATCCTTTTGATATTTCTTGAATATCTATTACTTCTTCTTCTAATTTAAATTTTACACCATTATCAAATGCCACTTCGCCATAAGATAATGCTAAATCAAATGGACAAATTACCCCCGTATTTTTAGAATATAACGCTTTTTTAACATCTATATTTAAGTTTTGTTCCATTTCATATATGTATTCTGGGTCTAAAATAAATACGTCCTTCGTGCCTCGCTCTATTGCTCTATTATATATTTTTTTGATTATTTCAACCTCTTCATCAGTTTGAGCAATTATTAAGGAACCGCACCTTTTAAAGGGAACATTAAATTTAGCACTTATAGTATCCATCATTTTATTACCCATACGTTCAAGCTTTGCAGTTAAAACATCTTCACTTTCAATACCATTATATATCATAGCAGTGTTTATTAATGCTACATCATCCGCTATATCATAGTCTTTTTCAATAACAGCTATATTAAGATTATATTTTGAGATCTCATAAGCAACTGCACATCCAATTATTCCTCCGCCCAAAATAAGTACATCATAGTCCATCGTAACCCTCCAGAATAAAACAAAACTGTTTTAATTTACATTATTATTATATCCTTTTTTAAACATGTGACTCAATATGTTAAATTTTTTCCTAATTTCACTAAAAAAGAAGAACAGTCATCCATTCTTCTTTTCGCCCGTATTTTAGACGTAATTGTCATTTGATGGATATTCAATCTCTTATACTATAACAAGAAAGCATTTTTTTTAAACTTTCTTTATTTATAGGTTTATTTAAAATGAAATCAACATTATTCATATCTTGACCTTCAAAAGATCCCACCCAACCTGTCATTAAGCAAAAATATGTCTGATTGTTTATTTTTTTAACTTTTTCAGCAACTTGAAACCCATTAATACTCGGCATGGTAAAATCACATACAATTATATCATATTTTCTCCTTTGTAACTCTGAGTCTAAATTTTCACATCCACAAGCCTTTGTTTTACATTTAACAATTGATTTTATCATACTAGCAACAACATTTCTTATTTGCTCCTGATCATCGATAACAAGAATGTTGCCTTCAAAATCAATTACATCCCTTAATCCTACGTCATCACTTTTAGTTATTTTTTCACATAGGGGTAATTTAATAATAAAAGAAGTTCCTACATTTTGTTTGCTTTCAATTTCCATGCTCCCTTTATGTGAAAGTATTATATTATAAGAGATACTTAATCCAAGCCCTGAACCATCATTACCTTTTGTTGTAAAAAACGGTTCAAATATTCTTTTTTGAATCTCTTTTTTCATTCCCATTCCACTATCTCTTATTTCTATAATAGCCATATTAGCTTTATTTTTAGTAATGAATTCTATTTTACCACCTTTTGGCATAGCATCTATAGCATTTACTATTATATTTATAAATACCTCTCTTATTTCTGTTATATTTCCTTGCATCTCCTCATTAGATTTTAATGATTTAATTATGCTTATTTTTATTCCTTTAAAACTACTTCCTGTTAGCCATTTACTTTTAGTTAAATCTATTGCATCTGAAATTACATTATCTACACTAAAAATTTCAAAATCATTATCTTTTCCATTACATTTTTGGGTTAATTTTTTAACCTTATTAGTAATATTGATTCCATCATACGCACATATTTCTATAATGCTAATCAACTTCAAATTTTCTTTTTCCTTAGTTTTATCCTTTAAAAGTTGAACAGAGCCTACAATTGGTGTAAGTATATTATTTATATCATGAGTTATTCCCGCAGCCATTTCTCCCATAGCTCTCAGTTTTTCGTTTTGTATTAGTCTATTTCGCATATCAGAAAATCTTTTTTGATCCTGTATTAAATAAAATGCAGTTTTACATATTGATTTTAAATGTTCTATGTTATTTTTAGATAGCTCTCTATTATTTTTATATCTTCCTATACATATTACACCCTTAGAACTATCATAATATTCTACATTAATAGCCATATAGCTTACTATGCCTAATAACTTGAATTTTTCTACTAATTCTGAGTCCTCTATTTCACTTAAATTTAATAATGAATCTCCATTACTATTTAATACCATTTCATTGAAGTTATTAATATAATGGATCGTTTTTATATCCTTAATCAAATAGTATTTATGTTTTTTAGTGATCCCATAATAATTACCCAATTCTATCGCATTTTTTTGATCTTTAACTGAACTATGTAAAATACAAAAATCTACATCACATACAGTCTTAATTTTATTCATTACGATTTCTCTGAATTCATTTTCATCTGTATTTTGGGGTATATCTGAAAAAATATCATTAAATAAAACTAAATTTTTATTCTGATATTTTAGTTGTGAATTAGACTGAAGCATCCAAATTGCTTTTTCTATTTCACCCTTATTTTTAAATTCCATTTCTTTATTTCTATCTATAATAATTAATGTTTGAAATAAATTGCTAAATCTATGCAATTCATTGAAGTTATATACATTGTTGTTAATGTATACCATATTAGAAATATTATCTTTTGAACACTCTATTATTTTTTGAACACATTTAATTAAAACATCTACTTTTCCAACTCTTCTAATTACATTTTTAAAATCCCATACTATTCTCAATTTTTGTCTAACAACAAAAATAATATCTAAAAACTCTCTATAGTCATAATCAAAAGTATCAATATTATACGTTTTTATTTTAAAGATACCTTCATTTATATTATGCCTTATGAAGTCTTCATCACCATCAAAGTTTTTTTCAATATTTTTATAGAATATATCATCTGTAAAAAATATTATTTTTTCTCCGTTTATAAGAGCATCTGAAATATTTTTTATTATTACTTTAGGTAAATTATTAATATTTAAAGAATCTGTACCTATACACAATGAATTTTTACCAGCCTTATACAAATTATTATTTGTATATTTCATAACATAACCCCCATACCCCTTACACTCTTATATATATAAACTTATTCGACATTTTATTTCAAATTCCTTTGTTTTATACAATATTTATCTCACTCTATATATTTTTACATAACGCAAAACAAATTATACTATAAAAGTAAGGACATACAACAATATATGTCCTAAGATAACATTCCATGATAATACAATGTAACATAATCCTATTTAAAACTGAGGAGGTTTTAATATGATTGATTATGTTAACTATATTTAAATATATTTTACTCACTTATTTTATTTAATGTATCACCTAATTGTTTTATAAATATCCCATATTCAGCCCACTTACCATTTTTTTGAGCTTCCAACGCCTTGTTATAAATTTCTTTAGCAATTTTTATATTTTCCAATGATTTTTCATCTAAATTTGATTTTTCTTTAGTTTGGGATATATTATTTTTGTCTGTATAATCAAATATTTGTTCAAGCGCTAACTCTATATTATCAGCTAAAACTATTTTATCACCATAAGACACTATAACCTTTTTCATCTCTGGTATGCTTTTCTCGCCTTTAGCTCTCAAATACATAGGCTCTACATAAATCAAAGAATTTTTAATTGGTATAATTAATGTTTCTCCAAATTGGACTTGTGAACCTTGTGTATTCCAAAGTGATAATTCTTTTGATATTATAGTGTCCTGATTCATCTTTTGTTTAAATAGTACAGGGCTATATACTGTTTGCTTCGGTGGGAATTTATATAAAACCATTTTCCCATAATTGTCCCCATCCATCCTTGCTGCCAATAACGATACCATGTTATCTCGCCCTTTAGTGTTGAAGTATTCAAGTAAGATCATTTCTTCTGTGCTTTCATTCGGTAGTTTCATTATTACATAAGAAGCTTTGTTTTTTTCATTTTTACCCTCAACCTTCTCTTTGTTAGTTGCTATAGACCACACATCATCTCCGTTATAAAATACTCCAGGATCAGTTATGTGGTATTTACCAAGTACATTACATTGTAAATTAAATAAGACTTCTGGATATCTAAGATGTTCTTTTATACCACTAGGAACTGTCTCTGAATCCTTAAATAGTTTTGTAAATATCTTTGAATAATTATTTGCTATAGGATCCTTTTTATCAACTATATAAAATTCAGGTATTCCATCTACTGCGTCAATGACAACTTTAATTGAATTCCTCATATAATTCACACCATTTTGTGGCTGTGAAAACGGATATCTATCGGAGGTTGTATATGCATCTATAATCCAGTATAATCTTCCTTCGTTAATTACAATGTATGGATCACTATCATATGTTAAAAATGGAGCAATTTTTTTTACTCTTTGAACTATATTTCTATCAATTAATATTTTACTATTAGAAGTTATATCGTTGGATAATAAAAACTGAGTACTTTTTTTATTTATTGCAAATAAAATTCTATTTGCGACGCTCATCTTTATTCCAGCCTTTCCATCATAGTTATTAATTTGGTTTTCTCCACCCTTAGGATAATCTAACTCTCCAATTTTTGTATTGACTATACTATAATCATTGGTACTTTCACCAAAATATATTCTAGGATTATCTGTTTTTATACTTGTTTTATTTTCTAAAGGTATATTATTAATCACAAAATCCGGCTGACCTTCACTTGTTACAGAGTTTACCTTACTCATAGCCACACCGTATCCATGAGTATAAACTAGATGTCTATTTTGCCAAGTATTTGAATTGTCTTTTAATGACTCTAACTCAATTTCTCTTGGTGCAATAAATACTTGATTGTATTTCCCATTTATATTATATCTATCAATATCTAAATCATTAAATCCATAATAAAACCTCATATATTGAAATTGATTATAAAATTCTAATGCTGGTTTAAAAGAGTTTATTTTTATATTATCAATAGTATCTTTATTAAAATTAATATCCTCTTTCGTTAAATCATTTTTTATTTCAAATGGAACTTCTCCTATGGTATGTAAATTAAAAGCTTTTCTCGTATTGTCTATATTATATTGAATATATGGTTTTTCTAAAGTTTTTTCATTCGATTGAACTTGAAACTTTTGAACTAGATTTGCTGTTATATGTTCCCCAAAAATTAATGCAACAACCACAACAACAGATATAATCACAGGCTTTGTTTTATATTTTAGTATACTTATAAATGTAATTATGGCTGCAATTAAAGATACCACCGCTATTGTTTGGTAAAACCTTAAGGTTACATGTATATCTGTATATCCTGCTCCAAATACTATTCCTCTTGGCGAGTATACTAGATTCCAAGCTTTTACTAAGTATCCAAGAGCTACTAGCATCAATATTAGTGAAGACACTATGGAAAGCTGCCTTCCTGCAAATTTAGTTATTCCACTCTTAAAGTTTTTAAATTTAGAAAATATATTTCCTTTATTGGAATGTAATATATGATCCTTTGCAGTTAATGTGATGTATATTACTATAGTAATAATTACTAATACTACTAGCAAAGTTATGAACATTCGATATAGTGATTCAATTAATGGAAGTTTGAATATAAAAAATGAAATATCTTTTTTAAATAATGGGTCTACAGTATTAAAACTTGTAGCATTCGCGAACTGAAGTATTGTATACCAATAGTTAGAAGCAAATGTAATCGAAACTATAAAAGAGATTATAATATTTATAAATATAATAATTTTGCGTTTTAATCTTTCTTTATTTTTATTCACTTCAACAACCTTTTTCCATCTTAAAATACTACTTTTAAATGTTTTATAATACATCCATATTGCAATATAACTCACCATAAATACTGGTATTATTAACTTTATAATTGATGTTAATTTAGTAAAATATACTGATAAATATCCTACTTCCTTAAACCACTGTATGTTTATAGCAAAATTAATTATGTTACCTAAGAAAGCTAAAAGTATTACTATTATTGCTATAATGATAGCTACGGTCTTTTTTCTTTTCGTAAAAAATCACCTCTTATCTAATTTTAGTAATTTAGCTAACTTTGAATATTTTGTTTCAATTGCACCAACTGGGCATAATTCCTGACAACAAAAACATCTAATACATTCATGCATATTCCATTTAGGATTTAATATGTCTCCTTTTAGTACCATCTCAATCGCCGCAGGCTTCTCTGGACATACCTCAGCACACCTTCCACACCCTATGCATTTTTCTTTAATTAGGGTTGGGTTTGGTGCTATCATTTCTCTTAGAAAATTAGTTACCCCTGGGTTTATAAAATAAAAGTTACCTCCCTTCCTACATAGTTTAAAATCTTTTGCTTTCATAGATTCTAAGTCTTCACCAAGTATGTTTATATCCTTTGAAAGTACTACTCCCCATTTGCTATCATATGCTTCTTTTAAAACAGGTGTATCCAAAGGATCATCGTAACCTATAAGTCTAACGGCAGTGGAATCCACAGCTGTTAAGCTCTGTCCCATAATTAAAGTATTCATTTTATATGGCTGTCCACTTTTAGGTCCATTACCTTCCATAGCAATTATACCGTCTAAAATAGCAAAATTAGTCCCAACGGCCGTATTCAAATCCAAAAGCATCTTGCAAAAATTATTTGCATCAGGCATTCTTGTATGCCAAGTTGCTTTTTGCGTTCCTGGTATACAACCAAATTGATTTTTTACAGCTCCTGTATAATAGGCCATAGCATGTGTTTTAAGTTTTGGCAGTGATATAACAACGTCTGCCTCATAAGCAGCTTTAGAGATATTCCAAGATTTACATAAAATAGAATTATCTAATTTAATATGTACTGACTCTTTAAAATCCTCAAAAGTAACTCCGTATTTATCAGCAACCTCCATAAGACCAGATTTTTCTGCTGCTTTTCTTGAATCTCCGAAGCCAGGCGAATCACCAAAGCTAATGTAACTAGAATATTCCCTAATAACTCTAATTACTGCTTCAAAAACAGCATAATGAGTTACTACTGGCGATCCTTTACTCTCAACACTTAACATATTAGGCTTTAAAAGTACTTTACTGTTTTTTGGTATTAATTGTTTCAAAAATTGGTGTCCACCCAATAATTCAAATCCCTCTCGCAACTCTTTTTCTACTAAATCGACATCATATTCCGTACATTTTAAAAGTGCAACATTTTCCATAATACTTTCTCCTTTAATAATTAAATTACTCACAAATTAAGTAATTCTTATTTTTTAATTCTTTTATAATACACTCTATAATCTCTTCATTATCCGCTTTTATAGTATGTAAGTGTATTCCTTTAGTTAACGAGGATAATGGCTTGGCACTAAATTCTTTAAACTTTCTTGTGAATTTCTCAATATCCATAATTGTCTTTATCATGAGCATTGCTCTTATTTCACCGTATAAAGAGTGTTCTACTGTTACATCCTCTACTATACCCCCAAATTTTACAATGCATTCAAGCTCATTATATATATCGTCTCTTGTGTGTGAAACTGCAATTACCCGCCTTACATAATTACTTTCTTCTTTAGGTATTAAATAACCTTCTGAAGTCGCAATTATATTTACACCTTCTGCCCTTATAATTGCAATATCTTTTACTATAACTTGTCTTGTAACCCCTAGTTTCTCTGCTAAAAAGTTACCTTTACATGTAATATTGTCTTTAAATAATTTGTTTTTAATATATCCTCTTCTTTCCTTTGAATCCATTCTTTCCTCCCAATATTTGTATTTAATTATATTCTATCACTCTTTATGTATTATTAGAAATACTTTATAACATATAAATGATTTTAAATTAAAAGCATCCTTTTTTATAAGTATATTTATCTAATATATACTTTTACTGTGATAAATCAAAAAAAGAAACTATATATTAGTTTCTTAATTTCTATCATCACATTCTTTTAATAAATCTAATTCTATATCACCTGTTATATTATTATTATGATGATTTTTCACTAAAAATAAAATTCTATCGTTGTAACCATACTTCCTTAATAAACTATATCCTATATCTCCATGATTATAATAAATATTAACATTTTTATTTTTCTTATATGTTCTAATTTTTCCATTTGTCACCTTGTGAATTATAACCATTATAGCTTTATCTATTGGATTCATACTATTATATATTTTACCTATATCATGAAGCAATGCAACCTTTATCAAATCATTTGATTCTAACTTTCTTTGATTACAAGTTAATTTTACATCCCTAGCTACATTTATACAGTGTTTTTGCTCATAAGTAGGTAATTGGTTTAATAATTGTAATTCATAAGTTTCTAAATGCATTTTAAGAAACTCTAAATCTTCATCATTAATCTTCGAAACCATTGACCTGTAAAACTGCTTTACTCTATATAGTGACATCATAAAGTTCCTTTCATATTTCATATTATTGCTTTTATATTGTAATACATCTTACCTAATAAATCTATAATTAAATCATTTCCTTTTGAAATGTCGTTAAGGACTAATTTTTAACGAAATAAAAAACAGCCCATATTTGGACTGTTTTTTGGTGGAGATAAAGGGAATCGAACCCTTGACCCCCTGCGTGCAAGGCAGGTGCTCTCCCAGCTGAGCTATATCCCCACATATGGTGGACCTTCAGGGACTCGAACCCCGGACCGACCGGTTATGAGCCGGTAGCTCTAACCAGCTGAGCTAAAGATCCATGTATTGACCTGGCGACAACCTACTCTTCCACAAGGTCACCCCTGCAGTACCATCGGCGCATTGAAGCTTAACCTTCGTGTTCGGTATGGGAACGGGTGTTACCTTCATGCCATAATCACCAGATTTATAAGGCATTAACCTTACAATTAAAGTATACCAAGCTATTGTTAACTTGTCAATATACTTTATGAGATATTCTCTCAAAATTGCACAGTGAATTAATCTTCTTCCTTTGTCAGAAGCTTAGTTTCTTTCTTACGAAAGAAATAATTTCTGCGAAAGAAGTATATCGCATTACTTTTAATTATATATTTAGGTCAAGCCCTCGACTTATTAGTATTAGTCAGCTGAACATGTTACCATGCTTACACCTCTAACCTATCAACCTGGTGGTCTTCCAGGAGTCTTACTAACACCGCACTTACGTGCGAGTTATGGGAAATCTCATCTCAGGGTGGGCTTCACGCTTAGATGCTTTCAGCGTTTATCCCTTCCAAACATAGCTACCCAGCGATGCCACTGGCGTGACAACTGGTGCACCAGAGGTTTGTCCATCCCGGTCCTCTCGTACTAAGGACAGCTCCCTTCAAATTTCCTACGCCCGCGACGGATAGGGACCGAACTGTCTCACGACGTTCTGAACCCAGCTCGCGTGCCGCTTTAATGGGCGAACAGCCCAACCCTTGGGACCTACTTCAGCCCCAGGATGCGACGAGCCGACATCGAGGTGCCAAACCTCCCCGTCGATGTGGACTCTTGGGGGAGATCAGCCTGTTATCCCCGAGGTAGCTTTTATCCGTTGAGCGATGGCCCTCCCACGAGGTACCACCGGATCACTAAGCCCGACTTTCGTCCCTGCTCCACTTGTAAGTGTCGCAGTCAGGCTCCCTTCTGCCTTTGCACTCTTCGCGCGATTTCCAACCGCGCTGAGGGAACCTTTGGGCGCCTCCGTTACTTTTTTGGAGGCGACCGCCCCAGTCAAACTGCCCACCTAACAATGTCCTGTGACCAGATTCATGGCCTCCAGTTAGAACCTCAGTACTGTCAGGGTGGTATCCCAAGGATGACTCCACACAGGCTGACGCCCATGTTTCTCAGTCTCCCACCTATCCTGTACAGACAATACCGAAATTCAATGCTAAGCTACAGTAAAGCTCTACGGGGTCTTTCCGTCCAATCGCGGGTAGCAAGCATCTTCACTTGCACTACAATTTCGCCGGATGTGTTGTTGAGACAGTGCCCAAATCATTACGCCATTCGTGCGGGTCGGAACTTACCCGACAAGGAATTTCGCTACCTTAGGACCGTTATAGTTACGGCCGCCGTTTACTGGGGCTTAAGTTCATACCTTCGCTTGCGCTAAGTAATCCCCTTAACCTTCCAGCACCGGGCAGGCGTCAGCCCCTATACATCAGCTTTCGCTTTAGCAGAGACCTGTGTTTTTGCTAAACAGTTGCTTGGGCCTATTCTCTGCGACCTACTTACGTAGGCACCCCTTCTCCCGAAGTTACGGGGTCAATTTGCCGAGTTCCTTAACAACAATTCTTCCGATGGTCTTAGGATTCTCTCCTCACCTACCTGTGTCGGTTTGCGGTACGGGCACCAATATCCTCGATAGAGACTTTTCTTGGCAGCGTGGAATCAGATACTTCAGGAATAAATTCCCTTCCCCATCACATCTCAGCGTTAAGAGCAAACGGATTTGCCTGTCTGCTCCGCCTAAATGCTTAGACACACATCCAATAGTGTGCACATCTTATCCTCCTGCGTCATCCCATTTCTAATAACGTCCATTGGTGGTATCGGAATATCAACCGATTGTCCATCACCTACGCCTTTCGGCCTCGGCTTAGGTCCCGACTAACCCTGAGAGGACGAGCCTTCCTCAGGAAACCTTAGGTTTTCGACCGTTAAGATTCTCACTTAACTCTCGCTACTCATGCCAACATTCTCACTTCTGTACCGTCCACCACTCCTTACGGTATGACTTCAGCCAGTACAGAAAGCTCCTCTACCGCGTACACAATTGTGTACACCCATAGCTTCGGTGGTAAGTTTTAGCCCCGGACATCTTCGGCGCAGGATCTCTTGACTAGTGAGCTATTACGCACTCTTTAAATGAGTGGCTGCTTCTGAGCCAACATCCTAGTTGTCTTAGAAATCCCACATCCTTTTCCACTTAACTTACACTTTGGGACCTTAGCTGATGGTCTGGGCTGTTTCCCTTTTGACTACGGATCTTATCATTCGCAGTCTGACTGCCGAAATAAAAGTATATGGCATTCGGAGTTTGATAGGGTTCAGTAACTGTTGTCAGCCCCTAGCCCATTCAGTGCTCTACCTCCATTACTCAATTAATCGACGCTAGCCCTAAAGCTATTTCGAGGAGAACCAGCTATCTCCGAGTTCGATTGGAATTTCTCCGCTATCCACAGCTCATCCCATGGTTTTTCAACACCAACGTGGTTCGGACCTCCACGGAATTTTACTTCCGCTTCATCCTGGCCATGGATAGGTCACCCGGTTTCGGGTCTACGACATGCAACTATGCGCCCTATTCAGACTTGGTTTCCCTTCGGCTCCGTACCTTAAGTACTTAACCTTGCTACATATCGTAACTCGTTGGCTCGTTCTACAAAAAGCACGCCGTCACACATATAAAGTGCTTCGACCGGTTGTAGGCACACGGTTTCAGGTTCTATTTCACTCCCCTTCCGGGGTTCTTTTCACCTTTCCCTCACGGTACTTCTTCACTATCGGTCACTAGGTAGTATTTAGCCTTGGGAGGTGGTCCTCCCAGCTTCCCACAAGGTTTCACGTGTCTCGTGGTACTCTGGATTAGATCTGACTGTTTTTCCTTTTCATTTACAGGCCTATTACCTTCTGCGGAGCAGCTTTCCAGCTATCTTCAATTAAGGAATTGCAGTATTTATGATCTATCCTCAACCCCCAGATCAAAGACCTGGGTTTGGGCTCTTTCCCTTTCGCTCGCCGCTACTTAGGAAATCGATGTTTCTTTCTCTTCCTCCGGGTACTTAGATGTTTCAGTTCCCCGGGTCTACCTCTGCATACCTATTTATTCAGTATGCAGTACATAGTTGTTACTATGTGGGTTCCCCCATTCGGAAATCTTTGGATCACAGGCTATTTGCGCCTACCCAAAGCTTATCGCAGCTTAACGCGTCCTTCTTCGGCTCCTAGTGCCAAGGCATTCGCCATGCGCCCTTTGTAGCTTGACCTTGATTCTGTCTATTTACATAGACGGTTATATTAATTTTGCGAAATTGTATTAAATTAATTTATAAACTACTTGCGTAGTTTTAATTTTTTTAAAACAACTTTTTTCACTGTGCAATTTTCAAAGAACATTTTAAGAAAAACTATTCATTATCTAACTCCTAAGAGTTAGATAAAATTAGTCTCTCAAAATTAAACAGAGAACTAGGTACGATTAATTACAATAGATATTTTTGAAGAACAAATTAATATTCTTCTATTGCATCGACCGAAGTCAATACATCTACTCCCTAGAAAGGAGGTGATCCAGCCGCAGGTTCTCCTACGGCTACCTTGTTACGACTTCACCCCAATCATCAATCCCACCTTCGGCCGCTGGCTCCTTACGGTTACCTCACGGACTTCGGGTGTTACCAACTCTCATGGTGTGACGGGCGGTGTGTACAAGGCCCGGGAACGTATTCACCGCGACATGCTGATTCGCGATTACTAGCAACTCCGGCTTCATGTAGGCGAGTTGCAGCCTACAATCCGAACTGGGATGAGTTTTTGAGTTTGGCTCCACCTTGCGGTCTTGCATCTCTTTGTACTCACCATTGTAGCACGTGTGTAGCCCTAGACATAAGGGGCATGATGATTTGACGTCATCCCCACCTTCCTCCCGGTTAACCCGGGCAGTCTCACTAGAGTGCTCAACTTAATGGTAGCAACTAATGATAAGGGTTGCGCTCGTTGCGGGACTTAACCCAACATCTCACGACACGAGCTGACGACAACCATGCACCACCTGTCACCCTGTCCCGAAGGACTTCGCCCATCTCTGGGTTATGCAGGGGATGTCAAGTCTAGGTAAGGTTCTTCGCGTTGCTTCGAATTAAACCACATGCTCCGCTGCTTGTGCGGGCCCCCGTCAATTCCTTTGAGTTTTAATCTTGCGATCGTACTCCCCAGGCGGAATACTTAATGTGTTAACGGCGGCACCGAGGTTCGACCCCCGACACCTAGTATTCATCGTTTACGGCGTGGACTACCAGGGTATCTAATCCTGTTTGCTCCCCACGCTTTCATGCCTCAGCGTCAGTTACAGTCCAGTAAGTCGCCTTCGCCACTGGTGTTCTTCCTAATCTCTACGCATTTCACCGCTACACTAGGAATTCCACTTACCTCTCCTGCACTCTAGACACCCAGTTTCAAATGCAGCACCCAAGTTAAGCTCGGGTATTTCACATCTGACTTAAATGTCCGCCTACGCATCCTTTACGCCCAGTAAATCCGGACAACGCTTGCCACCTACGTATTACCGCGGCTGCTGGCACGTAGTTAGCCGTGGCTTCCTCCTCTGGTACCGTCATTATCGTCCCAGAAGACAGAACTTTACAACCCGAAGGCCTTCATCATTCACGCGGCGTTGCTGCGTCAGGGTTTCCCCCATTGCGCAATATTCCCCACTGCTGCCTCCCGTAGGAGTCTGGACCGTGTCTCAGTTCCAATGTGGCCGATCACCCTCTCAGGTCGGCTACGCATCGTCGCCTTGGTGAGCCGTTACCTCACCAACTAGCTAATGCGCCGCGGGTCCATCTCAAAGTGGAATTTTCCGAAGAAAAATCCTTTGATGTTTCGATCATGCGACCAAAACATATTATGCGGTATTAATCTCCCTTTCGGGAGGCTATTCCCCTCTTTGAGGCAGGTTACCCACGTGTTACTCACCCGTCCGCCGCTAATCCACCCCGAAAGGTTTCATCGCTCGACTTGCATGTGTTAGGCACGCCGCCAGCGTTCGTCCTGAGCCAGGATCAAACTCTCAATTTAAAAGTTTACACTTTTTTAGTTGAAATGATTAATCTGCGACAACTGTTAAGTTGTTACGCAAGCTCATTACATACTTTTAATCTTACGACTAAATTTTACTTTATACTAAAGTAATTAACTGGTTTAACGAAATATTATTTCGCTATCTTTACCTATTTCTCTGTTTAATTTTCAAAGACCAATTTATTTTGTCATCATGTGACGACTTCTACTATTTTACTATTTAATTTTAAAATTGTCAATATATTTTTCTATTTTTTCAAATATTATTTTGAGTTTAGAAAATTATTTGATCTTTAAAATTAAACTGCTATTGTTACTAATTCGTAACGACAAGGAATATTGTATCAAATCTATTTATTACTGTATTTACAATAGTTCTATTCCTACATAGATTATACTAATCCTTATATATATATCTTTGTTTTTCTCTGATTTACTGCTTGAGATACACTAGGTTAGTTATAATACATAACCACAGATTAAAAAAAGTACTTATTTGAAATAACTCCAAATAAGTACTTTAATATTTTAATATTCTATTTTATCATTTACTTCACTAGTTGTTTCTAATTCATGTTCCTCATTATCAGAAGTTTCTTTAATGTTCTCTTGAACAGAGTCAGCTTTTTCTTGTACAGAATTTGTTTCTTCTTGCAAAGAATTCTCATCTGTATTAATTTCATCACTACAATTTATTTTAGCTATAGCAACTATATTATCTCCTTCTCCATTCCTCATTAAAGTAACTCCCATGGTATTCCTACTTGTAGTTGATATTCCATCTACATTTAATCTTATAACAACACCATTACTGTTTATAAGTATCATTTCGTCTCCATCTTTTACTATTCTAGCCCCTACAAGTTTTCCTGTTTTATCTGACACCTTATAAGTTATTACGCCCTTACCACCTCTACGTTGGAGTGAGTATTCTGAAACCAAGGTTCTCTTTCCAAATCCATTTTCACTTATAACTAAAAGTTCTTCTTCAGGCTTAACTATATTCATAGACACTACAATATCGCCTTGTCTTAAAGTTAAAGACTTAACTCCAGTTGCAGTTCTTCCCATACCTCTTACATCTTTTTCACTAAATCTTATAGAATAACCATTTCTTGTAACAAACAGCATTTCGCTATCTCCAGTAGTTATTGCAGCTCCAATTAGTTCATCATCTTCTCTTAAATTTATTGCATTTAAACCATTCTTTCTTATAGCAGCATATTTATCAAGTGATGTTTTCTTAATTAAGCCATGTTTTGTTCCCATTACAAGATAATTATCCTCTAAGAATTCCTTAAGACATATAACTGCTTGAATCTTTTCATCGCTATCTAAAGGTATAATATTTATCAAGTTTGTTCCCTTAGCTGTTCTTCCACCTTCTGGAATCTCATATGCTTTTAATTTAAATGATTTTCCTTTGTTTGTGAAGAATAAAATATTATTATGAGTGGTAGTTGTAAAAATATGTTCCACAAAATCATCTTCTTTTGTAGTAACACCTTGTATCCCCCTACCCCCTCTTTTTTGAGCACTATAAGTATCAGCTGGAAGCCTCTTTATATACCCTGCATGAGTTAGCGTTATTACAATATCTTGCTCTTGAATTAAATCTTCCTCATCTATACTGTATGGGTTTTTTTCTATTGACGATCTTCTAGTATCACCATATTTATTTCTAACTTCTATAAGTTCGTCTTTAATTATGTTCAATAATACTATCTCATCTGCTAAGATTCCTTTTAAATAATTAACTGTCTTCATTATTTCGTTATACTCAGCTTCTATTTTATCTCTTTCAAGACCTGTAAGTCTCCCAAGTCTCATTTCAACAATAGCAGTTGCTTGTTTTTCTGATAAATCAAAAGCATTAATTAAACTTTCTTTAGCTTCACTAATATTTTTAGATGATCTTATTAAACGAATTACTTCATCAATATGGTCTAGCGCAATTTTCATACCTTCTAAAATATGAGCTCTAGCTAATGCTTTATCAAGATCAAATTGAGTCCTTCTTCTTATTACATCTTTTTGATGGTCTAAATAATGAACTAAAACTTGTTTTAAATTTAAAGTTTGAGGCTCACCATTTACAAGTGCTATCATTATAACCCCAAAAGTATCTTGCATCCTCGTATGTTTAAATAGCCTATTTAATACTATATTAGGGTTTGCATCTCTTTTTAGTTCTATAACAATTCTCATACCTTCTCTATCTGATTCATCTCTTAAATCTGATATTCCATCTATCTTCTTATCTTTTACTAAATCTGCAATACCTTCTATAAGTTTTGCTTTATTAACTTGATAAGGTAATTCTGTTACTATTATCGTATTTCTGCCTTTGTTATCTTCAATATCAGTTTTAGCCCTTACGAGGATTCTTCCTCTTCCTGTTTCATAGGCACTTTTTATTCCTGCTCTTCCTAGGATAATTCCTCCCGTAGGAAAATCTGGACCTTTTATTTTTGTCATTAATTCACTTATAGCAACTTCTGGTTCATCAATAACCATAAGTACTCCGTCTATAACTTCTATTAGGTTATGTGGAGGTATATTGGTTGCCATCCCTACAGCAATTCCTGTTGATCCATTAACTAAAAGATTAGGAAATCTTGATGGTAGCACTGATGGTTCCTTTTCTTCTCCATCAAAATTAGGAATGAAATCTACTGTCTCTTTATTAATATCTCTAAGCATTTGCGTTGTAATTTTGCTCATTTTAGCTTCTGTATATCTCATTGCCGCCGCTGAATCACCGTCTACAGACCCAAAATTTCCATGCCCATCTACCAACGTACATCTTTGTGAAAAATCTTGAGCCATTCTAACTAATGCACCATACACTGCAGTATCCCCATGTGGGTGATATTTACCTAAAACATCCCCTACAATTCTGGCACACTTTCTGTATCCTTTCTCTGGTGTTAATCCTAATTCATGCATAGAGAATAATATTCTTCTATGGACAGGTTTAAGCCCATCTCGTACATCTGGAAGCGCACGGCTTACAATAACACTCATAGCGTAATCTATATAAGATTTTTTCATTTCACGTCTTATATCAATAGGTAAAATTTTTCCCTGATTATTAATCATGTTACACCTCTTTAAACAAAATATTTTAATGCCACTCTAGAAAGCAATTTCATCATACTCCATGGGTGACGGTAATTACCTTAATGGATTAACCTTCGTAGTAGTAGATTGATATGCTTGAATGCATTATCAAGCTATATATCTAAGTTAAGCACACCTTTAGCATTTTCTTGTATAAACTCTCTACGAGGTTCTACTTTATCGCCCATAAGAATAGTGAATATTTCATCCGCTGCCATTGCATCCTCAACCTGTACCTGAAGGAGTATACGCTCTTCAGGGTTCATTGTCGTATCCCAAAGTTGGTGTGCATCCATTTCCCCAAGACCTTTGTATCTTTGTATATCGGTGTTATTATCTTTTCCGCCTATTTCTAAAAGCAAAGCTTTTAATTCCTTGTCAGTATATACATAATGCTCTTTTTTGGCTTTAGAAACTTTATATAGTGGAGGTTGAGCTACATATACGTGTCCTTGCTCTACTAATTCTTTCATGTATCTATAGAAAAATGTTAGTAATAAAGTTCTAATATGTGCTCCATCTACGTCCGCATCTGTCATAATAATAATACGATCGTACCTTATTTTTTTTACATCAAAATCCTTTCCTATACCAGCACCAAAAGCGGTTATCATAGCCCTAATCTCTAGAGATGCGAGCATTTTATCAATTCTTTGCTTTTCAACATTCATTATTTTTCCTTTAAGAGGAAGTATAGCTTGGAATCTTCTGTCTCTACCCTGTTTTGCTGAACCACCCGCTGAATCACCCTCCACCAGATATATCTCACATTCCATAGGATCTTTTGAAGCACAATCTGATAATTTACCTGGAAGTGTAGTACTTTCTAGTACAGACTTTCGTCTTGTAAATTCTCTTGCTTTTTTTGCTGCTTCGCGAGCTCTTGCTGCATTTAATGCTTTATCAATTATGTTTTTACCTAGTTGTGGATCTTCCTCTAGAACATTACTGATAGACTCACCAACTATACTATCAACTATGCCCCTTACTTCACTATTACCAAGTTTAGTTTTTGTTTGCCCTTCAAATTGAGGATCAGTAAGCTTTATAGATATTACTGCTGTAAGACCTTCCCTTACATCTTCACCTGATAGGTTTTTATCATTTTCCTTTAAAAACCCAAATTTTTTAGCATAATCATTTACTACTCTTGTTAATGCCGACTTAAAACCAACTAGGTGTGTTCCACCTTCCACAGTATCTATATTGTTAGCAAATGAAAATATATTTTCTGTATATGTATCGTTGTATTGTAATGCTATTTCAACAACATAATCATCCTTATTTCCTTCCATGTATATGGTTTCATGAATTGTTCCTTTATTTCTATTCAAATAATCTACAAAAGATTTTATTCCTCCCTCATACAAGAAATCTTGCTTTTTCTCTTCTCGTTCATCTTCAAGGGTTATTCTTAAACCTTTATTTAAAAAGGCCAACTCTCTAAGTCTTTGAGACAAAGTTTCAAAATCAAAATCAATTTCTTCAAAAATTTCTGGATCAGGGGTAAAGAACACTTTTGTTCCATGTTCCTGCGTTGTTCCTATATTTACAAGTGTACTAGTAGTTTTACCCTTTGAAAAAGTTTGTTTCCATATATCACCATCAACTTTAACCTCTACTTCACAAATCACAGACAATGCATTAACTACAGATGAACCAACACCATGAAGACCACCGGATACTTTATATGCTCCACCACCAAATTTACCACCTGCATGTAGTACAGTCATTATAACTTCTACAGTAGGTATTTTCATTTTATGATGCATTCCTACGGGCATACCACGACCGTCATCTATAACAGTTATAGAGTTGTCTTTGTGTATAATTACATTAATATTCTTACAAAAGCCTGCTAAGGCCTCGTCAATACTATTATCTACAATTTCATAAACTAAGTGATGAAGACCCCTAATGCTAGTGCTACCTATATACATACCAGGTCTTTTTCTTACTGCTTCTAATCCTTCAAGTACTTGTATTTGACTTTCGTCATAAATATTATTATTTTCCATGTATATCCTCCTAACTTACTCTAAAGCGCATAATATACAGTTTCTGTTCTTTTGCATAAAGTTGAAGATGATATTGGTGATATATATATTTTACTTTTTTTATCTACCTCTGCAATTACAAAAGATTTAGCAATATTTTTTGTTATCCGCTCTACAAAACCATCTTCTTCGGCCATTCTTAAAAATTGGATAGTGTCCGAGCTATACATAGTAGTTTCCATGTCAAATATACCTATAATGTCTTTTATAGGCACTACTACATTTTCCCCTAAATGTAAAAACATATAATATCCTCCTTGATAATACATTCTACTTTATTTGAATCTATGTCATTACTTTTACTTCGCCTGACATAACTTCAAATATCTTACTTCCTGAGTTTAAATATTTTCTTATATCATTAATCCCGTTGCATGTAATTAATGTTTGAACTTCTTTTATAGATTTTAATATATATTCTTGCCTTTTTGTATCTAATTCAGACAAAACATCATCAAGTAATAATACTGGGTATTCTCCAGTTAGTTCTTTTATTATCGCTAGAGCTCCAAACTTAATTGTTAAAACTGAAGTTCTCTGTTGACCTTGGGATCCAAATATTCTAGCATTGATACCATTAAGGTCTATGGAAAAATCATCCCTATGTGGGCCTATTGATGTAGTTTTAGTTTCTATATCTCTTTTCCTATTTTTACATAAAAGCAAGTAAAAATTTTCTCGTATATTATCTAACTCCTTAATAGGCGTTAGATATTTAATATCTATTACTTCACTTTTGGATGTTATATTGCTATGTATTGTTTTTGATATTTTGTTTAATTTCTCTATATAAGTTATTCTATCTTTTATTATAATTGCACCGAATTCACTAAGTTGCTTATCATATACATCTATAATATCACTATTTGTATTCCATTTTTTTATAGTCAAGTTTCTCTCATTCAAAACTTTTTTATATTGCGATAAACTATAGTAGTAACGACGGCTTAACTTACAAAGCTCTATATCTAAGAATTTTCTCCTGTATGATGCAGATTCTTTAACAATATTTAAATCTTCGGGTGAAAACATAATCACATTGAAACTTCCTACTAACTCGGAGAGTTTTTGAACTTTTATAGAATTTATATTAACTCCTTTTCTACCTTCTTTAAAAATCTTTATTTCTATTTTTTTATCTAATCTAGTTTTACACACATAAAGCTTTATATATGCTTCTGTGCCGTTCCAATTTATCAATTCCTTATCCCTATTGGTTCTGTGAGACTTAGCTAAACTACAATAATAAATAGCTTCCAAAATATTTGTTTTTCCTTGTGCATTATCCCCTACAAATACGTTAGTACCTTTATTTAATTCTATAAATAATTTATTATAATTCCTGAAATTTTCAAGTTGTAAATATTTTATATGCATACAATCACCTATTATGATTATAACATATATATATAAGTTTATTATTTTATATATATAAATAACTTCTTATAAATTTTATTATTATAGACATAAATTGTGCACCGGAGATTATTTTAAAATTTTCCGGTGCATTCATATAATTTAAATTATTTTATAAGTTTCGCTGTTAAACTCAATTATATCGCCTTTAGATAATTTCTTACCTCTTTGAGTTTCTATTTCTCCATTGACTTTAATATCCTCATTTTTGATATAAAATTTTGCTTCTGAACCTAAACAAGCTATCCCAGCCCATTTTAGAAAAGAATCTAATTTTATTATATCTGTTTCTATTTTTATTTCATTCATTTCAAAACCTTCTTTTCCAAATATTATTAAAAATATATTTTAAATTAATTATTAGCTCTTATTCTTACCGGCAATACCATATACGTACAATTATTTTTTTCTTTGTTTTTTACAACACAAGGATTAACTCCACTAGAAAACTCCATAATTATCTCTTCTTCTTCCATTATTTTTAGAAGTTCTATTAGGTATTTTGAGTTAAATGCAATTTGAAGAGACTCACCTTGCAAAATTATATTTATTTCTTCTCTGGCCTTTCCCAATTGAGAATTAGAAGTGATTATCATGTTATCTTCTTCTATGTTGAATTTAACTAAATTGGTATTTCCCTCTTTTGCCATAAGAGAAGCCCGTTCTATACAGCTTAATAATTCATGTCTTTTAGCTGTAATTTTTAGATTATATTCCTCAGGTATTATTGAGCTATATTTTATGAATTCACCTTCGAGTAACCTTGATATAACCTTCGTTTTTCCAATATTAAATAAAATATGATTTGGTGTGAATGTTATATTAACGTTCTCATCTGTTTCTTCTAGTATTTTTGATACTTCACTTAATGTCTTACCTGGAATTACAGCATTTATATTAAAATCGTTATCTACTGGTTCACTTCTAAATGCAACCCTATAACCATCTAAAGCTACAAGATTAAGGTTTTTATCTTTTATTTCAAATAAGACTCCTGTAAGAATTGGTCTAGTCTCATCTTGCGCAACTGCAAAAATAGTACCTTTCATCATGTTTTTTAATACTTTCTGAGAAATTGAAAAGATCATGTTCTCTATTATATTTGGTAAATTGGGATAATCATCACTATTCATATGTATTATAGTTGCATATGATTTTTGGCAAACGATTTTAATAGAGTTATTTTCATCTGTTGCTATCTCTATTGCACTATTGGGTAATTTTCTTATGATTTCACCAAAAAGCTTAGAATCTAAAACTACACTTCCATCTTCCATAACCTCTGCATTAATTTTGGCCTCAATGCTTAAATCAACATCAGATCCTATAAGAGTTACTTCTCCGTTCTTAGCAGTTATTAATATACCTTGTAATACGGGTAAAGTTGATTTTCCTGTAATAGCTTTTTGAACGTTTGAAATTGCTTCTTGTAATATACTTTTTTCACATATAAATTTCATATAATAAAGACCTCCTTATCCACATGGGAAATTTATTAAAGATAGGTAAGATAATAATAAATTATTAGTAGTAATAGTAGTAGGGGCTGTTGATATGTTAAGAACCTATCTTAGACTATAAGCTGCAACAATGCTAGGTAGAAATGATTGTGGATAAGTATGCAAAAAAAAATCACAGTTATCCACAATATCAACAGCTACGTTTTATGTATTATTTTATACACAGGATTATATATATATAGTATCAACACCTGTTAATATCGGGATTATACTATTTTTGACTTATTTTTTTAGTTAGTTCTGCTATGTTATCTTGTAAATTTTCATCTTCTTTAAGACCATTAGATATTTTCTCACATGCGTGGATTACAGTTGTATGATCCCTACCTCCAAATTCTTCACCTATTTTAGGGAGAGACATATCAGTAAGCTTTCTGCACAAATACATTGCGATTTGTCTAGGAAATGTTATGTTCCTAGTTCGCCTCGAAGATTTAAAATCCTCAATTTTTAAATTGAAATAGCTAGAAACTATATCTTGTATTAGCTCAATAGTTACTTGTTTTGAATTTCTACTAGAAATAATATCTTTAAGTGCTTCTGATGCCAAATCTATACCAATTTCTTTATTAGTTAGTGAAGAAAAAGCTACAATTCGAATAAGAGCGCCTTCTAGCTCTCTTATGTTAGATTTTATTTTAGTAGCAATATACACCAATACTTCGTTTGGAATATTTAAATTCTCTATATCTGCTTTTTTCTTCAAAATAGCTATTCTAGTTTCAAAATCCGGTGGTTGTATATCAGCTATAAGACCCCATTCAAATCTAGACCTCAATCTATCCTCTAGAGTAGGTATTTCTTTAGGTGGTCTATCACTAGATAAAATAATTTGCTTATTTGCTTCATGAAGATCATTAAATGTATGGAAGAACTCTTCTTGCGTACGTTCTTTACCTGCAATAAATTGAATATCATCAATTAGAAGTACGTCCACATTTCTGTACTTGTTTCTAAATTCTACGTTTTTGTCGTCTTTAATAGAATTGATAAGTTCGTTTGTAAACTTTTCAGAAGAAACGTAAACAACCTTAGACTTTGGGTTGTTTGCTAATATATAATGACCAATAGCATGCATTAAATGCGTTTTTCCAAGACCAACCCCTCCATAAATAAATAGTGGATTATAAGCTTTCGCAGGGGATTCAGCTACAGCAAGTGATGCAGCGTGAGCAAATCGATTACTATTGCCAATTACATAAGAATCAAAGGTATATTTTGGGTTTAGTGTTGCAGACATTTCATCATTAAATATTATATTATTCCTATTAGCTTCTCGTTTCGCTTTAGGTGTTTCAATTTCGGCTACGTCCTCAGATAATATAAAGAATTCTATTTTATATGTTTTAGAAGTAATCAATTTAACAGCATTCATTATTAAATCCTTATATCTATTTTCAAGAATGTCTTTGGTAAAATTATTAGGAACACCTAATTTAAAAGTATTATTATCTAAGGCCATAGGTTCTATACTTTTAATCCAAGTATTAAAACTCACCTCTGTAAGTTCACCTTTTATTATACTTAAAGTTTTTTCCCAGATATCTTTAATTTGGGTGCTCATTTCCTACCCTCCAGTTCAAATAAAAAAATTTTATGTAAAAACAAACAATATATAAACAACATTATAAACAAAGTTATAAGCAATAAATTAATACATTGTAGGTTGTTGATAAATAGCATTAAAAATATACACATGTTAATAACTATGCTTATATTTTTAACAGGACTTAAATTGTTAACAATACAAAAAAAACTATTAACATATTAAATTAAGAAATAAATCTGCTTATATAGCTAAAAATAGATAATCAAAAGAAGTTTAATACAATATTGTAGTAGTTATTAACAGTTTTGTCCACAAGTTGTGAATAACTTTATCAATAAACAGGTTATTCACAGTTCTTTCTTATATAATATCAAAAAATAACAAGGTGTTCAAGAAGTTATCCACAAAAAAACATATAAATATAAAAAATATTAACAATAGTAATAAAAATGCTTATCTTGACATTAAGATGATGTGACTATATAATCTAATAGTAAAACTGTAAAAATGCGATTGTAAGATGATTGCTATAATGTATGGTTTAAAGAAGGAGGTGTAGTAGATATGTTCATGACTTACCAACCTAAGAAAAGACAAAGAAAAAAAGAACACGGATTTAGAAAGAGAATGAAAACCGCTTCTGGCAGAAACATTCTTCAAAAAAGAAGACAAAAAGGTAGAAAAAAATTGACAGCATAAAGGCCGCTAATGTGGCCTTTTTCTGCAATTTGCGGAAAAGAGGGCGGCTAATATTAATATTAATGTTAAGAAATATAGAATTAGAAAGAATACTGAATTTAGAACAGTATATAGAAGAGGAAAATCTTTTTCTAACCAATTATTAGTATTATATATTTATAGAAATGGTAAAGATATTAATAGATGTGGAATATCCGTTAGTAAAAAGGTAGGAAACAGTGTAATTCGCGGTAGAGTTAAAAGATTAATAAGCGAAAACTATAGGCTTAATAATGTAGGATTAAAAACAGGATATGATTTAGTGTTTATTGCAAGGAACCCTTCTAACTCTAAAAATTATAAAGAAATAGAGAGTGCTTTGACTAAACTACTTAAGAAAGCTGGTTTAATTAATAATGAAAAAAATACTTATACTGGGAATTAAATGTTATAGAAAATATATATCACCGTTTAAGAGGCCTTGTTGTATATTTTACCCTACATGTTCTCAGTATACTTTAGAAGCTATTGAAAAACACGGAGCAATAAAAGGATCTATTATGGGAATAAAGAGAATACTTAGATGTCATCCTTATAATAAGGGCGGCTTTGATCCAGTTAAATAACCACTTGGGAGGTTTTGTATTTGAAATTACAGTTTTTAAGTGATCCACTTTCAAAGTTCTTTTTCTTGATACATAATGGAGTGAATACGCTTATACCAAATAATGATATATCATTTGGATTAACAATAATTATATTTACAGTTATAATAAGAGTAATATTATTGCCATTAAGTATTAAACAAACTAAATCAACTGCTAAAATGGGTGCAATTCAGCCAGAAATGAAGAAAGTTCAAGAAAAATATAAAAAAGATCCACAAAAATCTCAGCAAGAAGTAATGAAGCTATATAAAGAAAATGGAGTAAATCCAATGGGTGGATGTTTACCAATGCTTGTTCAAATGCCTATTTTATTTGCTTTGTTTTATGTGTTTAACAACTTAGATATGCAGGGTGCTGGGTTCTTATGGATGAATGATTTAACAAAACCTGACCCTCTATATATATTACCAATATTGTCTACCGTTACAACATACTTTTCATCAAAACTTATGCAACCACCAGGAGACGCTGCTAAATCTAAACAGACTTCAACAATGAATACAGCAATGGCTATTTTTATGGGATTTATGAGTCTTAAATTTAAAGGTGCATTAGTATTATATTGGGTAATAAATAACTTATTACAAGTTGTTCAAACTTTAGTTATAAATAAAATGGAACTTCCAAAAAAAGAAAGTTAACGACTTTTAAAATGATAGCCTCCCAATTTTATAGGTGGGAGTCTAAATTTCCTTCTGAAGTCGTTAATGTTACAGCATCGAAGATGATGATTTAACACAAGTGCCTAATTTTGATATTTAGAAAGGCGGGTGAAGTGTGGTATGAATAATATAGAAATTATGGGTAAAAATGTAGAAGATGCAATTAATAATGCATTGATGCAGTTAAAAGTTACAAGAGATAAAGTAAAAGTGGAAACACTTGATGAAGGTAGCAAAGGGTTTTTAAATATCATAGGGGTAAAACCTGCTAAAATAAGAGTTACAGTTAAAAGAGATAGTTTAAATGAAGCTAAAACTTTTTTAATGGAAGTATTGCAGTCTATGAGTATGAAAGCTGAAGTAAACCTTAAATATGAAAACAATGAAATAAAGATTGAATTAATCGGACCTAATATGGGACTATTAATAGGATATAGAGGCGAGACTTTAGATTCACTTCAATATCTTATAAGTTTAGTTGTAAACAAAAATCATGATGAAGAGTATAAAAGAGTAACATTAGATACTGAAAATTATAGAGCAAAAAGAGAAGAAACTTTAAAAAGACTTGCATCAAAAATTGCCTATAAGGTAAGGATTAGTGGTAGAATATTAAAACTTGAGCCTATGAATCCTTATGAGAGAAGAATAATACACTCTACACTTCAAAATGATTCATATATTTATACTTATAGTGAAGGTGAAGAGCCCTATAGAAGAGTTGTAGTTGATTTGAAGAAAGCCTAAGGGCTTTTTTTTTAAATTTATGAAACTAAGTTTAATATTAATTATAAAATTAGGAGGTCATATTTAATGAAAGAATTTGATACTATAGCTGCAATAGCAACTAGTATAGGAGAAGGTGGTATATCTATAATTAGAGTATCTGGTGATATGTCGATAGATATAGTCAATAGTATATTTATAGGCAAAAATAATAGAAAACTTCATGATTTAAAATCTTATACTATGAGATATGGACATATTATTGATAAAAATGGTAGTAGACTTGATGAAGTTATTATTTCCTATATGAAAGGCCCTAAAAGCTTTACTGCAGAAGACACTATTGAGATAAATTGTCATGGTGGAGTAGTTGGAACTAATAGAATTTTACAAGAGGTTATTCTTGCTGGAGCAAGAATGGCAGAACCCGGTGAATTTACTAAAAGAGCATTTCTGAATGGTAGAATTGACTTAAGCCAGGCAGAGGCAGTTATAGATATAATAAGAGCAAAGACAGATCTAAGTATGAAGTCAGCTCTTATGCAATCAGAAGGTTCAATTTCCAGGGAAATAAAAAATATAAGAAATAAATTACTTAGTGTAATTGCAAGTATAGAGGTTACAGTTGATTACCCTGAAGAGGATATTGAAGAAGTAACTGCAGAAAAAGTTAATGAAGATGTTATTGATATAATTAGTGAGATAGATACACTTTTAAGTACGGCTGATGAAGGCAAAATTCTAAGAGAAGGCCTAAGCACTGTTATAGTTGGGAAGCCAAATGTAGGGAAATCATCACTTCTTAATGCCCTTGTTAAAGAAAAAAGAGCTATTGTTACAGATGTACCCGGTACTACAAGGGATGCAATAGAAGAGTATATAAACATTGAAGGTATACCAGTTAAGATAGTAGATACTGCAGGAATTCGCGAAACTGAAGATATAGTTGAGAAAATTGGAGTAGAAAAATCAAAGGAGAAAATTGATGAGGCGGATTTAGTTATCTTAATATTAGATTCAAGTAAGAAATTAACTCATGAAGATAGAGAAATTATTAAATATATTAAAAACAAAAAATACATTGTACTATTAAACAAAAGCGATTTAGGTGGTAAAATAGAGATAGAAGAATTACAAAGTCTAAAATCAAAGTACATAACTAATGTTTCAGTAAAAACAGGTGAAGGATTAAATCATGTTAAAGAATATATAAAAGATTTATTCTTTAAGGGTGAGATTAAAACTGAAGGAATATTTGTTACAAATAATAGACATAAGGAATCTTTAATAAGAGCAAAGGAAAACTTAGAATCTTCATTAAATGCACTAGAATATACATTAGCTATAGATTTAGCATCAATTGATATACGAAATGCATGGATAAGTTTAGGTGAGATTACAGGAGAGATTTTAGAAGAAGATATTATACATAAGATATTCTCAGAATTTTGTTTAGGAAAGTAGGGATAAATATGAAATATGATGCAGGAAATTATGATGTTATAGTTATTGGAGCTGGTCATGCAGGTTGCGAAGCAGCACTTGCAGCTGCAAGAATAGGGTGCAAGACTTTAATTTGTGCTATAAATTTAGATAGTGTGGCTTTGATGCCATGTAACCCCAATATCGGTGGAACGGCTAAAGGGCATTTAGTAAGGGAAATAGATGCTCTTGGTGGTGAAATGGGAATAAATATTGATAATACATATATACAATCAAGAATGCTAAACAAATCAAAAGGACCAGCTGTATTCTCGTTAAGAGCTCAAGCGGATAAAAAAGCATATGGACAAAGGATGAAACATGTAATAGAAAATCAAGAAAATTTGCAATTAAAACAATTAGAAGTAGTATCTATAGATGCACCAAAAGGGAAAATAAAGGGTGTATGCACGAAAAATGGCGCATATTTTACTACTAAGGCTGTTATTATAGCTTCTGGAACTTATTTAAAATCAAAGGTTATTATCGGAGATTGTTCTTATAATGAAGGACCTAGTGGATTACTTCCAGCTAATGAACTTTCTAAATCTTTAGATGATATGGGTATAACTTTAAGAAGATTTAAAACAGGAACTCCAGCTAGAATAAACAAACGGTCAGTAGACTTTTCTAAAATGGATGAGCAAGTTGGTGATGAAGAGGTAGTTCCATTTTCATTTATTAGCGAAGATATTAGTAGAAATCAGCTATGTTGCTATTTAACTTATACAAATGAAAATACTCATAATGTAATTAGAAAAAACATTCATAGATCACCGCTATATAATGGATCAATTAAGAGTACTGGGCCTAGATATTGCCCGTCTATCGAAGATAAAGTAATGAGATTTACAGATAAAGAAAGGCACCAAATATTCATAGAACCTGAAGGTGAGAATACGCAGGAAATGTATGTTCAAGGTATGTCTAGCTCACTTCCTGAGGAAATTCAGGTGGAAATGCTAAAAACAGTACCTGGACTTGAAAATGTAGAAATTATGAGAACGGCTTATGCCATAGAATATGACTGTATAGATTCAACCGAGTTAAAACTTTCACTAGAATTTAAAAATATTCAAGGTTTATTCTCAGCGGGGCAAATAAATGGTAGCTCAGGATATGAAGAAGCTGCTTCGCAGGGGATTATTGCAGGGATCAATGCTGCACTTACTATTCAAAATAAGGATCCATTAATATTAAAAAGATCTGATGGATATATAGGGGTTTTAATTGACGATTTAGTTACTAAAGGCACTAATGAACCATATAGGATGATGACCTCAAGAGCAGAGTATAGATTGTTGTTAAGGCAAGACAACGCTGATTTAAGGTTAACTGAAATAGGGTATGGAGTAGGCCTTGTTAAAGAAGATAGATATGAAATATTTAAGAAAAAGAAGATGCAAATTGAAGAGGAAATTGAGAGAATAAAACATTTGCAGATCACAAATAAAAAAGAAATTGAGGAATTTTTAATTTCTTGTAATTCTACTCCACTGAAAAAGCCTATTAGTTTATACGAACTTATAAAAAGACCTGAACTTGATTACTATATAGTTGAAAGACTGGATGCAGATAGACCTAAATTAAATAAATATATACAGCAGCAAGTTAATATTGTTTCAAAATATGAAGGGTATATCCAGAAACAATTAGATCAAATTAAGCAATTTAAAAAGTTTGAAAACAAAATCATATCAAAAGATATAAATTATGACAATATAAAGGGACTAAGGATAGAAGCTATGCAAAAACTAGGTAAAATAAAACCAGAGAGTATAGGTCAAGCTTCTAGAATATCAGGTGTTTCGCCTGCGGATATGTCTGTTCTAATGATATATCTTGAGCAACAGAAAAGACTTAACATTAACCAACAATAAAAAAACATGGAGTTGAAATATGAAATACTTTGATATATTAAATAAGGCTAGCAGTAATGAAGGACTTGAATTTAGCGAAAAAAAATACGAGCAATTTATGAAATATAAAGACCTTATAAAGGAATGGAATGAAAAAGTAAATTTGACTGCTATAAAAGAAGATGAAGAAATAGTAAAGAAGCACTTTATTGATTCTATGAAGGTTTTTAAGTTTGATCAGTTAAAGAATGCAAAGAATGTTATAGATATAGGTACTGGAGGAGGGTTTCCAGGTATTCCTATGAAAATAATAAAGCCTGAAGTAAATATAGTTTTATTAGATTCACTGAATAAGAGAGTTAAATTTTTAAATGAAGTAATTAATTCTCTTCAACTAGAAAGTATTAAAGCTATTCACGGTAGAGCAGAAGATTTTGCACAAGAAATACAATATAGAGAAAAGTTTGATGTTGCAGTATCAAGGGCAGTTGCTAATTTAACAGTCTTGAGTGAATATTGTATACCTTATGTAAAGGTTGGAGGATATTTTGTTGCAATGAAGGGGCCTGCAGTTGAAGAGGAAATTAAGCAATCTAAAAATGCAATTAGGATGCTGGGTGGACGAATCGAACATATAGAAAAGGTACAAATTGAAGATAGTGATTTAAATCATAACCTGGTAATAATAAGTAAAATATCGCAAACACATAGGAAATATCCTAGAAAAGCAGGGATGGTTACTAAAGAGCCGTTATTTTAACGACATTTCAGAAGGAAGGTCTCTTATTTCTATAAGTGGGAGTACCTACTATAAGTAGGAGTTACTTGCCCTAACAAATAGAAAACTTCAGTGGGAGTATAAATCTACTTCTGAAGTCGTTAATATGCAGCTCCGCAGGAGATGATTTAACGACAGCACCACAAGTGATGATTGCACCAAACAGTGGATAAGTAATGTTATAATTTGTCGTACGAAAGAATAAAAAAGAAGAAGGAAATAAGATAAAAACGGAGAATTGTTAATAAAAGGTAAAAAAAAGGAAAAATTGAGGGATGGTATATTATGAAAAATAATGTAAATCACGTATCTATAGAATTAATTTCTCCAAATGTTTATCAGCCTAGAAAGCATTTTAATGAAGAAACTATTGAAGAACTATCACAGTCAATAAAGGCTTATGGAATAATCCAACCGCTAACAGTTAGAAAAATTGGGGAAAACGGGTATGAACTAGTAGCGGGAGAAAGAAGACTAAGAGCAGCAAAAAAAATAGGGCTTGAACAAGTCCCAGTAATTATTATAGATATTACAGATAAAGATTCCGCAGCAATTGCGTTATTAGAAAATTTGCAAAGAGAAGATCTAAATTTTTTAGAAGAAGCTATAGCTTATCATAATCTTATTCAAGATCATTCTTACACACAAGAACAGTTAGCACAAATGATAGGGAAAAAACAATCAACTATTGCAAACAAATTAAGATTACTAAAATTGGATAATCAAATAACAAGTATCTTAGTAGAAAATAAGCTTACTGAAAGACATGCTAGAGCTTTGTTAAGATTAACTGATATAAACATTCAAAAGAAAGTACTTAAAATAATTGTTGATAAATCGCTTAATGTTAAAAATACAGAAGAACTTATTGAAAAAGAACTATTGAAGTTATGCAGAGATGGAGTGATTGTTAGTGGTAAGAAAAGAATCAAAGGAATTTTCGCGCCTAGAGTATATATAAATACTATAAAACAAGTTTTTGATAAGTATGGAATAAATGCAGAATACAAGTCTAAAGAATTAGAAGATAGTATAGAAGTGACAATAAGAATACCTAAAAAATAGACATTAAAAACAGAATGTTTCACGTGAAACATTCTGTTTTTTTAATGTTTTTTTGGAAAATTCAAAAAAGTACTATTAAAATATTTAACATAAATATATAATGAACTATATAGAAAAATTAAAGTATAAGTTATGAATTATAAAGTATAGTTTATATTACCTGTAACCTATATAAATTGTAAGTTATTGGGGTTTATACAATTTATAAACTATAGAAACACAAATAATATTATGAAGGGTAAGTGTAGCCATGAAAACCATATGTATCTTTAATCAAAAGGGAGGAGTAGGCAAAACTACTACAAATATAAATCTATGTTCTTATTTAGCTATGCAAGGGAAAAAAATATTAACAATAGATATTGATCCTCAAGGAAACACTACAAGTGGATTAGGATTTGATAAAAAGCAAATAAATTTATCAATATATGATTTATTAACATCGGATATTTCAATTAGGGATACTATAAAAGAATGCGAGTTAGTTAATAATTTGTATTTAGTACCTTCTACAATGGAACTTGCAGGGGCAGAAGTAGAATTGATTAGTATAGATAATCGTGAAAATAAGCTAAAAGAAAAGCTTAAAGAAATTGAGGGTGAATTTGACTATGTTTTTATAGATTGTCCACCTTCTTTGGGTATTTTAACCATAAATGCGCTTACAGCCGCAAGTAGCGTGCTTACACCTATTCAATGTGAATTTTATGCTTTAGAGGGTGTGGGGCAATTAGTAAATACAATCCAATTAGTTAAAAAATCTTTAAATAAAGAATTAGAAATTGAGGGTATAATTCTTAGTATGTATGATAATAGAACAAAACTTTGTAATGAGGTTGTATCAGAAGTGAAAAAATATTTCAATGATAAAGTGTATAAAACAACAATACCTAGAAATGTTCGTCTGGCTGAATCTCCAAGTTTTGGATTACCAATTATGTTGTATGATGATAAGTGCAAGGGAGCAGAAGCGTACGAAAAATTAGCAAATGAATTTTTAAATAGACAAAGGGGATGTTAAATATTGAATAAAAAATTTGGATTAGGTAAAGGGTTGGGAGCTTTAATACCTGAAGAAGAAAGTACAGAAGATAGTTCCAATGTTTTTAAAATATCTATGAATTTGATTAAAGCTAATAAAGATCAGCCAAGGAAAAACTTTGATCCTGAAAAAATATCTGAATTAGCACAATCAATAAAAGAACATGGAGTTATTCAACCTATTATTTTGAATAAAGAAGATGATGTATATATAGTAGTAGCAGGTGAAAGAAGATTCAGAGCAGCGAAAAGTATTGGCCTCGCAGAAATACCTGCAATCATTATGAATATAAACAACAAAGAAGTACTAGAAATATCATTAATAGAAAACATTCAAAGAGAAGATTTAAACCCAATTGAGGAAGCTATAGCTTACAAAAAACTATTAACGGAGTTTAATCTTACGCAGGAAGAAATAAGTAAAAAGGTTTCGAAATCAAGAACAGCTATAACAAATTGCATGAGATTATTAAACTTAGATGAAAGAGTTCAAGATTACATAATAGATGGAGTAATTTCCGAGGGACATGGAAGGGCAATACTCGGTATAAGTGATAGACAGCTTCAGTATCAAATCGCTCAAATGGTTATAGATGATAATCTCAACGTGAGAGAAACAGAAAGATTAGTAAAAAACTTTGGAAATGAAAAGCCACAAAAAGTAGTAAAAAATGAAAATGATATATATTATAAAGATATAATGAATAGATTAGAAAATCGTTTTGGTACTAAAGTTCTTATAAATTCTAAGAATAAGAACAAGGGTAAAATAGAAATTGAGTATTATTCAGAAGAAGATTTTGAAAGAATTTTAGAGGTTTTTAATATATAATGTTTCACGTGAAACTAATAGAGAGGATGTAATTCAGAATGAAAAGTATCATTAATTTTATAAAGAATGAACAGATTTATATAATAATAGCTCTTATGATTATTGTATTTATGCTAATAGTAATAATTATAATAACCTATGCATTTTTAAATAAACTAGAGAGAAGATACAGAAAATTAATGCGAGGTGTAAATAATAAAAATTTAGAAGAAGTGGTTATATCTTATTTAGACAAAATCGACGAAGTTAAAGATGAAAATGAAGTTATAAAACAAAGGTATGAACAGATAAATGGGGAACTGAAAACTTGTGTGCAAAAAACTTCAATGATAAGATATAAAGCATTTGATGATATGGGAAGTGATTTAAGTTTCTCTATAACATTGATTGATGGGAATGGTAATGGTGCTATATTAACAAGTATCTATGGTAGAAATGAGAGTACTACTTATGCTAAACCAATAGATAAAGGAATATCTAGGTATGAGCTATCTCAGGAAGAAAGTAAAGTTTTAGAGCAAGCTATAAATTTAAAAAAATAAAAAAGTATATATTGCGATTATGCATTTACTTCGTTAAGAACTACTAATTTTATTTTTCATTAATCTGGTGAAAATCATAAGCTCGCTGTAGCTCAAACGTATGTTTTTCCTAACCCATCTTAATTAAAAATAACTAAGAAGTTCTAAAGCTCGCTTCAATGTATTATGCGCAATATATACTTTTTTTGCATAAAAATCAACCTTCAACGTCCTTAATGTTGAAATCATCATAAATGGAATTTAATTTTTTTTCGCCTGCGATTTTGAGTATTGAATGGTATAAACCAGTGGATATAGTATCGGCAAGCATCATTACTGTATATAATCTTGTATTTTGAAGAACCATAAATTCAAAGGCTCCAGATATATTTACAATGCCCGTTATGCTTAAATCACCCACCTTAGGTAAATCTTTATTCATAGCAGCACCAGGACTTAATGGTTTTTCCTCAATAATGATTTTTCCTACATTTTGCAAACTTCCGAGGCAAGCATCTATTGCAATAATGTAAGGATTAGTATAGGAATAGTTAATTTCATTAATTGTTTCACATAAATTTTTTGCATGGACTGGACATTCAAGACTACCGTAAACATGAAGTCTATTTCTAACTAAAAATTTAAGCTTGTTTCCAACCAGGGGTCCTAAGCTATCACCAGTAGATCTGTCGGTGCCAATACATAAAATAACAATAGGGCGTGAGCATTTTGCTATGGGAAAAATATATTGACTTATAATATCTCTTAATTTAAAAGTGCAATCTCTGGACATAGAATCTAAAATAACTTTATCTACCATAAAAAAACCTCCTATTGGGATATTATCCATTTAGGAGGTTTTCTATTCTATAAAACTTCAACTTTTTTCAATATATTATAAAAAACTAAAAAAAACATACAGAATAGCATCCCAACAATACCATTTGCTCTTAATCCTATAAATATAGAAGCGAGAACTGCTACGGGGTGAATGCCTAGTGATGAAGACACAATCTTGGGTTCTATAATTTGTCTTACTATAGTGATAATTATATAAGATATCAAGAGGCCTAAAGCAGCTACATAATTAGTAGATATAAAAAATATTATTATTACGGGAAGGTATATAGCTCCTATACCGAAAATAGGGAGTAAATCAAATAATCCACATAATACACTCAGAGTTACAGCATACTTAACTTTGAAAACTATAAAAACAATTAATGTTTCTAAAAATGTTATAGTGATTATCAGTAAGTAAGAAAGTAAATAATTCTTAAGCATCTTTTTTGATTCATCAAATATGGAATGTAATCTATCTTCATTTTTGCGGGGAATTAAATCAAACTTTTTTTTGCTTGAAGATGACAAATCTTTTGTGAAGAAATAAGTAGTAAGTAAAGTAAATAATAAAACCATTAAAATATAAGGTATAGTAGATACAAAATCTAGGGTTTGAGAAAAAATTTTTGTGGATGCATTCATGCTAATATTTATAGTCTTGCTTATATAATTAGTAATATTTGACTCAATATTACTAACCACATTTGGATCTAAAGTTTTATAATAATTTTGTAAGTTACTAAAAATATTAATTACAATGTCTTTGTTTAAAGTTATATATGATTGGATGTTTTTTCCGAGTAGTATCGATTCTGAAGTTAAAGTAGTGATGATTAAAGATAATAATACAACAATTACAGTGAAAAATATGGTGGTAGTAAATAATGAAGCTATAGTGTTTTGAAGTTTGAATTTTTTCATCAAAAATTTTGTTGGTATCTTAAGTAGTGAAGCTAAAATAAAAGCAAATACAAAGGGAAGGGTGAACCCAATAGTTCCAAAAAAGATTACAAAAACAAAGGTATACAAAACAAAAAATATAGCTAGTTTATCAATTTTTTTTAGAATATTTTCCATGTAAATAAAATCACACCTTTCTAATAATAGTATTGAGGGCGTTAAGGGTATAATTGATGTCTTTAATATCATTAAAAGGGCCAATGCCAAATCTTAAAGTACCAGATGGATATGTTCCAATGTTTTTATGAGCTAGTGGCGCACAGTGAAGTCCAGTTCTTGTTGTAATTCCATATTCACTATCTAGAATAAACCCTAACTCGGAATTGTCAATTTTTGTTGAATTAACAGAGATAGTAGCGGTTCTTTTAGAACTATCGGTGAGACCATAGACATTAACAGAGGATATATTTAGAAGCCCCTCTATAAAATTTTTGCACAAATATTCTTCGCTTTCGCGAATAGAGTCTAAACCCTGGTCATTAATAAAATTAATACCTTCTAAAAGGCCAGCTATACCTGGAGCATTTAGAGTCCCGCTTTCAAATTTATCAGGCAAAAAATCTGGTTGAACAATACTAGATGAAAGACTACCAGTCCCACCCTCTATAAATGCAGAGCATCTTTCATTTAAATTATCATCAATTAAAAATCCACCGGTACCTTGAGGTCCTAGTAAACTTTTATGGCCTGTAAAAGCTAGGGCATTACAATTTAATTTATAGAAATCTATTGGTAATATTCCTGCAGTTGGCGCAGTATCTATAACAAAATAAATGCCCTTTTCTTTACATATCCTACCAATAGATTCTAAAGGCTGAATACTTCCAATAATGTTAGAAGCATGTGAGAGAACCACCAATTTTGTATTAGGTTTAAGTGTATTTACAAAATCGTCTACATTAATTAAGCCTTCTTTTGAGCAAGGGACAATGCCTAATTCTATAACGCCTTTTTCGCAAAGGGAGTTTAATGGTCTTAAAGTAGCGTTATGATCCATTGAAGAAGTTATTACATGCCAGCCTTTTTGGCATGTAGATTTTATAAGTATATTTAAAGAAGTGGTAATATTTGATGTAAAAATCACATTCTCAACTTTATCAAAGTGAAAAAAATCCATTAAAGCATACCTACAATTTAAAATAACTCTATTTCCGGCAAGTGAAGTTGTAGATACACCCCTTCCTGGGTTTGAACCTATATTCATCATATAATTCATCATTGAATTATACACTGCGGGTGGTTTAGGAAAGGTAGTGGCTGCATTATCTAAATATATTTTCATGATTTCCTCCAATATTACACAATAATTTATTAGTATATTCTATAAAAAATATAGAGGCTATTAATATTATGTATAACAAGTTAAATTTTGTTTTCATACAATTAAGACTATAAATAGTTTATAATAAAATTAGATAAATAATAAAATACACTTTTTATAAGAATATTTTAGAAATTAGAATTTTAAATTCTCATTATGAAATAATATACAATGTTGCATTATAAATACAAAATTTTAAATTAATATATTATACAATATTATAATCTAAAGTTATGTAAATGTATATGAAGTGATTAATATTATGGCATGGAAGTAGGGTGAAAAACATTGAATAAATATTATATAGTAACATTTCAAAATACACATGAAGCCATGAAAGCGGAAAGAGAAGCACTGCGACAACAGGTTAAGGTAGTAGTTGTTCCTACGCCTACATATATAACTAAAAGTTGTGGGATTAGTTTAAAAATAGAGGATGAGAATATTCGAAGTATAATGGAGCTAATTAAGTTAGAAAAGATAAAGGTAAAAGAAATTTTTGTACGAGATAAAGAAAGTGTAAAAGTTATGACAATATAGTAAAAATAAATTAAAGGTGGGATGTTTAATGAAGGTGTTCAATTTAGGAGATATTGTTGAAATGAAAAAAACTCACCCTTGTGGCAGCAAGAATTGGGAAATCATTAGGTTAGGTGCGGATATAAAAATAAAATGTTTAGGTTGCGATCGGATAGTAATGCTTCCAAGAATAAAATTTGATTCGGGTGTAAAGAAAATTATAAAAGAAAATGTACTAAATAAAGAAAAAGCACCTATAAAAAAATAATTACTTGATTAATGCATAATTAAATGATATAATCTATTATTGTAATCCCTGCCGTGCAATGCATGGCCGTTAGTCCGAGGGGAGGAGGTGAAATTAATGAGAAAATATGAAACTATATTCATATTACATCCTTCATTAGACGAAGAAGCTGTTAAAGCTAACGTTGAAAAATTTAAAGGTGTAATAGAAAATAATGGTGGAGAAATTGAAAATGTTGATGCGTGGGGCAAAAGAAAACTAGCTTATGAAATACAAAAAGTTGGTGAAGGTCACTATACATTAATCAATTTCAATGCAAAACCTGAATTACCGAAAGAATTAGATAGAGTATTCAGAATTACTGACAGTGTTATAAGACATATCATAATAAATCCAGAAAAATAGGTGGTGCATTTATGAATAAAGTTGTTTTAGTTGGTAGATTAACAAAAGACCCTGAGTTAAAGTTTGCTCAAGGGACAGGAACAGCTGTAGCCACTTTCACTGTAGCCGTCAATAGAAGATTTAAAAGAGAAGGTCAACCAGAAGCAGACTTTATACCAGTAGTGGTATTTGGAAAGCAAGCGGAAGCTACTGCTAATTACATGAGTAAAGGCAAGCTTTTAAGCGTATCTGGAAACATTCAAACTAGAAATTATGAGGCTAAAGATGGTACTAGGAGATATGTTACTGAAGTAATTGCTGATGAAGTTGACTTCCTTGAATGGGGAGGAAATAAAACATCAGGTACGAATACTAATCAAGGTGGAAATAATAGCGAATCAAATGCTGGATCTCATGGTTTTAGCAGTGATAGTGATATAACACCAATTGATGATGGAGATATTCCATTCTAATATTAGGTAAGGAGGAAAAACAACAATGGCTATGAACGAACATAAAAGAAGCGGCGGCGGTGCTGGCGGAAACAGAAAGAGAATGAAAAGAAAAGTTTGTGCTTTCTGTATGGATAAAGCAACTGCAATCGACTATAAAGATATAAATAAATTGAGAAAATATGTTACAGAAAGAGGAAAGATTCTTCCAAGAAGAATTTCTGGAAACTGTGCAAAACATCAAAGGATGCTTACTGTATCTATAAAAAGAGCAAGAAACATAGCATTATTACCATTTACTACTGAATAGTAAATGACTGAAAGCAGCGCCTTAAGGTAGCTGCTTTTATTTTTTTACAAATAAAAATAAATATTATACTCAATAATCAAAATATAAATATAAAAGTATATATTATGCAGTACGATTTGTAGTATACTTGTAGTTGTAACCCATAAAATGTAAACATAGAAAATATTAGATATTAAACTGCAAATTGTCTATATAGAAATAAACTTTAGTTGCATAAATTTAGAAAACTAACTAAAATGGAGTTATAAGCATAAGCCTACAAGGGGAGATGATATACTATGAAGAAACAAGATTTTAATATAATGTCTAATGTTAAGATAGTTGAAAGTTTGAAGGCTGAGCTATTATGTATAATAGGTGATTTCTTCAAGTTGCTAAGTAAAGGAAGCAATGTTGCTCAAGACGCCATACTAGATTGCATTTCGGGGGCAATAATACTTTTATATATATTAGGCGAAAGGCTCGGATATTCGAATGTAGCCGTGGATGAGAGTATGAAAAAGAAACTAAAGGTGGGAATAGTTGAAGGAGATAATATAGAAAAAGATGGAAAAGATCTAAGCAAACTATATTCGCATATAAAGGAACGATAAGTAATGGAGGAAAAAATGGAGAATAAAAAGTATAGTACAAAGGCAATTGTAGAGGCTTCACTTATAGCTGTTATAATTTCAGTAACAATGATTATAACAGGATATTTGCCGATTATGTCATTTATAGGTGCTTTAATATTGCCAATTCCGGTTGCAATACTCTATATAAGGCATAATAGAAAAATAACAATCACTGCTATATTTTTGAGTATAATTCTAACATCCTTAGTGTATAATCCAATAATGGCGATATATTCAGCTATAACTTATAGCATTGTTGGAATTGCGCTTGGTTATTGTGTTAAGAAAAATAAAAAGTCATCTATAACGTTATTATTTTTAGGTATTAGTTCTGTAATATCTAATATACTAACCATAGCTTTTTCTATGATATTTATAGAAAAAGTAAGTTTTATGAATTTTATTTCCAAAAACTTAGAATTTTTTAAGCAAACAATGAAAGTTTCCTTTGATGGAGCAAAAACCTTTTATTCACAAGCGGGAATCACCCCAGAACAGTTGCAGCTTTTAGAGAAAAATTATGAAATGATAAACAAAATGGATGTTACGATAGTTTTGGTAGTAATACCTGCAATTATTTTAATAACTTCATTTATATCAGCTTATTTGAATTACATAGTGTCTAGATCCATATTAGAGAAGCTAAACTACAAAATGGATAAAGTATTACCTTTCAGCAAAGTTTACGTTACTAACATACTAGGAGCTGTATTAATAGGTATAGTATGTATAGGCATAATACTTTCATCAAAAAAAATAGCAGGTGGGGATTTTATACTAAATTCCTCCCAATTACTTGTGCAAATTGTATTTATGATAAATGGACTTGCGGCAGCTACATATTTTCTAAGAGTTAAAAAAAATTTATCTAAACCAGTAGTAGCACTAATTTTAGTGTTAACATCATTTTCGCGTCTAGGTAGTATTTACTTTTCAATAGGACTCATGGAGATGGCTTTTGATTTTAGAAAGCTCGATCCATATAGAATTAAAAGAAAATAATTGGGGGCTGATTATGGAGAATAAATACAATTATTTTAGTGTTAATAATAAAATATATATGGTGACCATGGCCCTACTCATATGTATAATATTTTATTACGGACACCTTGAAGTGGGAATTTTAACACTGGGACTATACGCGATACTAGTAGTGTATAATATCTACAACTCTAAGGTTAAAAAAAATGAGTGGAAAAAATTCATTGAAAATTTTTCATCTAAACTGGATATAGCAACCACAAGCACCTTAGTAAAACTTCCTTTTCCACTAATAATAATAGGGTATATGGGAAATATATTATGGTATAATCAAAGTGTAACTACAATGCTTGAAGGGGAAGATCTTTTAAATAAAAATATTAGAGATATAATTAAGGAACTAAATCTAAAGCAAGTTTTAGAGGGTAAAAAGAATATATTTCCAAATATTAAAATAAAAGATAAATGGTATGAAATCTACACAAATATTGTTGATACAAACGAGAATAAAAATGTTAAAGATAAGATTATGCTTTTATATTTTTATGATATAACGGAAAAAACCAGTGTAATAAAAGGCATTAACGGTAATAGGGAAAGCGTTATGCTAGTGGAAGTTGATAACCTTGATGATGTTGTTAAAACTACAGAAGAAGATAAGGCGCCTTTACTTGTAGCAGAGATTGAGAGAACAATAAACAGCTATGGACAGAGTGTAAATGCGGTAGTAAAAAAGTATACATCGAATAAATATGTTATTATAGTCCAAGACAAGTATATTGAAAAAGAAATAGAAAAGAAATTTGATATACTAGATAGTGTTCGCGAAATAAGTAATGGTAATAAACTCGCAGTTACTTTAAGTGTGGGCGTTGGTAGGGGAGAAGATACACCACTTAAAAACTATGAATTTGCTACATCAGCTAAGGAACTTGCCTTAGGCAGGGGTGGTGATCAAGCAGTTGTGAAAAAAGGTGAAAAATTATCTTTCTTTGGGGGGAAAACAAAGGAAGTTGAGAAAAGGACTAAGGTTCGCGCAAGAGTTATAGCTCATGCATTAATGGATTTAGTAAATGAGAGTAACACAATTTTCCTTATGGGACACAAAAATGCTGATCCTGATTGTCTAGGCTCGGCTATAGGTCTATATAGTATTATTAAAAAATCAAACAAAGAATGCTATATTATTCTCGAAGGAATAAATAGCGGTATAAAAAGCATGATGGATATAATACTTGCAGATGAAGAATACAAAAATACTTTTATAACAAGTGAAAAATTTAAAAGTGTTAAAAATTCAAATAGCCTAATTATATTAGTGGATGTGCACAATGAAAGTCATGTTCAAAATTTAGAAATAGTTAAAGAGGTAGAAAAAGTAGTTATAATTGACCATCATAGAAAGTCACAAGATTTTATACACGGGGCCGTCCTGAGTTATATGGAAACTTACGCATCATCTACTGCTGAATTAGTTACTGAGATGATTCAATATATGGTTGACAAGCCTAAACTGAAACATATAGAAGCGGTAAGTCTTTTGGCAGGAATATGTGTGGATACAAAAAATTTCTCTTTTAAAACGGGAGTTAGGACATTTGAAGCAGCAGCTTTTTTAAGGCGGCATGGTGCAGATACTATGGATGTTAAAAAAATGTTTTCTGATGATTTGAGTATTTATTTGAAAAGAGCTGATATTATAAGATCGGCGAAAGTTAAAAATGAAATTGCTGTAGCCGTTTGTCCAGAACTAATAGAGGATACTGTATTAGCTGCCCAAGTTGCGGATGAACTTCTAAATATTACTGGTATCGAAGCGTCGTTTGTTATTGTAAAAACAGGAGATGAAGTATTTATTAGTGGAAGGTCTCTTGGGAAAATAAATGTACAGTTAATACTCGAGACATTAGGGGGAGGCGGACATATGACTATGGCTGGTACGAAATTTACTTCACTGAAACTTGAAGAAGTAGTGGTGAAATTAAATGAAGCTATAGATGAATATTTAAAGGAGGGCGAAAAATAATGAAGGTTATATTATTAAAGGATATTAAAGGCACAGGTAAAAAGGGCGACGTGATAAACGCTGCAGATGGATATGCGAGGAATTTTTTATTTCCTAGGCAATTAGCTAAAGAGGCTACAGACTCAAATATGCACATATTAAATAAAAAAAATGATATTGAAAGAAAAAAGAAAACATCTGAAATTGAGGATGCACAGAAATCAGCTAATGAACTTAAAGATAAAGTTATAAAAATAATTGGTAAAGCTGGAGAGAATGGAAAACTTTTTGGCGCGATTACAACTAAAGATATAGCAATAGCGTTAAATAAACAATGCAATTTAGATATTGATAAAAAGAAAATAGTAACAGATACAATAAAATTATTAGGAACTTATGAAGTAGAAATTAAAATATATCCAGAAATATCTACTAAGATAAAAGTTCTTGTTTGTGAGGAATAATTATATAAACCGAAGGGAGGAAACGCTTTAGTAAATAAATGATAATCATATTTATTAAAGCGGATTACGTTTGAAGACATTATTAGTTAATCAAATTGGAGAACAGGTTGAAAGAGATGCATTACCTCTGGACACACAAATAGACGTTTTATATGAAATAATGAGGAATGTACTAGATGAAGGCACTATAAAGTCTAAAACTATAAAATTTAAACTTCAGAAGCACATTAAAAGTGAAAGTATCTATAGAAGGTTATTCGCTTTAAATAAAATTATCAGCAATGGTAAGGGTATAGAGATAGTGCCTAATGAAAAAAATATACAAGAAGCACTAGATGATACTAATGAATGGTTGACTGATGAAATAGCTAAAAGATATGTGCAAAATAAGATTGAAGCTGAAGTAGAAAAAAATCTAATGGAAAAGCAAGATAAGTATATTGATGAAGTAAGACTTGGAATAATTAAGAAACAAAAAGGGCCTGAAAATGCTAAAACACTTAAAAAATATGCGGATTTAGAAGAACTTGATAGTAGAAAACTTACTAAAAATATACAAGCTATGTTAAGGCCAGAGAGTTTTAGTGAAATAGTTGGTCAGGAAAGAGCTATAAAATCTCTGTTATCTAAAATGGCATCGCCATATCCTCAACACATTATTCTTTATGGGCCACCAGGAGTTGGAAAGACTACTGCGGCGAGGCTTGCTCTTGAGGAAGCTAAAAAGCTAAGTTATACTATTTACCATAAAGATGCTAAATTTGTAGAAGTGGATGGTACAACACTACGGTGGGATCCAAGAGAAATAACAAATCCACTTTTAGGATCTGTACATGACCCGATATATCAGGGAAGTAAAAGAGATCTAGCTGAGGGTGGGATTCCAGAGCCAAAAACAGGTCTTGTAACAGAGGCTCATGGCGGAGTACTATTTATTGATGAAATAGGTGAACTCGATAGTATACTTCAAAATAAATTACTTAAAGTGTTAGAGGATAAAAGAGTTGAGTTTTCATCATCTTATTATGATCCTGAAGACGAAAACACACCTAAATATATAAAATATTTATTTGATAAAGGTGCTCCAGCAGATTTTGTTTTAATAGGAGCTACTACCAAGGAACCATCAGAAATAAATCCGGCATTAAGATCAAGATGTACTGAAGTTTATTTTGAACCATTAACTGCTATGGATATAGAAAATATAGTGGTAAATGCTGCGAATAAATTAGGAGTTAAAATAGGAAATGGCGTTGCGCAAACTATTGGTAGATATACTATTGAAGGAAGAAAAGCTATAAACATTTTAGCAGATGCTTATGGATTTGTACTGCATAATAGAAAATCAGTGGATGCGTCTCAAGTTGAAATTGAGGTTAAGGACTTGTTAGATATTATATCTATAAGTAGACTATCTCCCTATGAGGAATTAGATAAAGAAGTTAAATCTGAAGTTGGCCACATATATGGACTTGGGGTATCAGGATATATAGGATCAACTATAGAGATAGAAACATCAGTATTTGAAGCCAAGGAAAAAGGTAAAGGTCAAGTAAGATTTAATGATACTGCTGGAAGCATGGCTAAGGACTCAGTGTTTAATGCTGCATCCGTAATAAGAAAAACAACAAATAAAGATATCAAGGATTATGACATACATGTAAATATAGTAGGTGGAGGTAAAATTGATGGACCATCGGCTGGAGCCGCTATAACTGTATGTATAATCAGTTCTCTTTTAGACAAACCTGTAAGACAGGATGTTGCAGTAACTGGAGAGATATCCCTTCGGGGTATCATAAAACCAGTAGGTGGAATATTTGAAAAAATTTACGGGGCAAGAAGAAAGGGAATTAAGCTAGTTATAGTTCCGAGTGATAATGAAAAGGAAGTTCCTATTGACCTTAAAGATATTGAAATAAAAACATCATCAAACATTGAAGAGCTAATGAAATTAGTGTTTGAAATAAAATAAATTAACTATAATTAATGGCCCTGTTAAATCATCACCTGCGGTGATGTATTTTTAGCAGGGCATAAAACATTACTTTAGGGGAGATAAAAAAATGGATACACCTCTTAGAAGTTTACCCTATAATTTAGAAGCAGAACAATCAGTTATTGGATCAATGCTTATAGATAAAACCGCGATATCACGAGTAGTAGAAGTTTTAAAAAGTGATGATTTTTACAGAGATTCCCATAAAGTTATATTTAGCGCTATTTTTGATTTATATCAAAAAGACACGCCTATTGACATGATTACTTTACTCGAGCATTTACGTTCTTCTGAAAAGTTAGAAGCATCAGGGGGAATTACTTATATTTCAGAGATAAGTAACTCAATACCCTCCACAGCTAATTTAAGTTCGTACATAAAGATTGTAGAAGATAAATCTACTTTAAGAAAACTTATTAGAGCTTCTACTGAGATTATGGAAAATTGTTATAATAAGCAAGATGATGTAGAAGCTGTAATGGATCTTGCAGAGCAAAAAGTATTTAACATATCACAGAAAAAAAATGCGGGTGACTTTGAACCAATGAACACGGTTCTAGAGCGAGGGTTCTTAGAAATAGAAAGAATATTTAATAATAAAGGGGAAACAACAGGAATATCTAGTGGGTTCCCAGAACTTGATGATAAAACCGCTGGATTTCAAAAGGGTGATATGATTCTTATCGCTGCAAGGCCGTCTATGGGCAAAACTACCTTTGCACTAAATTTAGCAGAGTATGCAGCTCTTAGGCAAGGGAAAAGTGTAGCTGTATTCTCCCTGGAAATGTCTAAGGAACAACTTTCTTATAAACTGCTTTGTTCAGAAGCAAATGTTGACATGTCAAAGCTCAGACATGGTGATTTGGAAGATAGGGACTGGGAAAACATAGCGAAAGCATCCGGACCGCTTGCTGCTGCTAAAATATTCATTGATGATACAGCAGGAACTTCTGTTATGGATATGCGTTCAAAATGTAGAAAATTAAAAATGGAGCATGGCATAGATCTGATAGTTATAGATTATCTTCAACTTATGACTGGTAGCAATACAGAAAGCAGACAGCAAGAAGTATCAGAAATATCAAGATCTATTAAAGCTCTTGCAAAGGAGATGCAGTGCCCTGTTATAGCATTATCACAGCTATCACGTGCTCCAGAGCAAAGAACTGACCATAGGCCTATGTTATCTGATCTTAGAGAGTCAGGGTCTATTGAGCAGGATGCTGACCTTGTTATGTTCTTATACAGAGATGAGTATTATAATGAGGAAACGGAAGATAAAAATGTAGCAGAGCTTATAATAGCAAAACAAAGAAATGGTCCTATAGGCACAGTAAAACTTGCATGGATAGGCCAATTCAGTAAATTTGCAAGACTTGATGTAATTCATAGAGAGTAAGAATACACTAAAGTAGATTTATCTATTAATCTAGATAAATTATGATAGGATAACAAAATTTATAAAATTTTGTTATCCTATTTTTATTTGTGTATATATAGTGTGGGAGACGTTGATATGACTAGTGAGCTATTAAGGACATTTCTTTAATGTAGATATATATATGTTTACATTTGTAGATATATAAATATATATATCTATATATTTACAAGTATGTAGATAAACATCTATAAATAGGTTAATAAATATATTTATAAATATTTCATTACAAAAGAAGGATATTAATACATAATATAGAATATATACCGATAAGGAACAATTAGAAAAATTTAGGAGGGAAAATAAATGAACTTAACAGAGATATCAAAAAAATATCCTATATTAAAGAAAGCGTTAGAATCTGTACTAACTGTTGACATAGGAAATACATTTACAAAAACAAGTACCAATGTAACTTTTGCTAGTAGGGTGTCTGCCGTAAGCAAGCATGGTTCTAGGGCCACTGGAATAAGTAACATCACTTGGAATGGAAAGTTATACACCGTAGGTAATAAAGAAGGCAAGCTTAACATGGAATCTAACAAATACATGTCCGATCATTATAAGTTAAACCTGCTTAACGCTATTGCACTAAGTTTTAAGGGGGAAACTAAAATAAAGGTAAGACTCGCTGTGGGACTTCCCGCAGAATATTATATAGACCATAGTATTCCACTTAAAAATGAAATAAAGAAGATGGAAAAACAATCTATAACAATAAATAATATAACATATGATATAGAAATAATAGATGTACAAGTATTTAAACAAGGAGGTACATTAAGTGCTGAAACCATGGAAACATTTACTTATCCAATGTTATTACTTGACTTTGGTGGTGGTACTTTAGATGTATCTCATTGGAAATATGAGAAAGATGAATTTGGTAACAAGGTGCTTGGGATGACTAAGGCTAGTAGTTTTGCACAACATGGGTTTGAGCCAACAATAGAAGCATTACTCACTAAGTTCAACTCTGCTGACGGATCTGATGGTAATTATGATATATCAGATGCTATCGAATATTTAGAAGATGACGAACTACCTTTTGGGGAAGCAAATGTATTAAAAGACATTAAAGATTTAGTATTAAAACCATATGTGGAGAAAGCAATAAGTTCAATTAATAGCTCTTTTAAACCAAATACTTGTAAAGATATAAGAATAATAGGTGGACCTGCAAAGTTACTACTAGAATATTTACAAACAGAGTTCATAAAAACTGAGCCAAAGCTCATAGATAATAAAAACCCTCAATGTGCAAATTCTATACTGTTCGCTGAAAGATATAAAGAATTGCTAGTGCTTGAATACTTAGATGGAAATAAAGAAGTTGCTGCAACTACAGTAGCAGGTCAATAATTATGGGAGCACTCCGTAAAACTGTATCATCAAATCTAGGAGAGGAAACAGATAAAGACTTAATTAATTATGTGAGCAATATGGAGAAGAAAGGTATTAATAATTCTAAACTTATAAAGCAGGCTCTGAGATTTTACAGGGATTACGGCAACAAAGTTAAGAAGCTAGATACAGTAGATATTGCAAATATTTTAGATAACCCTGAAGTTAAAAATTATATAGGTAATATAGTTGGAGAGCTTTTTAAAGGTGCTATGCCAAATTCAATTCCACAAATTAACGATGAAGTTATTGTCAAAAAATCAAACGAGAGGGATATAGATTCTGTTGAAAGTGAGTATATGAAAAAACTTAATTGTGTGAAAGATATGTCGTTATAGCTTGGAGTGGCGTTTTCGTCACTCCTTTTTACTTTAAGAATCATAATTATTTTAAAAACACTTAGCCCATACATATAGTAAAATGATACCATATATGATAAAATGTAAGAAAGGCATTCAAAATAAGCTAAAAAGGGTGATCTAATGTTCTGTCCTAGTTGTGGATCTCAAAACGAAGATAGCTCTAATTTTTGTAAAATATGTGGGATTAATTTATTAATTCAACCTAATACGACTGGTGAACGGATTATTAGTGAAAAAAACTGGTTAGTTGCTTTATTGCTGTGTATTTTTGTTGGGGCATTTGGTATTCATAGATTTTATGTAGGTAAAATAGGTACGGGAATTTTAATGATTTTAACCTTTGGTGGTTTTGGAATATGGGTGTTAGTTGATATTATTTTGATTGCTACTAATTCATTTAAAGATATAAATGGGTTGCAACTAAATAAAAACATGTATAGGTATTAGTTTAAATTGTTTTGTATATGCTGAAATAGCTCAGTTGGTAGAGTAACGCACTCGTAACGCGTAGGTCGAGGGTTCGATCCCCTTTTTCAGCTCCAAGTTTGTAATATGGAAACAAATATTTTTTAGCACTGGCATAACTGCTGGTGCTTTTTTGTACGTTCAGCAGAGCAAAAGTAGACAGACGGTGAGTTATAAAGTGGCATAGTATGAATAGAAATATAGTAAAACGTAGCTTGGGGGTAGAGAAATCTATCTCCAGGCTTTTATATTTAACGGATTGATTAATATTACATATATTGGGTAATAATACTGATAGACAGAACAAATAAGAGGAAACAATCGTGTTTTATTAGCACTAGAAGTGTAATTATATATAAGGTGAGGTTGAATATAAATGAAAAAGATAAAAGTGAAAGTTGGAGTAGATAAAAGTAAATTAATAAAAGGTAACAAACGAATTGTTGCTTGTGGCAAGAACTTTTAACGATATTTCAGAAGAAAATTCTCATATTCCCATAAATGGGAGTTGATTACCATGACAAAGAGAAAACTTCAGCGGGAGTATAAATTTACTTCTGAAGTCGTTAATGCAGCTCCTTCGGAGCTGTTGAAGCACCGAGGATTATAATTTAAAAGGATAGTAAAAAAGTAGTTGAGAGTTATATCTTAACTACTTTTTTAGTGTAGCATTTATTTCAGAATACTTTCAAGGAGGAGTCTTATTCCTTCACTTTTATTTATATTACTTGCCTTGCAAAAACTTTTTAGGGCATTTGATAGTTCTTCACTTATTCTCACATGAATCAATTCACTTTTAGAATTTTCAATTTTCTTTCTTCCTCTGGGCATAATTATCACCTCGCAAGATTCGTGTTACATAAAATAAGCTCATAGATGCTAAATAGAATGTTGTAACACAATAATAATTATAATACATTTTAACAAATATTACCACGTAATTGAATTGAGAAATATAAAGATTATTTGTATAATTATATCCTCGTTTTATTTGATTTAATAAGTGGAATACAGGTAAAAGTCATGAAAATCAGTGGTTTTTTATAAATTATATGTATATAAAAAATTATTACTTTCTGTTACAATGGTATTGTACAAAAAAAAGGAAAAATTTGTGACATTGGTATTAGTCTTAAATTAAAGGGGAAGATTGATGTAAAAATATGAATAGTACTAGTTATAATAAGTAGACAAGCTAAATTCTCAAAATATTTCCTGGAAAATATTGCAGAGACTAAAAATGCAAGTAAAACTCTAGGAGAAAAAAATAAAACATTTACATTAGAAATAATTTACATATTTCGATAATTCATATTCATTTAAAATATAGGAGGTAAGCATATGAAAAAAAGAGTAGCTTTTATAGCAATGTTATTAACTATGGCGGGTTCACATGTTGTGTTCGCTGATAATGGAACGGTGACTGCAAGTTCATTATATGTCAGGCAAAAATCATCAATTTCATCATCAATTATATCTTCTCTTGCGAGAAATGCGAAGGTAGAGACACTTGGTAAAGAAGGGGAATTCTATAAAATAAATTACAAAGGACAAACTGGATATGTACATAGCTCATATATAAAAATATCGGCAAATACGTCTGGTTCTACGAGTACAACAAATGGAGCGGGGACGTCAGGAACAGTAACAACAGATTATTTAAATGTAAGAACAGGATTCGGGATAAATTATTCTGTTGCTAATGTTATTACACGCGGAACTAAAGTGACAATGTATGAAAAATCAAATGGTTTTTGTAAGATAAATTATGGTGGCAAAACAGGTTATGTAAGTGAGCAATATGTGAAAGCTACAACAGCACAGGATTCAAACACAGATAGTACAAGCAGTGTGATTACTGGAATTGGTAATATTACAGCATCAAGTTTAAATGTAAGAAAAACGGCGTCTATGGGTAATAATATCATGGGCACAATAAAAATAAATGCAAAAGTGGATTTGTATGGAACACAAAATGATTTTTATAAAATCAAGTATAATGGACAATGGGGATATATAGCTAAAACATACGTAAGCCTAGGTAATGACACTCCAAGTAGAGGTGATGTCATAGAAAATGATTCAAATGGACAACAAGGTACTGCAACAAAAAACATAGAGAGTTTAATCTCGCAGTTAAACACGTTTTTAGGAATGCCATACTTATGGGGTGGTACAACACCAGCGAAGTTTAATTCTAATGGCAAATATGTAAGTGGGGGTTTTGATTGTTCAGGTCTTATACAATATGCTTATAAAAACATAGGTATAAATTTACCTAGAACGACTATGGACCAAATAAATATAGGTACCTCAGTTAATATAAATAGTCTCCAAAAAGGTGATTTAGTATTCTTTAGGACAAATCCAGCATCGCCTTCCCAAGCATCTCACGGGGGAATATATATTGGTAATAATAAATTTATACAATCTCCCAAAACTGGTGATGTTGTAAAAATATCTGAATTAACTGGATATTATAAAAGTAATTTTATAATAGGAAAAAGAGTAGTAAAGTAAGTATATTTAATATAAACCAGGAATAATTAATATAAAAAATGAATGTATGATTTTTATTAAATCATACATTCATTTTTTATATCCAATTTATCATAATTAAAAAAGTTAAATTAAAAATATTTCTTAACTTAAGGATTTCTAAATTTTACAAACAATATTGATGTATAATTAAAAGGTATATTAAAGTTATGTAATTTAATTGATTGACATAGAGATATTAAGCACTTGTATCGGCATAATGTATTAGATATAATAAGTTTATTACAATATAAGGAGATAAATATGGAAATGAAGAAGATAAGTGGAATGAAGAAAGGTGATAGGATTGAAGGTTTTTATGTTATAAAATCTGTAGATAGCAAGGTTTCCAACAACAGTAACACAAATAAATATTTGGATTTTAATTTAGGGGATGCCACCGGCGATATAAATGCAAAACTTTGGGAATGGAATGAAAAATTAGAAAATACATTTAAACAAAGCATCTTAGTGAAAATTAAGGGCACGGTAAATGAGTGGAGAGGAAAGCTTCAATTAAAAGTTGAAGCGATAAGACTAACTGAGGAAAAAGATGGAGTAAGCATTTGTGATTATGTTGCAGTGGCACCGTATTCACCAGAAAAAATGTATGATGATATTTTAAATTATTTATCTAAAATCAAAAATATAGATATTCAAAATATAGTTACCAATATTTTAGGGCATAATGAGGAAAAGCTAATGCATTATCCAGCTGCTAAGTCTAACCATCACTCTATAAGATCAGGTCTGTTATATCACACAACCACCATGCTTAAGGCAGGAGAAAAATTAAGCGAAATTTACACCTTTCTAAATACGGATTTGCTATATGCAGGTATAATACTTCATGATATTGGCAAAATATATGAAATGAATGCTAGTGAACTTGGAATTGTAAGCGAGTATTCAGTAGAGGGTCAACTTTTAGGTCATATAGTTCAAGGAATTAAAATGATAGAAACGGCGAGTCTTGAGGTTAAAGCAGATACTGAAGTATCTATGTTGTTACAGCATATGGTGCTAGCTCATCATTATGAAGCAGAATATGGGAGCCCTAAAAAACCTATGATACCAGAAGCGGAAATGCTACATCATTTAGATATAATGGATGCAAGAATGTATGATATGAATAAGGCTTTAGGGGATACAAAGGAAGGCAAATTTTCAGAAAGAATAAGGTCTCTAGATAATATAAATGTTTATAAAAGTTTTGTTAATAAATAGTCTTAAGGAAAATTATTTAACAGAAAAATACAGTTATTCAATATGGGTAAGTGTATTTTTTATTTTAGATAAATAATGTATATACGAACTATTACTTAAAATAATTTATTAATATTCGCACTTTATATTGACTGGTTTATACTGCTCTGATATCATTAAGTAGTATGGCAACCATTGATAGTTTTTATTTCCTACAGAGTAATACAAGGAGGAATATGAAATGAAAAATTTTTATGATGTAGTTATTGTAGGAGCTGGACCAGCGGGCATATTTACGGCACTAGAAATTTCTAATAAAAAACCCGAACTTAGTGTACTTATAGTTGATAAGGGAAGAAATATAGAAAAAAGAAAATGTCCAGCTAGAGACACAGGAAAGTGTGTCAAATGTAATCCTTGTGGGATAACGTTTGGTTGGGCAGGTGCTGGAGCTTTTTCAGATGGTAAGCTTTCTCTAAGCCCTGAGGTGGGGGGAAGACTTCTTGAATATTTTTCTGAAGACGAATCAAAAAAATTAATAAAGTATTGCGATGATATATATATAAAATTTGGAGCAAATGAGAAGGTATATGGGATTAATAGTGACAAAGTTGACGAAGTTAAATATGAAGCAAGTAAGCACAATATTCGTCTTGTTGAATGTCCAGTAAGGCATTTAGGAACAGAACTTGCCTATGAAGTTTTAAAATCTATGTACCATCATTTAGTTGATAATACAAATACAGAATTTATAGAACTTAGTGAAGTGGAAGAAATATTAATAGAAGATAATAAGGCTACTGGAGTATTATTAAAGAATAAAGATGGTGTGTTTAAGGTTAATGCAAAGTATGTTGTAGCGGCGCCGGGTAGAGGTGGAGCGGAATGGGCTTCAAATGAAGCTAAAAAACATAATATTAAGGTTACTAATAATGCAGTAGATATTGGAGTAAGAGTTGAGGTACCTAATTCTGTTATGGATCATCTAACAAAGGACTTATATGAAGCAAAATTAGTATATTATTCTGATACATTTGATAACAAGGTTAGGACCTTTTGCATGAACCCGGGGGGAGTAGTGTCACCGGAATATTATGATGACAACACGATTGCAGTTGTAAATGGTCATAGTTACTCCGACCAAAAGCTTAGAACAACTAATACAAATTTTGCGATGCTTGTATCTACTACTTTCACTGAGCCGTTTAATCAACCTATAGGTTATGGAAAATATATAGCTCAGCTAGGTAATATGTTAACTGGTGGAGGGATAATGGTTCAAAGACTCGGGGATTTACTAAAAGGAAGAAGAACAGATTATGACAGATTAGGTAAATCAACTACGACGCCTACTTTAAAATCAGCAGTACCAGGTGACTTAAGCTTTGTATTACCACAAAGGCACTTAACGTCTATTGTGGAAGCATTAAAGGCTTTTGACAAGATAGCACCAGGTTTATATAGCAAAAACACATTGCTATATGGAGTTGAGGTGAAGTTTTATTCTAGTAAGATTAGTACAGATGATAAGTTTGAAACATCTGTTAGAAATTTATATACAATAGGGGATGGAGCGGGAATAACTAGAGGTCTAATGCAAGCATCTACAACAGGAGTTGTAGTAGCAAGAGACATAGCTCAGAAAGAAGACTAAGAATTTAATCTAAATAATTGGTTATATGAATATTAAAAGTGTATAATTCAACATGAAGTAAACATAGAAGACAATAAAAGTTCTTAACGGTAGTAGTTAAGAAATTTTATTGTGAACTGAAAGAAAGCGAGGAATTTATATGTCAGCATTTATAGTTTTAGGAGCCCAATGGGGAGATGAAGGTAAAGGTAAGATGACAGATTATCTTGCTGAGGGAGCTAACGTAGTAGTCAGGTTCCAAGGTGGAAACAATGCAGGTCATACAGTAGTTGTAGGAGAAAAGGAATATAAACTTCACTTAATACCATCAGGAATATTATATAAAGATAAATTGAATGTAATAGGTAATGGCGTGGTTGTAGACCCAGAAGCGTTATTTACAGAAATTGACTACTTAGAAGCACTAGGCGAAAAAATAACTCCAGAAAGATTAATAATTAGTGATAGGTCACAGGTTATAATGCCATATCATAAAGAGTTAGATAATTTATATGAAATAGCTAGAGGTAAAAATGACATCGGAACTACAAAAAAAGGTATAGGACCTTGTTACACTGACAAGTTTGAAAGAAGTGGAATCAGAGTTTGTGACTTAATGAAAAAAGATGTTTTTAAAGAGAAGCTTAAAATTAGTTTATCAATGAAAAATGATATAATAACAAAAGTTTTGGGTGGAAAAGCTTTAGATTTTGATAAAATATATACGGAGTACCTAGAGTATGCAGAAAGAATGAGACCTTTTGTAAAAGATATATCAGTTAAAGTTTACGATTCAATAAAGTCTGGAAAAAATGTTTTATTTGAAGGAGCACAAGGAACGTTGCTTGATATAGATTATGGTTCATATCCTTTTGTAACCTCATCAAACACTATTGCAGGTGGAGTTTGTGTTGGGGCAGGAATAGGACCTACTATGATAACAAATGCTGTAGGAGTAGCGAAAGCTTATACTACAAGAGTAGGAAAAGGACCATTCCCAACAGAGCTTGATGATGAAGTAGGAGACTGGATTCGCGAAAAAGGTTTTGAATTTGGAGTAACAACAGGTAGAGCAAGAAGATGTGGATGGCTTGACCTTGTTATATTAAAAACTGCAGCAAGAGTTTCGGGACTTACTAGCTTTGCTGTAACTAAAATAGATACCTTAGCAGGACTTGAAAAAATTAAAATTTGTGTAGGATATAAATTTGAAGGTAGTGTTATAGATTATTTCCCAGCAAGTTTAGAGGATTTAGCTAAATGCGTGCCAGTATATGAAGAGTTTGATGGTTGGGATGAAAAGATAGCTGATGCAAGAAGCTATGAAGAACTTCCTGAAAATGCAAAAATATACTTAAAGAAAATTGAAGAATTTACAGGAGTTAAAGTTTCCATAGTTTCAGTAGGACCTAAAAGAGATCAAACAATGGTGTTAACTGAAATATAGCATATAGACATGCATATTATACAAAAGATATTTTTTTAATATGTATGGTTTTTATATTATAGGGAATTATAATTATTGTAGGAAATATATATTAAGGTATACAAGTGCATACTATAGATTAAAAAAGTGCGTACTAGTAAAATTTAAGCATATAAAATATAATGAGAATTAGGGTTAAATTAACATAAAGTGAGGTATATAATATGAAAATTACTAAAGATATGACAATAGGTGAAGTTGTAAGACAAAATCCAGAATCAGTTGAAGTATTAATGAGCTTTGGAATGGGTTGTGTAGGATGTCCTTCAGCGCAAGCTGAAACATTAGAAGAAGCAGCAATGGTTCATGGTCTTAATTTGGAAGAATTAATGACTGCATTAAATGCATAAAAAAATTAAGACACTTAGCATTTGCTAAGTGTCTTGTTTTTTTTATTTTTTTATCTTTTCTTTATTTTCTTAATGGCGAGGATAACAGGTATTGTAATTACAGTAGCTATGATGGCCTCTGGAACACCATTTATTATACCTATACCATAAATAGTCTTTGCAGCAATAGATGGATCTATGCCCTTAGAAGCAGCGAATTTAGCCGCATAAAAAACATATATCATAGTAAGAACCCCAAAAGTGTTAGTTAGCGAACCAACAACGGTCGCGAGTCCAATCCTTAGGCTATCATTTTTAACGTGGATTAGTTTATAAACATAGTAAGAAGTAAGACCAATAAGAACCCTTGGTAATACAGATACTAAAGGATTTATAAAAGCAAAAGAGAGTAAATTGGGAGTTGTTATGTTTTGCATAATACTAAACATCCCAAATATTAAACCAATAGTCATTCCTACCATAGGGCCACCTATTATTGATCCTATAATAACGGGAATGTGCATGATAGTAGCTTTGGCACCAGGAAGTGGAATAAAGCCATATCCAGTTAAACCAAGTACGATGCAAATAGCTGATAGCATACCAATAGTTGTAAGTTCACTTGTTTTTATTCTTCTAAGTTTAATAGAATTATTATTAATCATGTGTTCCCCCCGCTCTTATTCCATAAGGATATAAGTCGTCCTATTCATAATCCTTATTTATAGTTCAGTTTCATAATGAATACTGACAACAATATTTTAACACTATTTTGATAATAATTACATAGCTAAATAAAAATTTAACAAACTTTATGTTAATACTATACAGTTAATGTTTACTGTGTTGGTTTAGTTTGGTATTATTTTAAGTATGAAGAAAACTAAGAAGCGTAGAAATTAATAGTTATTATATTATGTACTCATGAGAAATATAGGAGGGGTATTATGGGCAAAATGCCAGAGGTTACAGATAGAGATTATAATATTCATTATTATGAAGTAGATATTCATAAAAGAGCTTTGATGACAAGCATTATAGATTATCTTGGTGATATGGCAATGTATCAAAGTGAAGTGCTTGGAGTTGGCATAGAACATCTTAAAGAGAATAAATCAGCTTGGGTGTTATATAAATGGGACATAACAATGGAGTCATATCCTTTATTAAATGAAACTATAAAGATTAGAACTTTTGCACATTCTTTCAATAAATTTTATGCATACAGGAAATATGAAATTATTGATATGAAAGGGAATAAAATAGGACATGCGAGTTCTGTGTGGATTTTAATAAATACAGACAGAAGAAGACCAATAAGGATTACGAAAGATATGTATGAGGCTTATGGTATAGATGATAGCAATAATACACCCATAGACATTGAGGATATAGTACCAATAACTACAGTGCATAGCGAGAAAAACTTTCAAGTTAGGTATAGTGATATTGACACGAATATGCACGTAAATAATGTTAAATATGTTGCTTGGGCTTTAGAAACAGTTCCTAAGGATATAGTATTGAACTACGAACTAAGGAATATTAAGGTAACTTACATCAAGGAAACAACATACGGAGAGACCATAAAGGTAAGCACGCAGGTTATAAGAGAAGAAGATAAGATAATATGTAGACATAAAATTATAAATGAAGAGGGAACTGAGCTGACTCTCTTAGAAAGTACTTGGATATAAGAAAATCGTTAATCACAAGTAGTTTTTGTATTATTCGACATACCTCTTAGATACATCTTAGTATGTACGATATAGTATGAAATCTCTCTGGAAGTGAATTGAAATAAGAAGTGCAGAAACAGTGAAAGTTGATTTAGAAATTCTTGTTTTGTAAATATAAAATTCTCGTGAGACTTCCTGGAAGGAAGCCTAGCAAACCGGCAGTATGCCGAATGTAAGCATTAGAGCATTTTACATTTACAAAATATTAGAATTTCTTAATCAACTTTCACGTTTCAAACTCTTATTTTTTATTTGGAGGCGTTGATGCCGGCAATAGCACCAGAACTCCATGCCCATTGAAGGTTAAAACCACCGCAATCGCCATCTACATCTAATATTTCTCCCGCAAAGAATAAATTCTTAGTAATATTAGATTCTAGGGTTTCGGGATTAATTTCTTTTGTATTAATGCCTCCTGCAGTTATCTGAGCATTTGCAAAAGAATTAGTACCTGAAACATCAAATTGATATCGCTTTAGCAGAGTATATAGAGCATTTTTTTCGTTTGAGGCCAAATCGCAACAAGGCTTATGAATGTCATCTATATTTGCTTCTTTTAAAATTATTGGAATGATCTTCTTGTTAATTATTCCGATGAATGAATCATGAACGCAGCGACTTGGGAATACTGACCAATGATTATTTAAAAATGCTTTTAGATCTTCGTAGCTAATATTTGGTAGCATATCAATACTTAAAGAAACCTTGCTATTTTTAGATAAACCATAAGATGCAGTTCTACTAAGCTGAAGAATAGGAGGACCAGAAATGCCGTAATCTGTGAAAAGTATTTCTCCGAATTCCTTTTGAACATATTTATCGTTTATAAATATTTCCGCAAAGCCATCAAACTTTACTCCAGATAGAGCCTTTAGTTTATTATAGTTTAATTTAAGCTGTACAAGGGCTGGTACAGGAGAGATTATACTATGACCTAATTGCCTAGCCAATGAATAGCCGGAACCGTCAGAACCCGTTTTAGGAGCTGATTTACCACCGGTCGCAATAATCAACCTTTCACATTCATATGTAGAATTATCTGTGCTATAAACTTTAAAACCCTTATTTGTTTTAATAATCTCCTTAGCTTTGGTATTTGTATATAGTGGAATTTTTTTTTCGTCTATAGCAAAGCGTAGTATATCAAGTACTGATGAGGCTTGCAATGACATAGGAAACATTTTACCACCATCTTTTGTAACTAAAGGTATTCCTAAACACTCGAAAAAATTTATAGTATCCTTTATGGTAAAAGAATCTAGCGTATAACCTGCGAAATTTGGATTTTCACTGTGATATCTATCATTATTTATATGTACATTACTGATATTACACCTACCGTTACCGGTAGTTAGTATTTTTTTACCTACTCTGTCGGTTCCTTCAATTATTGCTACATCTATACCAAAATCTTTTGCTATTAAAGCAGAGGTTAAACCAGAGGCACCTCCGCCAATTATTATAAGAGAATGTTTCAAGAAAATCTCTCCTTTCGAGAAAAAATATTTTTAGATTATAAAGTGGTTACATATAATCTTACCCTAAAATCAGTAGGATGAAAATGAATTTTTATTTTGTTTTATAAATAACCATAGAATTTGTTTGTGATTGTTTAGTAAAAGTCAGTTATTTTCAAAAAAACATAAAAAAAATTCTATAAGGGGAACCGTTGATTTAACTGGATTTGAGTGTTTTGAGAAAAAAAATAATAAAAAAAATAAGAAAATATGTTGACACTTTAAGAAAAATTAGGTATTATAGTTTATGTCGGGTTGCAAGACGTAAGCCCATAATAAATAAAGTGACAAATTAGTATGGCTCCTTGGTCAAGCGGTTAAGACACCACCCTTTCACGGTGGTAACAGGGGTTCAATTCCCCTAGGAGTCACCATAAACATACATGGGAGCATAGCTCAGCTGGGAGAGCATCTGCCTTACAAGCAGAGGGTCACAGGTTCGAACCCTGTTGTTCCCACCATATATGGCTCAATAGCTCAGTTGGTTAGAGTGCCGCCCTGTCACGGCGGAGGTCGAGGGTCCGAGTCCCTTTTGAGTCGCCATTTTTACTAAACTGTTATAGTTTAATAAAAGAACATCTAATTTATAAGTTTGATTCTTATCAAAAGAATCATTGAAAAATAATAAGGCTCCTTGGTCAAGCGGTTAAGACACCACCCTTTCACGGTGGTAACAGGGGTTCAATTCCCCTAGGAGTCACCATTAAAACATATATGGGAGCATAGCTCAGCTGGGAGAGCATCTGCCTTACAAGCAGAGGGTCACAGGTTCGAACCCTGTTGTTCCCACCATATATGGCTCAATAGCTCAGTTGGTTAGAGTGCCGCCCTGTCACGGCGGAGGTCGAGGGTTCGAATCCCTTTTGAGTCGCCATTTTTGCTGGCATGGCTCAACGGTAGAGCAGCTGACTTGTAATCAGCAGGTTGTAGGTTCAATTCCTATTGCCAGCTCCAAAAAAGTCCTAAACATTTGTTTAGGACTTTTTTTACGTCCAGCATATTTGATGGAAAATTAAGATTCAAAATGTATTTAGAGTGATTTGATTTTTTGTCTTGAAAAAATAAAAATATTGACAACATTCGATCGTTATAGTAGCATAAACACATATAATAAGCAATTAAAATAAATTAATGTTCGTATTTTTCTGGACGAATATCAATATTTTGCCACATCATTGGTTTTGTGAAATAAATATAAATTATATATCCCGAACAAAAATATCATTAAGATAAAATTTTAGGAGAGTTAAACCTATGAAGAAAAAATGGACTTACGTATTATTTGTACCGTGTTTAATATTACTAGCTTATTTTCTTATAGTACCTTTAGTTAGTACTATAATTCCTACTTTTAGTATTAATGGAAGCTTTAGTTTAGATCATTATTTAAATTTCTTTGGAGATAAGTATACGCTGCAGATATTTTATAGAACATTAAGAATTGCTTTAATATCATCTGCAATATGCATGGTTATTGGAGTTCCAACAGCATATTTTGTGTCTAGAACCTCAAAGAAGATTAGAGGGTTATTCATGGCATTAACCATATTCCCTATTCTTACAAATTCAATTGTTCGTTCTTTTGCTTGGATGAGTATTTTAGGTAAAAATGGAGTTATAAATAAAGTGTTACTTAGCTTAGGCATTATTAATGAATCTTTAACTATGATGTATACTGAAGGCGCAATCATAGTGGGTACAGTTTATTTATTTTCACCGCTAATGATAATTTCTTTAGTAGGAGTTTTAGAAAATATAGATAATGACTTATTAGAAGCCGCGGAAAGTTTAGGAGCTAATAAAGTGAAGGCCTTCTTTAAGGTTATATTCCCACTGAGTTTACCGGGATTAATAGTTGGAACAGTCCTTGTATTTACAGGAGCACTTACTGCTTATACTACACCACAGTTATTAGGTGGTAATAAAAATGCAGTGTTAGCCACATTAATTTATCAAGAAGCGATGACCTTAAGTGACTGGCAAGCGGCGTCTGTTGTTGCAACAATAATGATAGTTACAACATTATTGGTTATAAAAGGAATAAACTTATTAGCGTCTAGATTAGATAAGAGGGGATTATAACATGAAAGGCAAAAAAAGCAAATTACTTACTATATTCGTAGCATTAGTATATATATTTTTACTAGCACCATTAGTAATTATAGCGTTAACAAGTATAGGAACAGAAAGTTATATTGCATTCCCACCAAAGGGGTTTAGCATTAAGTGGTATGCAAATGTATTTCAATCAGATATGTTTATGAATACAATGTTTGTAAGTTTTTTAGTATCCTGTGGGTCTACAGTATTAGCACTGTTAATTGGAATACCGGCAGCTTACGGATTAAGCAGATTTGATTTCAAAGGAAAGGGTGTTTTAAAGAGTTTTTTCTTTTCACCATTAATAATACCAGGAGTGGTTGTTGGTTTTGCATTATTTCAGTTTTTAGTAATAAAATTAGAATTTTCAGTATACATGAGTTTATTTATAGGTCATACATTGGTAATAGTACCTTACATAATTAGAGTTGTTGGTTCAAGTTTAGAGGTATTTGATTATTCAATAGAAGAGGCTGCAATGAGTCTTGGCTATACAAAAATAAATACTTTTTTTAAGGTAGTTATGCCAAATATAACTTCAGGAATTATAGCAGCGGTTATGTTAGCATTTATAAACTCCTTTAACAATGTGCCTGTATCAATATTTTTAACAGGGCCAGGAGTAAGTACTTTGCCAATTAGTATGATGAGTTATGTAGAGTATAACTATGATCCAACCGTATCAGCATTATCAGTTATATTAATGTTAATAACAATTGGAATAATGTTTATAGTAGAAAAAACTTTAGGATTAGATAGTCTTTCTTAGGCGAAATATGTTCGTAATAGGCCTTAAATAATGCTAATAAACGTGGGGGTAACACATGAATTTAATAAATTTGAAAAATATAGCAGTATCATATGATGGAAAAGACAATATATTACAAAATTTTAATTTAAGCATTAAAAAAGGGGAGCTTGTATCTCTTTTAGGACCTAGTGGATGTGGTAAAACTACAACATTAAGAGTAATTGCTGGATTTATAGAGCCAAACAATGGAACGTTTATGCTAGGAGGCAAGGATTATACAAAAATACCTGTTCATAATAGAAATTTCGGACTAGTATTTCAAAGCTACGCATTATTTCCGCACTTAACAGTAGAAGAAAATGTAGCATTTGGTTTAAAAATGAAGAAGATATCAAGGGATGAAATAAAGAAAAAGGTAAAAGATATATTAGAAGTAGTAGATATGAATCAATATGCTAAAAGATATCCAAAGGAGCTTTCGGGAGGACAAAGACAGAGAGTTGCAACAGCTAGAGCGTTAGTAATAGAGCCAAGTCTATTACTTTTAGATGAACCTTTAAGCAACTTAGATGCGAAGCTTAGATTGAAGATGAGAGTTGAAATAAGAAAGCTTCAACAAAGCTTAGGCATTACTACTTTATTTGTTACCCATGACCAAGAGGAGTGTTTCTCTATATCAGATAAAGTGGCGGTAATGAACAAAGGTGTAATAGAGCAATTTGATACTCCAGAAAATATTTACTCAAATCCTTCCACAGAGTTTGTTGCTAGATTTGTCGGATTTGAAAACTTTATAGATTTAACAAAGGTAGAAGATGGATTATATGAAAGTAATAAAGGATTAAAGTTTAGTGTGGAAAATCCTAAAATAGACAAGGCAGAAGTTAAAGGTACAATAAGACCAGATGATATAGTTATAGCATCAATAGAAGCGTCAAATACTATAGAGGGAACTGTAGAAATAAGAACATTCTTAGGGAAATCATATCAGTATAATGTAAATACCACTGTGGGAAATTTAGTTGTAAATAGCCAAAATGATGTAGTTTATTCTCAAGGAGATAAAATAAATCTTTACTTACCTGAAAATAAAATAGTATTAGTATAAGCTGAAATGGATATTATTAATTTGAGCAAATTAGGAGGAATGGATATGTTAAAAAAATATTTGGTAGTAACGGTAGCGTTAGGATTGCTAGCAACTGTATTTGTTGGATGTAGTGGTGGATCTTCAGCCTCGGGTAAAAAAAAGAAACTTGTAATTTCAACTTTTGGGTTAAATGAAGACAAGCTAACAGAAAATGTACTTAAACCTTTCGAAGAAAAGCATGGAGTTAAAATAGTATTAGAAACAGGTAATAACTCTGATAGATTAACAAAACTTAAAAACAACCCAAAGTCAACAGTAGACTTAATATACTTAGCTGAGAGCTATGCTGAGCAAGGAATAAAGGCAGGGGTATTTGAAAAGCTTGACTACAGTAAAATTCCTAATAGTGAAAATGTAGTAGATAAGGGCAAAGGAACAATAAAAGATGGATTTGGACCAGCATATGCATTAAACAGCATAGGAATAGCTGTTAATCCAAAGGAAGTAGAGTTTGAAATAACTTCTTGGGAAGATTTATGGAAGCCTGAACTAAAGGGTAAAATAGCTATACCAGATATAACAACAACCTTTGGTCCAGCTATGCTTTATATAGCAGCAGAAAAAGCAGGAGTAGATGTATCTAAAGACAAGGGTGTAGCTGCATTTAAAGAATTACAAAGATTAAAGCCTAATGTAGTTAAAACTTATAGTAAATCTTCAGACCTATCTAATATGTTTGCTAGTGGAGAAATAACAGTAGCGGTAACAGCTGACTTTGCTTATGAAATGATTACTAATGCATCACCAGAAATAAAGCTTATAACTCCAGAGTCAGGAAGATATTTAAACCTTAATTCAATAAACATAAATAAGAATTCAGATAATAAAGATTTAGCTTATGAGTTTATAAATTATGTTTTAAGTGAAGAGATTCAATATAAAGGTGCTAAGAATTTAAGTGAATCACCAGTAAATAAAAAGGTTTCTTTGACTGAAGAGGAAAGTAAAAATTTAACCTATGGACCAACAGTGAAAAATGCTAAAACTATAGATTATAAAGTGGTTAATCCATTAATGAGTGAATGGATAGATACTTGGAATAGAATTATGAACTAATTATATAGATTAAATAAATAACTAGTCAAAATCTTTATGATTGAGACTAGTTATTTTTTAAATTCAGGTATAAAAGTAAAAAATAAGCCTGCATAATTTGAATAGATAAATATATATTAAAGAGGTGTATTATGGAAGTTGAATTAATAGTTAAAAATATCAGAGTGTATAATAGTTATTTTAAGAAATTCATTAATGCAGATGTAGCAATAATGGATGAAAAATTTATATATATAGGCAAAGAATATGAAGGTAAATTAAGTGGTAAAGAAGTTGTAGATGGACATGGGAATTATATGATCCCTGGCCTTATTGACATTCATATGCATATAGAGAGTTCGATGACTATTCCCAGTGAGTTTTCTAAGGCTGTTATACCACATGGAGTAACTACGGTGGTGGCTGATCCACATGAGATTGCTAATGTTTTTGGTGTGGAGGGGATAATAGCTTTTATAAGTAAAGAGGAAAAAATAGATATATTTTATGGAATACCAAGCTCAGTACCATCAACATCAAAGGAGTTTGAAACCACAGGGGGATTTATAAGTGATAAAGAAGTTGGTGAGCTTTTAGCATACCCGAAGGTTATTTGTTTAGGAGAGGTAATGAATTTTAAGGATTTAATAGAAGAGGATGATTCTAATATAAATAGGATTATAAATCTAATCAAGAGAGAAAAGAATAATTTTCCAATAGAAGGTCATTGTCCTAAGATTGAAGGGTTAGATTTAGCTATGTACATATATAGGGGGGTGGATGGAGATCATACTCAGCAGAGTTTAAAATCTATAGAAGAAAAAATAAGTGGTGGAATGTTTTTAGAAATACAAGAGAAATCTATGAGTCAAGAAAATATGAATTATTTAAGGGATAATAATTTATATGAGCACTTTTGTTTGGTTACAGATGATGTAATGGCTGACGAGCTAACAAGTGGACATTTAAATAAATTAGTTAAGAAAGCTATGGATATGGGAATTAGTGAAGAAAACGCTATATATGTATCTACATATACTCCTGCTAGAAGAATGGGACTTTTAGATAGAGGAGTTATTGCCCCAGGAAAGATGGCAGACTTTATATTATTAGAAGATGTTAAAGAGTTTAAGATACACTCGGTATATAAAAATGGAAAAGTGATATATAATAAGGAAGAGTGTGAAGGGAATAGTTATTCGCAAATAAATTCAAAAGAAGGTATAAACATAAAAGAAACTGTAAAGGTGAAAGAAAATAAAAAAGAAGGATTTCCTAGGAAATTTTATAATAGCATAAAGTTAAATTCTTTAAATGAAGAGGATTTTAAGGTGGAAACTCCTATATTAAATGGAGAACTTATTTGTAGAACAATGAAGGTGGAGCAAGATACAACATTCACTGAAGAGGGAGAAGTTATAATTAAATCATTAAATGGGGAACTTCAATGGGAAATAAAGGGTTGTGCATTGATAGTAGTCTTTGAAAGATACGGAAAAACTAAGGGTAAAGCATTTGGTATAGTAGATGGTAATATAATAAAAGAAGGAGCTGTGGCTACTACTTGGGCCCATGACCATCATAATCTTATGGTCATGGGAAGAAATGTTAAGGATATGATAGCGGCAGCTAATGAAGTTATAAACTGCAAAGGTGGATATGCGGTGGCAAATAAAGGTCACATTCTAGGTTTAGCACCATTACCAATTGGTGGAATAGTAAGTGATGTTCCTATAGAGGTTTTAGCATCGCAGTTAAAAGAAATAAGAAACGCTATGAAGGAATTGGGATATGACCATAAGAATGAAATAATGTCATTTAGTACATTATCACTACCAGTTAGTCCAGCTTTAAAGATAACTGATAAAGGATTAATAGATGTTAAAAAACAGGAGATTGTTTCATTGTTTAAAGAAAGTAGTGAAAGATAAAATAAAAAAATTGGCGGTATTAGCATATGAAAAAAGGAATAGAAGATAATAGAATTTTAATAAAGAATGTAAACATAATTACTATGAATAAGGATAAAGAAGTTATAGAAAATGGTACGCTCGTAATAGAGGGAGATGAAATAAAGGCAGTTGGTGGAGCTGATTTAGAAAATCAGTTTCAAGGATATAACATAATAGATGGTGAAGATGGAATATTAATGCCAGGAATGATTAATTGTCATTGCCACGGTTCTATGGTTCCGTTTAGAAGCTTAGCGGATGACTGCAAGGATAGATTAAAAAGATATTTATTCCCATTAGAGAATATGTTGGTGAATAAGGAATTGGTTTATATTGGAGCGAAATATGCAGTGGCGGAAATGTTGCTTGGTGGAGTAACTACCTATTGTGATATGTATTACTTTGAAGATGAAGTGGCAAAGGCAACATCAGAGTTAAATATGAGGGGAATACTATGTAATAGTATTATAAATTTCCAAGCACCAGATGCTGAGGAACCCTTTGGTGGATTAGATTACTCTATAGAATTTATTGAAAAATGGAAGGGGCATGAATTAATAACACCAGGAATAGCACCCCATGCACCCTATACCAATAGTGATGAAAGTTTAAAAATGGCCTATGAAATATCTAAAAAATATGAGGTGCCTTTTACTATGCATTTAGCAGAAATGGACTTCGAATTCGAAAAATATAAGGAAGAATTAGGGCTAACCCCAGTGGAGTATGTAGAAAGCTTAGGAATACTGGATTCTAACTTTATAGCAGCACATGCTGTAACTTTAGAGGAACAAGACATAGATATACTTAAAAAGCATAATGTTAAGGTAAGTCATAATATAGGGGCAAATGCTAAAGGAGCAAAGGGAGTGGCTCCCATATTAAAAATGAGAGAAAAAGGTATAGATGTAGGACTAGGAAGTGATGGTCCAATGAGCGGAAACACCATGGACATAATCACCCAAATGAGTCTAGTTGGAAAAATACAAAAATTATATAATAACGATAGAAGCTTATTCCCCGCAGTGGAATTAGTAGAAATGGCAACAATGGGAGGATCAAAGGTATTAGGTTTAGAAAATAAAGTGGGATCCATTGAAGTCGGTAAAAAAGCTGATATAACATTAATAGAAACTAAATCAGTAAATATGCAACCAATATATGATTACTATTCAGCGGTGGTATATTCAGCTAATGCAGGGAATGTGGATACGGTAATAGTTAATGGGAAGATTGTAGTTAGAAATAAGGAATTGGTTTCTGGGAACTTTAAGGAGATAAGAAGGGAGCTTTTAAAATTGAAGGACAAGATTGAGAAGGTAGCTGGAAAATTATAAATGAATAATATTCTTATATGATTCATTTATATATCAAAATAGAAGATAAAGAAATATGATAGCAAAAGCACATAGTACTTAAAATGCATTTGAGGGTCTTAGAAGTAATTCATGAGGACAAACGCATTTATAGTAATATGTGCTTTTTATTAATGTGCATATTTTTATATTATTTTGATTTACTCAAATTTTTCTTAATTCTTATGTCGTCTCCAAAGAATTTGCAAAGTGTAAAATTTCCAATTAATCTAGAGGTTATTCTCTCAGTATAGGTATTTAATAAATTTTCAAGAGTTAAATTAGTAGATACTAGCATTTTTTTTTGTTTTAATAATTTGGTATTAAGTAGATTGAACATTTCTGTTTTAGTAAAATCTGAAATTTGCTCAGTACCCAAATCGTCTATAATAAGTAAATCACAATTTATTAGTAGTTCCTCTAAAGAGGTGTCGCCATTAAATCGAATTTCTTTTAAAGCCTTTATCAATTGTTCGGCTGTTCTATATACTACAAAAGAACCTTTGTCGAGTAATTCCTTTGTAATGCAATGAGACAGAAAGGTTTTTCCTGTACCAGAACTTCCATAGAATAATAAATTTTCATCAGTGGTATTGAAATTCTTTAAAAAGCTCATAGACCTAGATAAAATCTTTTCAATGTTCTTTTTAGGAGATTCTGATTCAAGTTCACTTTTTCTAGAAGGATAGTAGTCTAATTTGAAATTATCAAAGTTATTGGTATTTAACATACCTTGAAGTTCAGAACTAGTATAATAAACATCTATAACCTTTTGCTTAAAGCAAGGGCATTTAGTATTTCCAATAAAACCTGTATCGCGACATTTTGTGCATCTATAATGCAAATTCAAGTATTCCATATCAAAACCATTAGAGACTAATAGCTCAGATTTTTTCATTCTTAGATCTATTATTTTTTCTTTCAAAGAATGTAAATATTCATCTCTATTGTTGATACTTTTCAAAGCACTAATGGATAATTCTATACATAGCTTACCTATTTTGTGATCTAGTTCAATAATCTCAGGGTGAGTCTTTTCTATGTGAACTTTTCTTTTTCTAAAGTCAGCCTCTTCTTCTTGCCTTATTCGATCATATATAGCTAATATTTTGGTTTGATATCCTTTAATCATTATTATCCCATCCTAGTAATTTTTTTTCTAGTTCATCAAAGTTATAAGCTCTTTGTTCATAATCATTGAAACTTCCCTTAGCAGGCTTTCCACCGGCAGTAGTTTTTTTATTAGTAACTAAACGTTTTTTATCTTTTTTCTCTATATCCTCTAAAGAGTTTATGCCGTCTTTAAACCAACTATTTAGAATCCCATCGATATATTTAAAATCAGCGCGGCTAAGCCTATCAAAACAAATATCGCAAGCTTTATATATAATTTCTAGAGAAAATTTATAAACATTTATCCATTTATCTAATATTTGTTCTTGAGGTTTCATTATTTCTGGAGCTTTTATTCCTAGGTAATTTAAGATTTTTCTGATGTTTATCCATTTATCCTCATGTTTTTTTATATAGGATTGAGCACCTTCAATATTTTGAATATTAGCATCATGCCATGCAATTGCAATGGTTTCAATGTATCTATAGTCAACTTTACCTTTTGATACACAATATTGAATTAATAAAAGGATTAGTTCTGGGGGGAAATTATAATCTTTTTGCCAACTTAGGTACATGGTCATTTCTTTCGGTGAAAGAGGTTTGGCTAATAGTTTTTCAATATCTTGGAGCATACCTTTTATTGAAGAATTGGTTAATTCCTCAAGCAAATTTATGTTTTGGATATTGTCACTTGGAACATCTAATAAATCCAAGAATTCAACATTAAAGTTACCCATATTATCAATGGGGGTCATTTTAATTAGGTTCTCATCATTCCAATAGTTCCAAGCATTTACAACATCTGTTTCTAGAAGTCCAAGCGTATTTGCTATAACTGAAGAGGTAGCACCTATTTCTCCAGTTGTACAATATTTTAGCCCAAGAAGATAAACTTTAACAAATTCTCCTCTAGCTCTAGGCATAAACTTATCTATAAAGATATTACTCACAGGAGTATATTTATAGTTTTCATTCTTAAACATGAAAGTACTCATAAAGTCACTACCTTTCTTTTAAAATTATAGAAATATAATTTTAAAATACAAAATTGCTGGTTATTTATATAATGTATTAATCTATAGGGATTTTATTATTCAACATATAGTATACCATACAGTGAAAGATACAAATAAAAAAGATGTTTCAAGAATGTATATTATTTGTAATAAAAGGTAATATTAAGTAAGTATTACGGGAGGTAGAATATTGAATGCTCTAAAACGAAATAAAATGAATATAGGTGTGGTAATTATAACACTTATGATTACCGCTACTATGGTGTATTTAAATGTATATAGGTTTTATGGTTATAAAGTTTGTATAGGGAGCAGTACCATAACATTTGTAAAAAATAAGAATGAATTTAATAAAACATATAAGGAATTGCAATCCGAAATTAAATCCAAATATGGGAATGTAATTACAATAAAAGGTTTAACTTTAGGTAAAGTAAAGGTAAATGATGATGCTATGTTTATAAGTGGAGATAGCCTTAAAAAAGTAATGTTAAAAAAATCCAATGTAGTAGTGGACGTATTTTTAATGAAATCAGATAATAGAAAAATGGCATATGTAACAAATGAAAATCAAGGGAAAGAAATTTTGAACTCTGTAAAAGATTATTATTCTGAGGGTTCGAAGCTAAATAGCATAATAAAAACAGATATAGAGAATAAAATTAGTTATGAACCGGTTAAGGTTAAAACAGGAAACTTATATGAAAATAATGAAATTATTAAGGAATTAATTAAATATAACAATAAAGCACAAGTTCCATTAATTACAGTAAAGATAGTAGGAAATATAATTAAAGAACAAGCGATATACCCTACTACAATTATAAAATCTTCAAGTAAACTAATGAATGGTGTTAAAAAGGTAGGTCGTGAAGGTAGTGATGGAATGAAAAAGGTTACTACCGAAGTAATAGCCATTAACAATAATATCATATCTGAAAAGGTCTTAAAAGAAGATACTATAACGCCAGCGCAAAGCAAAGAAATATTGGTAGGAACTAATAACCCAATAACACCTCGATTGGAAGCTATAAATAGTCCATCAAGAGGTAGTATAAGTTCAAGATTTGGTGCGCGCTGGGGAAAAATGCATAAAGGAGTTGATATAGCAGCGAGTTTTGGTGCAACAATAAGTGCGGCATTAGATGGTAGTGTCACTTATGCAGCTTGGCAGGATGGGTATGGTAATGTGATAAAAATCAACCATGGCGGAGGAATAGAAACTACATATGCACATTGTAGTGTCATTACTGTAAAAAAAGGTGAAGTAGTTAAGGGTGGTATGAAAATAGGAGAAGTAGGAAGTACCGGGAATAGCACAGGACCTCATCTGCATTTTGAGGTAAGAGAGAACGGTGAGCCTAAAAATCCTCAAAAATACATTAAATAAAAATAAATATATGAATAAAATTGTACTAAAAGTAAAAAATACTTTATGAAGGAGTGATTTTATGCCATATAAAGAAATGAAGACACCAGCAAAAGAAAAAGATAATAAGCCTAAAAAACCACAGACTATAGAAGCATCTGATATGAAGAAGGCAAAACGCAAATCAGCAATAAGAGCTGAAGAATAATAAAACTAATTTAGTAAAGAGAGCTTTAATGCTCTTTTTATTTTTTTAAAATATAATTAACCATTTCTGAAATAGTAATTAATTTATAGGGATATGTTTATGGTAACATAAGTTACCGTAAGTATTGGCTGAATATAGTATTATTAGACTATAAGTTAACGACATTTCACAAGGAAAGTCTCCCAATGCTATAAGGGGGAGTATAAATCTACTTCTGAAGTCGTTAATGCAGCTCCGCAGGAGATGATATAAAAGAATAAATAGATATTGGAGGAATAATAATGAGCGCTTTTTTAGCACCTATTCACACATGGTTATTTAGTAAAATTTTATTGGCAGAGGATTTAGAGACAAATTTAAGAAAAGTTTATATAGATGAATACGGTGACAATGCAAAAGATGTTGCCCAAAAATCAGCGGCTTACGGAAGTCCAATAGATACCACGAAAAATATAGAAGATATAATTGATGTATCTAATATTCATGGCTGGTTACAGGATAAAATCGGAAAAGTGGAAACTAGAACAGCATTTATAATAACAGAAATGATTAAAAATTATGGAGAAGAAGCAGAAGTTATCGCTAAAGCATGTTTTGCAAAGCAAGGTAAAACTGTTGGAGAAACTTTAAAAGTAAAAGAAATGCAAGGAAGGCCAGAAGAAGTATTTAACGCCCTCAATAATAATTTGTTAGAAGGTATGCCTTGTGATAGAGTAATGAGGGTTATAAAATCTGAAAATGACATATTTGAATGGGAAACTACAAGCTGTATTCATAAAAATTATTGGGAAATGGTAAATGGAGATGTAAATATATTTTACATGCTTAGACATGTATGGATTAAAGCGTTTATTGAAAATTCTAATGAGGAATATACTTATAATTTCATTAAAGGTTTAGAATATAATGGTATAATAGGAACAAATCAAATCACAAGAAAGTAACATAAAGAGCAATATAATAATTAATGGTTGTTACGATCCCCATGGAATAGGAGGAAATTAAATGGAACCTAAATATGCTGTACTTCAAAAAGTAAGAGATGGAAAAAGAACTTATGGTGTAACGCCTCATATCCCGGGGGGATTTATAACCTCAAAACAGCTATCAAAAATAGCTGAAGTAGCTGAAAAATATAAAGGAATCTTAAAAATGACCTCAGGGCAGAGAATTGCAATATTAGGACTAGAATCTGAAGATGTTGCAAAAGTGTGGGAAGAATTAGGTATGCAGCCAGCAGTTAAATCCCTAAACTCTGTAAAAAATGTTCATATGTGCCCTGCAGCATTTTGCAAAAGAGCGAAACAAAATTCCTTGAAAATTGGAATGCTTTTAGATAAGCGTTACCATGGAATGGAGATGCCTTGTAGAACAAAGATTGGAGTAGCTGGTTGTAGGAATGCTTGCACTAGTGTGTACGCTAGGGATTTAGGCATAATAGGTGACAAGGAAGGATACATGATAGTCGCAGGTGGTAGTGGTGGATTTAACCCTAGGGTAGCTGATATTATTGCAGATAAATTAACAGAAGAAAAGGTATTGATTGTGGTTGATATTTTAATGGAATATTACAAGGTTAATGGAAATATGGGAGAAAAACTAGGAGATTTCATTCAACGAATAGGACTAGAAAAATTTAAAGCGGATATCCTTCTAAAGTCGTTATTGCAGCACAGCAGGTGATGATTAATAAGTCCATTGAATAAAAACGCATAATAAGCGTTTTTATTTTTGTCAAAAATAATAGCATCTCTTTTTATTAAAATATCGCATAGCAAATAAAATATTTTAGAAATTATTAAGTATATAAGCATTTGTTAATGGATAGCATAATATTTGAAAGGAGAGATGAAATGTGGGGAGTATGAAGTCAAGAGAACTAAGTAATAAAAAATCATCTAAAGATGGATTAGAAAGGTATGTTGAGATTGAAGGCACAGACATCAAGTTAGTAAACATACCTACAATAGTTACAGGAATTAATAATAATGGAAGCATAAGACAAGAAAAAAATGAAGCCTACGCATATGAGGTAGTTGAGCAAAATAAAAGATTTACAGATTAGTATTTCAGGGACTCACAGAGCATATAACTAGAGCTGCCACTTATAATGTTTAGTTGTATGCTTTATTTTAGATAATAAATATATCGGTGATTTAATCTAATAATCATTTTTAGCATATAAAAAAATAGATATAGTCTATTAAAAACTTATATCTATTTCAAAATAGGTGACTTAGTTATTTTTTTATATATATCAACCACCAAGTGTTACATCTTGATCATCATACCAATGTAAAGCATTTGATAAATGCTCCGGTTTAAAGTCAGGCCAAAAGTCATCTATAACGTAAAAGTCAGAATATATGGATTGTAAAGGCAAAAATCCACTAAGACGCCTTCTTCCACCCCAACGAATAATTAAATCTACTCTAGAGATATCATTAGTTTTTATGCAATTAAATATATTACTTCTCTTGCTACTTTTGTTTTGATCTAGGTTACTTAGATCCCATTCCCAGCCATAGTTTACGAGAAAGTTTAGCTTCATACCACCTTTACCAAAGGTTCTACGTGAGGTGAAAGGAAGTAGTTCTTTAGGAAACATAGGTGAGGCACTATTTCCTACTACTAATAAATCAGCATCCTGTGTACTTAAAAGTTTTACTGCATCTACACAAGCTTTAGCAAAAGCTTCTCTCTGCAAGGGTGGTCTTTTTGTATTATCAGTAGTAAACCCATAATAAGTTATTTCTTTTACGCCCACAGCTTTGCAAAGTTTATACAAAGACAGACCAGGATCTAGTCCAAAGGAATACCCTTTGTCTTTTGATAAACCATTATCTACCGACCATCTTCTATTTCCATCGGGAATTACTCCTATGTGGTTTGGTATTCTCATATTATCACCCTTTAATTATGAATTTTTATAACTTATAAATCATAGTATATCCATTATTAATATATTAATCCATTATATTTACAATTAAACAATCTAATTTATTGAATTTTTAAATTAATATTTGATTTTAACAGAAATATATATTACATAAATGGTAAAAATAGAAATGAATGGTTAACGAAATTTCAGAAGGAAAGTCCCCCAACTTCTATAAGTGTGGGTAGTTAGTACAGTAAAAAAAGCTTCAGCGAAATTGTAAATCTCCTTCTGAAGTCGTTGAAATTGCAGCTTTGCAGAAGATGATTTAATGACATACTGTATATTTTAATACTTTAGGAAAACTAAAAGTTGAAAAGTTAATTTTAGATAATGTATAAAAATACTTTCAATTTATAGGGATATAGTATAGTATTATTGAAATATCGATTAAGATATTTGAAATAAGATTTAATGTTCCTTAATACTAAAATAACTATATAAGATAAATTTATTGATAAGTTGAGGTGAGTTAATGAATAAAACAAAAAGAGCTATATTTCAGTCTGCAATTAAAACTTTTTCTACTAATGGATATGACGGAGCCACTATGGATGAGATTTCAGCAAATGCTGGAGTAGCTAAAGGTACGGTGTACTATTATTTTAAAAGTAAGGATGAGGTTTTTAAATACATAATTACAGAGGGAGTAAGCTTACTTAGGCAACAAATAGAAAAAATTACTACAGGGAAGGGAGACTATACCTGTAAATTAAGAGAACTAACCAAGGATCAGTTAAAATTGGCATATGAAAATAGGGATTTATTTAAGGTTATAATGAGTCAAGCATGGGGCGGGAAAATAAGACATTCTGAGCTTAGAGGAATGCTAAAGGCGTATATGGAAGATATTGAAAAATTCTTAGCAAGTGCTATGGCTGAGGGAGCTATAAAAAAATGTGAATCCTCTTTTTTAACATATATGTATTTTGGAAACTTAGTATCAGTAGCCGTTTATAATGTTATTAAAAATGATAGTATGAAATTAGATGAAATTACAGATAATTTTATGGAGCACCTACTAAATGGAATAAAGTAAAAATACACAGTAAGATAATTCTAGATAATAGGATATCTTACTGTTTTTTATTTCAAATGAAATTATAAAATTAATGAGCACGTTTACTTCTTTTGTTAACAAAAAATACATTGACTTTATGAAAAAAAAATGTAAAATATACATATATGACTGACTAGTCAGTTCATAAATTAATGTTGTTAAAACTGTTGTAGAAAATAATTATATATATAAAGGATGAGGTGATAACATGAACTTTTTAAAGGTAGCTTGGAGAGATATCTCAAGTATATTTAAAAATAGATTCATACGAGTATCGGTAGTAGCAATTATTATAGTTCCACTTTTGTATAGTTTACTTTATCTTGATGCTTTTTGGGATCCATATGCTAGAATTAAGGATATGCCAGTGGCTGTGGTAAACCAAGATAGAGGAAGCTTAAAGGACGGAAAAAAAGTTAACTACGGTCAAGATTTAGTAAATAATCTTAAAGATAAGGAAGCAGTAGGCTGGAGGTTTGTTACAAAAGAGCAAGCTGAAGATGGAGTCAAGGGAAAGGATTATTATGCCATGTTCGTAATTCCTGAAGATTTTTCGCAAAATGCTTTAAGTTCGACTAAAGGTAAACCAGAACAGGCTACTATATTATATAGTGCAAATGAAAAGAGAAATTTTTTAGCAGCACAAATCAATGGTAAAGTTTTAGATCAGCTTAAATCAGAACTAACCAAAAGTATGTCAAAAGAATACGCAACAGCAGTGTTTGATAGTTTATATGAACTTAAAGATGGTATGAAAAAAGCTTCTGATGGAAGCAAAAAACTCGCTGACGGTGTAGTTACCGCAAAAGATGGTACGCACCAGTTAAAAGATGGAACTGGGAAACTTAAAAGCAATGTTCCACAAATGATGGATGGAGTAGGGAAATTACTAGTGGGTTCTAATACATTAACTAGTAAGCTAGGGGAGCTTAAAGCTCAAGTGCCTACAATGGTAAGTGGGGTAAATCAGCTTCATGGTGGTGCAGACCAATTGAATAATGGATTATCAGAGCTTAACAACCAAGTACCAACTATGGGAACAGGGGTACAAAAACTTCATGGTGGTGCAGTCCAATTGAATAATGGATTATTGGAGCTTAACAAGAAAGTATCAATTATGGTAACAGGGGTACAACAGCTTAATGAGGGATATACAAAAAAAATAATACCTCCAACTAAAGAACTTAAAGAAGGAGCATCAACTCTTGCTTCAGGGCTTGCAGGAACTAAAGATGGATCAACTAAGTTAAATGATGCATCAACTAGGTTAAATGGTGGATCAAAAGAGCTTAGTGGTGGATATGATAAAATGAAAGATAGCATGAGTGATCTTAGCGTGGGCAGTGCAAAAGTTGCTGGCGGAGTAGATGGTTTAGTAGATAATAGTAAAAAATCTCAAGTGGCATTGCAACAAGCAAATGAGAAACTGGAAGCATATTTTAAAGATCATCCAGAAGCAAAGGATAATGCAAATATGCAAGGCGTTTCAGCTACATTAAATGCATTAAATAAAAATGCTACAGATGAAAACAACGTAGCGATGATGAATGGACTTCAAAAGGGTGCTCATGGAGTAGCAGAAGGATCTAAGCTATTACAAGAGAAATCTTCAGATTTTGTAAATGGTACACAAAAATTTGCACAAGGTGCAGATGAGTTTTCAAAAGGAGCTGGAGAGTTCGCAGAAAAAACAGGTGCAGCAGCGGGCGGTGCAGCTAAAATCAGTGGAGGTTTAAATCAGCTGTATGATGGTATGAATAGTGATTTTGGGAATGGACTTTCAGAGCTTAATGGTAAAATGCCAGATTTAACTGGAGGCGTGCAAAAGTTAGTTGCAGGTTCAGGAGCTTTATCAGGAGGAATTTCAGAGCTTAATGATAAAATTCCAACTTTAACTGGAGGCGTGCAGAAGTTAGCTGTAGGTTCAGGAGCTTTATCAGGAGGGCTAGCACAATTTAGTCAAAAGATGCCAGCTTTAGCAGATGGAACGGCGAAACTAAATGCAGGTTCAGCAGAGCTTACAAAAGGAATTAGTACTTTAAATGGCAAATTACCTGAGCTAAAAGATGGGGTAAGCAAGTTAGATGATGGTACTAATAAATTAGATGGTGGCATGACAGAGTTAGCAGATGGTTCTAAAGAACTTAACAAAAAGCTTGCAGATGGCCATAAGGACCTTAGTAGTAGCTTGAAAAATGATAGTAAAACTATGGGAGAGACATTCTCGGAGCCAGTAGTTATGGATCAAAAGCCAATAAATCCTGTTAAAACTTATGGTGAAGGATTTACTCCATATTTCATTCCACTATCATTATGGGTAGGAGCTTTAATGATGTTCTTTGTAATTACAGATAAGGTAGATGCAGATATTGCAGCAAGCCCAGCTTCTGTAGTAGCAGGTAAGTTCTTATCATATGGAGCTATAGGAGCTATGCAAGCGGTACTTGCAAGTGGAGCTGTAATGTTATTAGGTCTTAGACCAAGTAATATACTACTGTATTTCTTGTTTAATATTTTCTTATCAAATGTGTTTATAGCGATTATTCAATGCATGGTATTCTTACTTGGGCAAGCAGGAAGATTAATATCAATTGTATTATTAATTCTTCAACTTACTTCATGTGCAGGTACATTCCCAATAGAAGTTGTACCTAATTTGTTTAAGGTTTTAAATCCATTTATGCCATTTACTTATGCAGTATCTGGGTTAAGAGAAGTAATATCAGGTATTGATTATGGCGTATTTACAAAAGATATAATAGTCCTTGCTGCAATGTTAGTTGTATTCTTATTCATATCTATATCAATGAAGGGGCATGCAGATAAAGTGCAAAAATTGATACAAGATAAAAGAGATGAAGCAACAAATATAACTGCATAGTATAAAGTAACAACGTATTAAAAAATTTAGATATTTGTAAACCACATTCCTATATTATTAGGAGTGTGGTTTTTTAATATAATCATCAATGATTATTACTAAATTAACATTTAAGATCTATTCTAAAGACCAATTCATAAACATTTAAAAGGATAGATATTATATATGACTGAATTATTATCATTAGACATGATTCTGCAATTCTAGGAAGCCACAAAACAATAAAACCTGCACTAGAAAGCCTTGGTATAAATAATATTAGAAAATAAGTGTTAATAGATGAAATTACAATTGCAGGAAATCCTATTGCTAAAATCATTTTAATATAGTTATCATATAGTTTATTTTCACTATTGTTTCTTTTAATCACATTATTAATAACCAAAATTACAAAACCAAGCAGTGCTATAATCTCGAGTCCAATACCAATAAATTGAGTTTTATTTCCAAGCGAAAATATAAGTTTGCCTAAATTTGATTTTGGAAATAGCAATATTACAATAGTATTAACAATTCCTATTAATCCTAAAGTTGCAAAACAAGTAATATAGTATTTAACTTGTTTTGCAACTTTAGTAAATTTTGTGTGCTTCCGTATTAGCCCTGGAATAAAGCCTGCAAGCATTGTTGTTAAAGTAAATAGTGGAATATAAGGTCCCAGAGGTCTTATAATATATGAAATAATATCCACAAGACCACCAGCAAGTGCCCCATAAATTGGTCCGAAAATAATTTCAGGAAGAATATAGAAAATACATCAATGCTAATTCTCATAGCTCCTGCACCACCAATAAAAAACTGATTCACAGACTTGGTAAACTCAAATTTATTATTAATATGTAACAACTTTTAGATAGACAAACTATTTGTTTCACAAAGTGTATTGATAACAGAAAAAATCAATACAGCTGCTAAGTTTGCTGTAACGTCGTCTTGGTCAAATCTTGGCGAAACCTCAGCTATATCAAAACTTACTACTTTATTTGACCTTAAAATGTATTTAAGAAACTTTAATACACGTTCAGGATCGAGACCAAGTGGTTGTGACGAACTTACTCCTGGTGCAAAAGCTGTAGAAAATACATCGGAGCATATAGTTACATATAGATAATCTTTAAATTTTATGAAATTATCTATTTCCTCCATAAGCGGCCAACTGTCACTATCTATTATATCTTTCGCAAGCATGTATTTAACTCCAAGTCTATCAGCTGTTTTAAAAAGATCTATGGTGTTACTGTGCTTTTGAACTCCGATGCACAAATAAGAATATTGAAGATCCCTATCACTACAAATATCTGCTATTTGTCTAAACATTGTTCCGGAACTGGTCACTTTTGTATAAGGTCTTAAATCAAAATGAGCATCAAAATTTATTATCCCGATATTAGGTTCTTGGCTTTTTTGTGATAAGTAATTTAATGTACCCATATAACTTCCAAAAGCAACTTCGTGACCACCGCCCAAAATAATAGGAAAAAGATTTAAATTTAAAATCTTTTCGATTGCTTTTGATAGAAGAGCTTGGCTTTCATCAAGGGTACAGTTTTGACATAATATATCTCCTACATCAAAAAGTTTAACTTCTTGTGAAAAATTGCATGGAAGGTTAGATAATTCTTTTCTTATACTTTTAGGACCCTTTGATGCCCCTACTCTGCCACTATTAAGCCTTACACCTTCATCACAACAAAAACCAATAAAAGCAAATCCCAGTTTACCGGTGTAGGAAATTAAATCATCTCTTTTTAAATCTATTATCTTTACACATTGATGCCATCTAAAAGCATCATAGTTGGTTTCACTATCAGTGCGTCCCTGCCAAACTGTTTTATCCGTTATTTTATAATTTTTATCAAACATTGTATTTAGCCTCCCAAATTATTTATGTATTTATAATTACATCACTATCATTATTTTAAATATAGTTTTCAGTATGATAAGCATATTAAGTATGTTTAAACATATTAAAAAACAACCTAAGGCAAATTATGATTTACCTTAGGTTGATGGCTATGGGGATCTATCCCTATTATAAAACTACTTTGCTTAGTAGTTGTTTTTCTCTTTCAACTACATTTTTTTCAAGAGTAGATACTTTTTTTTCAAATCGAGCTACGAACTCACTATCATTGATTGAGGATAGATTTATTTTTACATTGTAAAGAGCTGATAGAACTGCACTTCTTGCCATCATAGCTGATACAGCACCATCAGTTACTGCATTTTTATTTCCGTGTTTTATTGCTTTTTCTGAGTAATCCATAAGTGCATACGCATCTTCTGCTATCTTATATGGAGTCTCTGATGCATGCTTTAATGCATTTTGAATAGTTTCTTTTCTTGCAGATTTCTCTTCATCACTGTTTTTTGGCAATTTGAAGGCATCCATTACTCCATGAAAAGATTCAGAGTCTGCATCTATATACTCTATAAATCTTTCTTTATATTTGTTGGCTTGTTCATAAACTTCTTTCATCATGACTTCACTATCTTCATAACCTTTTTTACCAATAGTCAAACTTGCAACCATTGAAACAAGTGCTGCAGCAGATGCAGCTGATAGTGCGGCAATGCTTCCCCCTCCTGGTACGGGGCAATTTTGGGAGGTTTGGTCAATGAATTCTCTAACGCTTTTATCAACTAATAACATAATAATGTACTCCTTTCTCTATCTTTTCAACATAATATGAGCATATGTCTAAAATAATCCTGTTATAACTCCACTTCCATCTATATCCATCTTTTCTGCGGCGCTAACCTTAGGAAATCCTGGCATGGTCATTATGGTGCCAGCTTCGCATACAATAAATCCTGCACCTGCAGAGACTCTTACAGTTTTTATTGTAATTTTAAAACCTTTTGGAGCTCCAAGAAGTTTATTGTCATCAGATAGGGAGTATTGAGTTTTAGCAATGCATAGGGGCATCTTATCAAGGCCTAATTCTTCAAGTTTTTTCATCTGATTTTTAGCAGCTGCTTCAAACACTACTGTATCTCCACCGTATATTTCCCTAACAATTGTGTTGATTTTTTCGTTTATAGAACTACTTACATCATAAATAGGTTTAAAGTTTGACTCCTCTGTTTCAACAAGTTTTATAAGCTTTCGGGCCATATCAACTCCGCCTTCGGAGCCTTTAGACCATACTTCATTAAGGGCTATGTCAACTCCGAACTCTTTACATTTTGATATAAGAAGTTCTATTTCTTTTTCTGTATCGTTACTGAATCTATTTACAGCAACCATTACAGGTACATTAAATTTTCTTATATTTTCAACTTGTTTTTTTAAGTTCTCAAACCCACTACCAAGGGCTTCAAGATTTTCTATGCCTAAATCTGATTTAGATACTCCACCATGCATTTTCAGTGCCCTTATAGTAGCAACTATAACTGTAGCGGATGGTTTCAATTCTCCATATCTACATTTTATATCAAAGAACTTCTCTCCACCAAGGTCAGCACCGAAACCTGCTTCAGTTACTAAGTAATCACAAAGTTTAAGACCAAGCTTTGTAGCTATGAGGCTATTGCAACCATGAGCTATATTAGCAAATGGTCCGCCATGAATTATTGCTGGCGAATTTTCTAATGTCTGAACTATATTCGGCTTTATAGCATCCTTCATCAAAAGGGTCATCGCTCCATTAATTTTAAGATCTTTTGCAGTTACTGGATTACCATCCATGTTATAAGCTACTATTATTTTACCGAGCCTCTCTTTAAGATCCATTAAATCTTTAGAAAGACAAAGAATAGCCATAACCTCTGATGCGACGGTAATCATGAAACCATCTTCTCGTGGGAAACCACACACCTTTCCACCGAGACCAACAACTATATTTCTAAGAGATCTGTCATTCATATCCATAACTCTTTTAAATACAATCTGCCTAATATCTATCTTAAGGCTATTCCCTTGATGAACATGGTTATCAATTGCTGCAGTAAGTAAATTATTTGATGCAGTTATAGCATGCATGTCTCCTGTAAAGTGAAGGTTAATATCTTCCATAGGAACTACTTGGGCATATCCGCCGCCGGCTGCTCCTCCCTTCATACCAAATACGGGTCCTAAAGAGGGCTCTCTTAATGCTATACATGTCTTCTTACCTATTCTATTCAAGGCATCTCCAAGACCAATAGCAGTAGTTGATTTTCCTTCACCTGCAGGAGTTGGAGTAATTGCTGTTACAAGGATTAGCTTTCCATCCTTTTTATCCTTTAATCTATCAAAAATACTTAAAGAAACTTTTGCCTTGTATTTACCATAAACTTCTAATTCATCATCTTCAATTCCTAAATTTTCAGCAATGTTTGCAATGGGTAGCATTTTAGCCTTTTGAGCTATTTCAATATCACTCGGAACAATACTCATATAATTCGACTCCTCATCATAATTAATTATATTTTCTTGGTTCCTTACCCTGAAAGCTTTTTAAGTTTTTATTCTGAAAGTTTCTTTTCAAGTATTTGACTTATATCAAAGTTTTCTATTTGAAGATAATATTCAGCACAGTCTATTAATGCTTTCAAAGGAACCAATCCAATAACTTCACTGCCAACAACGGGTACTCCATATCGTAAAGCTTCCATTTTAACCATTTCGTGGGCTCTGTATACGGCGGTTTTTTCATAATTTACAAGATTCATAGAAATCTGAACTATGTTTCTCTCACAAAGTTTAACGCCCATAGCCTTTACAAATCTAAGCCCTCCACCTATAAATCTTACTTTTTTAGCAATAGCAGTTGCTATTTCCATATTGTCTGTGCCTAAGTTTACATTGTATGCTACAAGTGGAAATCTGGCACCTATAACTATACAGCCACTTTTTTCATTCATTTCACATGGACCAAAATCAGGTTTCCATTCTGGAAGTTTTATTTTTTCAAAGAATCCCTCGTACTGACCTTTTCTAATTTTAGCAAGATTTCTTCGTGCTTCACAAGTAGCTGCATCTTCATAAAGATAAACAGGAATATTTAATTCTTCTCCAACTTTCTTGCCAAGTTCTTTAGCCATTTCAACACATTCTTCTGTAGTAATATCCTGAATTGGAATAAATGGAACCACATCTGTAGCTCCCATTCTTGGATGAGCACCTTCTTGAGTCCTCATATCTATAAGCTCTGATGCTCTTTTAATTAGCTTAAAAGCTGCTTTTTTAGCATCTTCAGGTGAAGCAACAAATGTAACAACTGTCCTGTTATGGTCTTTATCGGAAGAATAGTCAAGTAATTTTACGTTTTCTGTATTTCTTATCTCGTCAACTATGCTTTCAATTATTTGTTTGTTTCTGCCTTCACTAAAATTTGGAACGCATTCTACTAATTTTAACATAATATTCTCTCCTTTACTATTTAAGATTAATTATATATTAACAACTACATTCCCAGCTTTAATTACTTTTTCTACAATGTTTATACCCGTATGATATGGTATAAAATTATAAGAAGGATATTTCAAAATAACAATATCACCTTTTTTACCAGGGTCGATACTTCCAATGGAATCTGCTCTACCGACAGCAGCAGCACCATTTATTGTAAGCGCTGTTATAGCTTCTTCCGTGCTCATATTCATATATATAGCTGCCACTGCGAATACCAGAGGTATTGAATATGTAAAGCAGCTTCCTGGATTAAAATCCGATGCCAGTGCTACAGCGCAGCCCTTATCAATCATTTCCCTTGCCCTTGCATATGGTTCTTTTAGGCAAAATGCAGTACAGGGAAGGAGGGTAGAAATTACCTTTTTATCTGCCATGGCTTTTATTCCATCATCTGAAGCATGTAATAGATGGTCGGCTGATATTGCGCCAACTTCTGCTGCGAGCTCTGATCCTCCAAGGGTTACTATTTCATCCGCATGAAGTTTAAGTTTAAAACCCATTTCCTTTGCTTTCAAAAGAAGTTTTCGTGATTCATCTACAGAAAAAACTTTGTCTTCGCAAAAAACATCGCAAAACTCTGCAAGATTCTCTGATTTAACCACAGGGAGAACTTTATCTATAATGAAGTCAATATATTCATCATTTTTACCTTTGTATTCGGGTGGAACAGAATGTGCACCTAAAAAGGTAATTGCGAGGTCCATAGCATGATCTTCATTAAGTTTCTTCATAACACTAAGTTGCTTTATTTCTGTATCAAAATCAAGGCCATAACCGCTTTTACCTTCTACAGTTGTTACTCCAAGTTTAAGCATCTCATTAAGCCTTTCAAATCCAATATTATAAAGTTCTTCATCTGAAGCATTCCTTGTTGCGTTTACTGTATTTTGTATTCCGCCGCCTCTCTCCATTATATCCATATAGCTGTCTCCGCGGAGTCTCCAAGCAAATTCATCTGCCCTGTAGCCACCAAATACAAAATGAGTGTGAGAGTCTACAAATCCTGGAAGGACGCATTTATTAGATGCGTCTATAACTTCATAATCTGCTTCATTGTAAATTTTCAATATTTCTTCTGTAGTATTAACAGCTTTAATTATGCCATCTTCAATGACAACGGCTCCATTTTTTATGATATGAATGTTTTTCATTTCCTCACCGTATTTTGCATTGCTACCACTGCAGGTAACAAGTTCCGAGGAGTTTTTTATAAGCAAATTTCCTTTTTTCATAAATACATCCCCTTAAATATATTATTTATCAAAATACTTGCTAACAGTATCCCTTACAAGTTTTTCGTTTGTTAAATAAGGAATAGTAACATGGTCTGTACCTTTATGTGTATTGTTAAATTCTATGACTGTTTCTATAGAATGTTCATTTCTTGCCCATGAACGTCTTGCAACTCCATTCATAACATCCCATGAAAGAGCGGATTTGATTATCTCGTCTACTCTATAACTTCCATCAAGTACAAGACCGAATCCTCCATTTATTGATTTCCCGATTCCTACACCGCCACCGTTATGAAGTGCTACAAGACTCATACCTCTTGCTGCATTCCCGGCATAGCACTGTACAGCCATATCTGCCATAACATTACTTCCATCTTTTATGTTGGAAGTTTCTCTAAATGGTGAATCAGTACCACTTACATCATGATGATCTCTACCCATCATAACAGGTCCTATCTCTCCATTTCTTACCATTTCATTGAACTTAAGAGCTATGTTTATTCTTCCTGTAGCATCCTGATAAAGTATTCTTGCTTTTGTACCAACAACAAGATTGTTTTTTTCTGCATCCCTTATCCAGTTATAGTTATCTCTATCCTGGTATCTTCTATTTGGGTCTATGCATCCCATTGCAGCATGATCTGTTTTTATTAAATCTTCATTCTTTCCACTTAAACATACCCATCTGAATGGTCCATATCCATAGTCAAATAGCTGTGGTCCCATTATATCTTCTACGTAAGATGGAAATATAAAGCCATCTTTTTCGTCTATTCCATTTTTAGATATTTCCTTAACACCGGCATCATAAATTGCTTTCATAAATGAATTGCCATAATCAAAGAAGTATGTCCCTCTTTCAACTAATGTTTTTATAAGTTCAAAATGACGTTTTAAACTTTTGTCAACCAATTGGCAAAAATTAGTTCTGTCTTTTGCAAGAAGACTTGTTCTTTCCTCAAAAGTTACTCCCTTAGGGCAATATCCACCTTCGTATGCCGCATGGCAAGATGTTTGGTCAGATAATAAATCAATTTTTTTGTTGTTTTTTACTGCATACTCAAGCAAATCAACTATATTTCCGTGATATGCAATTGACATTGGCTCTTTCTTTTCCAAGTATTCGTCAGCAATTTTGAATACCTCATCAAGATCTGATGATTGCTTCATAACCCACCCTTGCTCAAGTCTTGTACTAATTCTTGATTCATCAACCTCAGCTACGATGCCTACACTATTTGCGATTTCGATTGCCTTTGGCTGAGCACCGCTCATACCGCCCAAACCTGATGTTACAAATATATGTCCTCTTAAATCACCATCATTTGGGATTCCAAGCTTCATTCTACCTGCATTTAATAAAGTATTGTAAGTACCGTGAACTATGCCCTGAGGTCCTATATACATCCATCCTCCGGCAGTCATCTGTCCATAGTTTGCAACACCCATTTCCTCTGCTATTTCCCAATCTTTTTGATTATCGAACATGCCTATCATTAGTGCATTTGTAATTATTACTCTTGGTGAATCGGGTTTTGATTTGAAAAGCCCAAGAGGGTGTCCTGATTCTAAAACCAATGTTTGATCTTGAGTCATTATTTCTAGATATTTCTTTATAAGTCTATATTGCATCCAATTTGGACATACACTTCCTGTTTCACCGTAAGTAACAAGCTCATAAGGATATAAAGCCACTTCAGAATCAAGATTATTATCAATCATAAGCTGAAAAGCTTTACCTTCAATACAGTTTCCTTTATATTCATCTATTGATTTTCCATATATTCTGCCTTCGGGACGAAACCTGTATCCATATATTCTGCCTCTTGTAGTAAGCTCCTCCATAAATTCTGGGATAAGCTCCTCATGATACTTTTCTGGAATGTAACGAAGTGCGTTTTTAAGTGATATTTCTGTCTGTGATTTTGAAAGGTGGAAGCCTCTATCTGGAGCTCTCCTTATTCCCTCAATAAATTCAGGCATAGTAGGTAAACAATCATCTAAAGAAACTGTCATTGCATTTTTTATATCAATATTATTAATCATTACTGATCACTCCCCTCTTTATAATCACATTCTAATACTATGTCGTCATTAAAATGTCTATTTTTTGGGGCACTCATAACTATTTTCCTTTATTAAGGTATTTAGCAAATCTATTTCATAATTATCCTTTGAGGTAGTTAAAAAATTAATACTATTTCCACAATAGAATTGTAAATTTTCATTTAAGTACATATTAAAAATTTTATTTAACTTTTCATTATTTTTCATTTCACTTTTAATTTGAGCTTTTACCATATATACAATTCCAATTTCATGAGGGTTTTTTAGCAACCTTGAATGCACATCTGAATTTTTTAAATATTTTAAGGCACTTTCATAATTTCCTTCACTAATTAGTATTCTTGACATAAAGGCTTCTACAATAGACTTTTCCCACATTAAATCGAATTGTTTATAGATATCCATGGCCCTTTCGAAATATTTTTTTGCCTCAGGATATGATCCCATATTGAAACATGTTTCACCCGCATTTATGTTGAAAATAGAAAGACTGGGGAATACATTTTTTTCTTCGCATATTTTTATTGCTCTATTAAAAAAATCTAAAGCTTCTTGAAATTTCATGCTTTGTCTTCTTATATCGCCTATATAGTTATAAGCGGCCGCTATACTCAAGGCGTATTTATCAGCTACACTTTTAGTTACATTAAAGATATTTATAGATTCATTAAAGAGTCTTTCTGCTTCACTGTATTTTCCCTGCATTTTTTTATATAAGGCTTTAAATCGTAGAAATACGCCTATTTCCATATGATAATTACAATCTGCTGCTTTATCTAAACCGATGTTTACATATTTTATCATATCATCAATATTATTAGTTTGTATACAATAATATATCATCTGCTTGTACCCTTCTATAGAGTAATCTGAATCTTCAATCTCATTAGCTTTTTCTATCATTTCATTTATGAATTCAACGCCTTTTTCATAGCTTCCTTCTCTTATAAGATATCTTCCTTTAATATGTAAAAATTCGATCTCTAATCTTAAAACTTCTTTAGAGTTTCTACAGTCATTTTTTATTTTTAATAGTAGAATTTCTATCTTCTTTATGCTTTTAATGGTTTTATTGTTACTAAAATATAGATTGTTATAAAAATTAACATCCTTATAATATAGTACTGGATAAAGTTCATGACTAAAATTTAAATATACGTTTAAACTTTTTATACTATACTTTAATGTTGCTAAATTATTATTTGCGTTTGAAAAATGATAAACAAGTTTATTGTAAATGGTTATATCACTTCTATTATTTGTTAAACCCTTTTCAATAATGTAGCCTATATTATTATGAAGAATTCTTCTTCTTGCCAAGGATTGATTAATGTAAATAAATTCTCTTAACTTTTGATGAGTAAACATAAAGCTTATTATATTATTGTTATTTGTTTCTTTTAATATAAATTTATTTTGAAGTTCTTCTATTGAGTCAATTATCTTAAGTTCATCTTCTCCTGTAAGTTCATGTAAAATATACAAAGGTATTTCATCAAAAAATAAAGATGAAATTCTTAAAATGTTTTTGCACCCTTCAGAAATATCTAAAAGCCTGCTTTTCATTACATCTTGCATTTTAGAAGACATAATATTTATACTACTATTAGATTTTATAGTATTAATATATTCTGTTAAAAAAAATGCATTTCCTTCAGTTTCGTTGTATATTTTATTTACTATATCTTTATTGAAATGATTTTTTGGAAGACCAATTTTAATGAAATTTTCGACTTCATCATTATTAAATCTTAATAAATCCATCCTTAAAATCTTATTGTGTTTATTTGCTGAAGCTAAGAATTTATCTATTTCGATGTTGTATTCATTTCTATATGTCATGAAACACAAAATGTTAGCATGACCATGTAAAATTATACTGCTTAAAAAGGTTAAACTACCATAATCAATCCACTGTATATCTTCAAAAATAAGCATTATTTTCTTTTCGTATGCTATTTTAGTAAGTATATTAGTAATTACATTCCCAATGACTTCATATTTTAATGTATAGTTACTCTCTATAACCTTAAGGCTTCGTTCTTTATTATCTAATTCATCAATCTCAGAAAAACAATTTTCTAAAATATCTTCCCATAAAGTTGGGATTTTTATATTTTTATTTTTCATAATTTCGGAGAGCTTGGATAATATTATGGTCCATGGTTTTAAAATACAATCCTTTTCAAATTGAAAACAATAAGTTTCTAAAATATAAGTTGTATCCTCATCTACTACTTCTAGAAATTTATCTTTCAATCTTGTTTTTCCTATACCAGCTTCGCCTACCAAAAATACGGATTTCGAAGATTCGTTTTTCATGAAGTTATTGTAATTGTTTTGTAATATCCTCAATTCATTATATCTTCCATAGAAAAAATCATCAGCGTTTTTACTGCTTTTAACTGTATTCATAATATCTATTACTTCATTAACTACATTTAATATTTTATCATTAAGAGAAATGGATAATTCATCTTTAAATAATTTCTTAACATCATTATATGTTTCAATTGCTTGGTTATATTTACCTTGATTTTTGTAACTTTCCAGTAGATATATATAAGCATTTTCATTGAATTCATCTATTTTTATCAATAGCTTTGAATATTTTTCAACAATATCATAATTATTATTTTGTAATTCCTTTTCTATTTTTTTATTCAATTTATCAATATACATACATTCAAAACTTTCACGCATTTCTAATAGCCAAATTTCAAAATTTTCTGCATTTTTAGGGCAAAATCCTTGTAGAAATTCTCCTTTAAAGACATCTATTTCACTTTCATCACTCATAAAAGTATATATATCTACGTCTATTTTTATATCTGGATTGAGCATAATTATTGATTTTTGAGGGGATACCAATACCGGAACATTAGAGCATTTATTTATTTTATAGATAGCATTTCTTAGATTCTTTTTAGCATTGCCTTCTTCTTGGTTAGCCCAAAAAAGTTCTGAGAGATGTTCTCTGTTATCTTGTTTATTTAGTAGTAAATAACAAAATAGGCCTTGAGCTTTACTGAATGGTAAGAATATTTCTTTTTCATTGACAGTTACGCAAAAATTACCAAACATTTTACAATATATATAATCCATCGAATCACTCCCGTATAATGCCATAAAATTTCTTATGTAAATTATACTACAATATAAATAAAATGCCAAAATAAGATTATAGCTGAACTTTTTATGTGGAAATTCTGGATTAATAGATGTAATATAGACGTAAATAGTAAAATGTAATATAAATGCAAGTGTAAAAAGGCAAAATAGTACTATGACAAGGGGTAAAATGTATTTTTATGGTAAAAAAACAGTGAACTAATAATGTGCAGTATATACTTAAAATTTTTATCAAATTTAATTGATAATTCATAATAGACACTTATTTGACGTTTGGATGTTAAAATTGATTTATAATAAAAATAAAAAGGAAGTTATAACAATAAAGTTACATTTCATTAAAGTAAATCAAGTAGAAAATATGACCGTTTTTATTTTAGAGCCTGCATCGAGACAATTTCATATCAATGTTGCTAATAAAATTATGGAGTATGGAAGCCCCCATGCTGAACAGGTTGAATTCATAGAAAAACCTTGTACAGAAGAAGGAAAAGATAGTACTGTCCTAGGCTTCAGATGATGGGAGGCGAGTTTTGTGGAAATGCGACAAAGTCGTTAGTGGCAGTTTTGGTGGACAAGGAGTATCCTTGTGTGAAAAAGGAAAATGAAAAACTTATTGTTCTTTAGAAGTATCAGGATTTAACGGAGTAATAAATTGTGAGGTAGAGCATTTAAAAAATAGCAACGAATATAAATCTAAAATTGTTATGCCTTTGGTTAAAGAGACTAAAGATTTTTATGTTAATCACAATGGAATCGTTTACAAGTGCAATGGTAGAGTTTCCAGGAATAATTCATTTAATGGTAGGCAGTAAAGGGAATAGATAGTTTATTTTGGGAAAGAAGGTGTGCTTCAGGCACATCCACTTTAGCGGGAGAATTAACTCAAAAACAAGAGAGAAGCGTAGTTATTTTACTTAAAAGGTAAGGTGAAAATTGTTGATGAAGGTGAAGTTTATCTATAACAATTAGCCACGAGGAGGGAATATATGTTATTATTTAATCCAGTTGTTGTATCAGTTATTGTAATGATAATTTTATGTCTTTTTAAACTTAATGTGCTACTGTCTATATTAATTGCAGCCATGACAGCAGGCTTAGTTTCTGGTATGTCTTTGGGAGATACTATGAGGACACTCATTAGAGGAATGGGAGGAAATGCTGAAACTGCATTAAGCTATATATTACTTGGCGCATTAGCAGTTGCAGTAAATAAAACTGGACTAGCAGGGATTTTGGCTAAGAAAATATCTAAAATCGTTGGACAAAAGAAATATGTATTTATAATGTTATTAGCCTTTTTAGGTTGTTTTTCTCAAAATCTTATACCAGTTCATATAGCATATATTCCAATATTAATACCACCGCTACTTTTATTAATGAATAAACTTAAAATAGACAGGAGAGCAGTAGCTTGTGCTCTTACATTTGGATTAAAGGCTCCGTATATTGTTTTACCAGTAGGATTTGGTCTAATATTTCATGGGATTATAAGTTCTGAAATGACTAAAAATGGTATACCTGTTATGACAGCTGATGTAGCTAAAGTGCTATGGCTTCCAGGGATTGGAATGGTTATAGGTCTTCTTATAGCTGTATTTTATACTTATAGAAAGCCAAGAGAATACAAGGATATTCAAATAGAAGGGCTGGATGAAATTAAAGATGGAGACCTTAAAATGAATTCAAAACATTGGCGTGTTCTAATTGGAGCTGTGTCTGCATTTGTAATTCAAGTTCTTACAGGATCGCTTCCTCTTGGAGCGTTGGGAGCATTAATTATAATATTTGTTTCAGGAGCAGTTAAGTTTGAGGATGTTAATGGATTACTTGATGGTGGAATTAAAATAATGGGGTTAATAGCATTTATAATGCTCGTTGCATCAGGTTATGGGGATGTTTTAAGGAAAACTGGAGCAGTGGAAGCTTTAGTTACATCTCTTGCAGGAATGGTTAATGGAAGTAAACTGGCAGGTGCAGTTTTAATGTTACTTGTCGGTTTATTAGTAACGATGGGTATAGGGAGTTCATTTGGTACTATTCCTATAGTGGCTGCAATTTACTGCCCACTTGCAATGAAACTTGGATATTCTCCACTAGCTACTATACTTCTAATAGGTGTTGCATCAGCGCTTGGAGATGCAGGTTCACCAGCATCAGATAGTACACTTGGACCAACATCAGGACTTAGTGTAGATGGTCAACATGATCATATTTGGGATACATGTGTACCGACATTCTTACATTATACTATACCACTTATGATATTTGGTATTATAGGATCTATGATATTCTAGTCTAAATAAATTACTAATAAATTTTAGGAGGAATAAAAATGAAAGAAATACTTTTGACAGGAAATGATTTAACTTTAGAGGAAATGGTATCTATAGCTAGAGATGGTTGCAGGGTTTCTATAAAAGAGAGTGCTATAGAAAGAGTTATAAAATCAAGAGCAATAATTGATGATATAGTTGAAAATGAAAGAGCTGTTTATGGTGTAACTACAGGGTTTGGTGAATTTTGTAATGTTAGTATTTCTAAAGAAGATTGCAAAACACTTCAAAGAAACTTAATTTGCTCACATGCTTGTGGATATGGTCCTAAATTTCCAACTGATGTCGTACGAGCTATAATGCTTTTAAGAGCTAATGCACTATCAAAAGGATTTTCAGGTATAAGACCTGGAACTTTGCAAACATTAATTGAAATGATTAATAAAGGTGTTTACCCAACAATTCCTGAAAAAGGATCTTTAGGAGCGTCAGGAGATTTAGCTCCACTTGCACATATGGTTTTACCTATGATTGGTGAAGGTGAAGCAGAGTATAAAGGTGAAATATTACCAGGTAAAGTTGCTATGGAAAAAGCAGGAATTCCTATAATAGAACTTGATGCTAAAGAAGGTTTAGCGCTTATAAATGGTACGCAAGTTTTAACTGCAACAGGAGCGTTAGCTACTTATGATGCTATAAAGTTATTAAAAACTAGTGATATAGCAGCAGCTTTGACAATGGAGGCTTTAAGAGGAATTACAGATGCTTTTGATCCAAGAATTCATGTGCTAAGACCACAGCCAGGACAATTAGCAACAGCCAGAAACATATTAAAACTAGTTGAAGGTAGTACTTATGTAACAAGACAAGGTGAAGTAAGAGTACAAGATGCTTATTCATTAAGATGTGTGCCTCAAATTCATGGTGCAAGTAAAGATGCTATAAACTATGTAAAAGCTCAAGTTGAAAGAGAAATAAATTCAGTAACAGATAACCCTATAGTAACTGAAGAGGGAGACGTAATTTCAGGAGGTAATTTCCACGGAGAACCTATGGCATTAAGCTTTGACTTCTTAGGAATTGGATCAGCTGAAATTGCTAGTGTATCTGAGCGAAGATTAGAAAGATTGATCAACCCTCAATTAAACGATTTACCAGCGTTCTTAGCTAAACATGGTGGATTAAACTCAGGATTTATGATTACACAATATGCAGCAGCAGCCTTAGTATCTGAGAATAAGATATTAGCTCATCCTGCATCAGTAGACTCAATACCTTCTTCAGCTAATCAAGAAGACTTAGTTAGTATGGGAACAATAGCAGCAAGAAAAGCTAGGGATATAGTTGATAATGCATCTAGAGTAGTTTCAACAGAAATATTAGCTGCATGTCAAGCTATAGATTTCAGAAAAGAATCTGGATTCAAACTTGGCATGGCAACTCAAGAAGCTTACGATTTAGTTAGAAAATCTGTAGACTTTATTGAATATGATATAGTTATGTATAAAGATCTAGATAAAGTTACTGAACTCGTTAAGAGCGGAAAGTTATTAGCAGCAGTAGAAAAAGTAGTTGAAATAGAATATTAATATAACCTGGATTAGAAAAGGGGGTGAAACAAAATAGAAATTAATTTCTATTTTGTTTCACCCTCTCTTTTTATTTTTTAATATATATAATCCGTATGAGGTTTTATTTGGTGTAATATTTTGCTAAAGGTCTGCTCATAAATTCAGTAGAAAAGATTACATACATTTGTAGTTATATATATATATATATTTATAGATAGGTATACATGTTGCAGCATAGAAAAGTTTTAAACTATGATAACACACCTTTTCGTTTTAACGACATTTCAGAAGGAAAGGTCCTCTATTCTATAAGAGGGGGGTATACACTATAACAAAGAGAAGACTTCAGAAGTAGCATTTATAAATGAATAATAATTCAGTATGATGCTAAAAATAAATTTAAGATTGAAAGGGAGGAAGAAACTATGGCGTTATTAGGAAATCCATTCGTTGCAAATGTACCAAGACAAATGTCAAATGAAGAGCTGGCGCAAGCAATTCGTGTGGACATTGCTGGTGAACTTGAGGCTATCATAGCTTATGAAGCTCATGCAATGTCAACATCTCATGAAATAGTTAAAAAGGTTTTAAATCACATTTCAGATGAAGAAAGAAGGCACGTTGGGGAGCTTCAAGAGGTTTTGTATATGTTATCACCAAAGGATTCTCAATTTATGGAGGATGGTAAACAGAAAATTAAAGATCAGCAGTCTCAAAATTTCCAGCAACCGATGTAGAATTTTTGCCGCCTTTTGGGTGGCATTTTCAATTTTTATTAGAAGGTGAAAGTTCATGTCCACTTGAACCTGCCTTATAGCTTTTTAAAAATAGATTGTAAAATGTATTTACTACTTGTGCACTTTCGATCTCTCTATTTAGTTTTAATACTTCGATCGCAGCTTCTATTGTGCATAAATTACCATCGACCGCACCTCGTCTTAAATCATATTTAGACTTAAAACTTGGATTCAATGAAATAATTGGAAGTTTCTCTAGATAGGCACTTCTCCTAACTATTTTTCGTGCTTCCTTCCATGTACCGTCTATGATAATAAATACAGGGATTTTACCAGTCCTTTTATATTCAACTTTTCGGAGCGCAGCCTCACAATTTTCTATAGGGAAAAGTAAGAATGGCTCATATATTTCATTATTTATATTTGCTACTAATTTTTCAGGTATCTTCGTTCTTTCCCAAAGAAAAATTTCTGTTGAATGTGGATTAACTATCTTTAATATTCTTGCAGTATTAGAGGGTCTGTAAAATTCTTTTTCTGTAGATAGAATCCAAATATTTGCATTAGTTTTTATTTTAGGTGCTTTATCACAAAGGCAATTTATAATTGGTAACCCACATGTATTACAACTATCATATAGACTTGTTATTTGTTTTACTTTATAAATCCAATTCATAATGCCTCCTAAATCCTTTTAATATTTCATTTATATTTAGTTCATTATACTACCATAAAATACTATTATCAACGTGGCTAACCCTAAAAATCTATTCAACTACCAGTGGATAATAGGGAGCATAACAGTACTTAAATTCATGATCTAATAAAGTATAACGCTTAAAAAGCCACATAATGGATATTCATTCCACCCTGTGGACGGTCTTTGTACGTATGTCGGCTATACCCTCTCTAATGCCGGTTTAATCTTTTAAGTGATTATAACTCAATTATTTTGTCGAAATTATCTATCAATTCCTCGCTTAAACGATGTGTGATGAGAATAATAGTGAAATTAGGATTTTTTAATAACATTGACTCGACTTCAAATGCATTTTTTTTATCTAATGCTGAAGTTCCTTCATCAATAATGATGATTGGTTTATGACGGATCAAAGCTCTGGCTATAGAAAGGCGTTGTTTTTGGCCACCTGAAATGTTATTCCCTTCTTCGCCTAAAAAAGTATTTAAATTTTGATCTAAAGATAAAACAAAATCACTTAGACAGCTTTCTTTTAATGAATTATCTAATTCCTCTTTAGTAAAGTTTTCGCACAATGTTATATTATCTTTTATAGTCCCACTAAATATATATACATTTTGACTAATATATGCAAAATTATCCCTAATACTTTCTTGACTATATTGTTTTATATCAACATTATCAATATATATGTTTCCTTCATAATTATTTAAATGACCTAAAATCAATTTAATCAATGTGGTTTTACCACTTCCGCTTTTCCCAATGATTGCATATTTTTTTCCGTTTTCAAAGATAAGTGAAAGATTTTTAAAAACATCTTTATTTTTATAACCGAAACTTACATTTTTAAGTTCGATGGAGCTAGAAAAAGGTGGGCACATTTCTAAAGTTGTAAATTGATTAGAATCGGTATCAAATTTCTGCAAAACAGGTTTAGAAGACCTTATTGTTGTAACACAATTTAATAAAGTAGCAAATGAACCGAAAAATGAACCAGCTAAATTTGCAGCTGGTAAAATTGAACCTACAGATGTTAATCCCTTAATTGACAAATATCCAGTAATAAAAGTCATTGCAATTTGAGAAATTATATTTGATAAACTAATTAAGGTGTTAACTACTATCTGTGTCTTCTTAAATGTATACTTCATTAATTCTAAAATCTTAGAATTTTCTAAAATGCTGGATTTGAATCGTGACAATAAATTATAACTATATAATACCTCATGTCCCATCATAGTTTCCTTTGTAACTTTTACAAATTCTTCTTGTTGATCAGACATAGCTTTTGAATCTTTTTCAACAGTTTTGTTCATAAGCTTTGGGGGAATTATCATTAAAACACATAAAACAATTGCAAGCATTGCGACCCACAAGTGAATATATACTAATCCACATAATGAAAATATAATCATAGATAATTGTGAAATTAATACGAAAAATTGGTTGAATGTTGTACTTTCAATCTGAGTTACATCGTTAGTTAACCAAGAAACATAGCTTCCGGTCTCGTTTTTATAAAATTGCTCATAGTCCATTTGTGTTAATTTATCTGTAATTTGATATCTTAAAGTGAAATTCATTTTTGCAACGGCTTTTGCTGTATTTATTTTACTTTCATAATCCATAATGATAGATATAGTCCACATCAAAATCATAAAAATACTTTGTTTTATTAAGGCATGTACATCACCTGCAATAATAACATTCAAGAGATTTGCTAACATTAACGCTGTTAATACCAATAACAACGATGACAATATATTCAAAATACTTGCAATTACCACTATTTTTTTATTTTGCCTAATAAACTTTTTCATATTTCCCCCCCATAATAATGACGGATAGTGCTAATTCATTATAATACAATATATGCTAAAGGCAATTAAAATATTAAATTAATAAATAATTTTCAAAACATAGTAAATACTAAGAAGTATGTAATGTAAAACGGTATTATCAAAAAAATACTCAAAAAAGTTATAAGATACTTTTGTCTTGACATAGAATATAAAGATATATATACTTTGACTATCAAACTAATTCAAAATCAAAGTAAAGGGAGCGGATAATTATGAAGTTACCTCCTTTAAAAATTGGAGAATTAATAGCAGGTATTCCTATAATTCAAGGCGGTATGGGAGTGGGAGTGTCTCTTTCGAGTCTAGCATCAGCGGTTGCAAATGAAGGCGGGATTGGGATAATATCTACTGCTCAAATTGGATATAATGAAAAAGACTTTGGAACCAATGCAAAGGAAGCAAACATAAGAGCATTAAGAAGTGAAATCAGAAGAGCTAGAGAATTAAGTCCTAAGGGTATTATTGGGATAAATATTATGGTAGCTATGAATAATTATGAAGAACTTACAGCAACTGCTTTAGAAGAAGGAATAGATTTAATAATATCTGGTGCAGGACTTGCACTTAATTTGCCTAAAATGGCTAAGGGGTTTAATACAAAGCTTGCACCAATAGTATCATCAGCAAAGGCAGCTACAGTTATATCAAAAATGTGGGATAAAAAAAACAATTGTGCTGCAGATTTAATTATTGTTGAAGGTTCTGAAGCTGGTGGACATCTTGGTTTCTCTATGGAATCATTACTAGAAAAGAAAACCCAAGACTTAAAGGATATAGTTAAAGAAGTTATTGAGGCAATCAAGCCTTTTGAAGAAAAGTATAATAAAAAAATTCCTGTAGTAGCTGCTGGTGGAATTTATACTGGCGCAGACATTGCAGAAATCATGAAACTTGGAGCAGCAGGGGTACAAATGGCTACTAGATTTGTGGCTACGCAGGAGTGTGATGCTAGTTTAGCTTTTAAAATGGCTTATGTTAATTTAAAAGAAGAAGATATAAAGATAGTAAAAAGTCCTGTAGGTATGCCAGGGAGGGCTATTAACAATAAGTTTATGAAGCTCACTCAGGAAAGTGGTTGCAAAGTGGATAAATGTTATTTATGCATAAAGGACTGTAATCCTCAAAAAACTCCTTATTGTATTACGGAAGCGTTAATACAATCAGTAAAAGGTAATTTAGATAAGGGACTTATTTTCGTTGGAAGTAATGCTTACAAAGTAGATAAAATTATATCGGTTAAAGAACTTATGAGTGAACTAGTAGTAGAGGCAGAACACGATTTTTAATTTTATTACAAATATAAATTAAAAAAGAAAATTTGCATATTTATGGTAAGTATATTGACAAATAATCATTACATCGATATACTTTGATTGTCAAAGTATATGAAAAGTAAAGTACATGCAAATCAAAGTATGGGAAATGGTGATAAATATGAGCAAATCTGTTGGTGTTATAAATGAACTTTTAGTAGAGACCTTTAACGATATATTACAGATAGAACAGAGGGCACTTAAAGAGGGTATACTTAAAGACCTATCTATAACGGAAATACATACTATTGATGCAATAGGGATGTATGAGTACAGAACTATGTCAGAAGCAGCTCAAGATATTAAAATTACTGTAGGTACGCTTACAACGGCTATCGATAAGCTTCTTAAAAAAGGATATGTAAATAGGAAAAGAGGAGAAGAAGATAGAAGATCAGTAATGATTGCGCTTACTAGAAAAGGGAAACTCGCCTATAGAATACATGAAAAATTTCATTCTGATATGGTGCACGCAACTATAGATGGTCTAAATGCAGAAGAAGAAGATGTACTAATAAAATCTCTAGAAAAATTAAATGATTTCTTCAAAAAAAAATATAGATTAGAAAGTTAATGAAAGGATCGATTAAGGAATGAATGAAGTACAAATAATTGGTACAGGAAGTTATGCTCCTCTAAACATAATGACTAATCATCAATTGGCAGAGATTGTAGACACTTCTGATGAATGGATAGTTTCTATGACGGGTATCAAAGAGAGACATATATCACAAGGTGAAAACACTTCAGACTTAGCAACAAAAGCAGCCTTTGAGGCATTAAAGGATGCACAAGTTAAAGCGGAAGATATAGATTTGATAATTCTTGCAAGTACATCGCCTGATCAATTTGTACCGGCCACTGCATGCATAGTTCAAGGGAATATTGGAGCAGTTAATGCTATGGCCTTTGACATATCAGCAGCATGTACGGGGTTTATATTTGCCCTTGATATAGCAATGCAATTTCTTAAAACAGGAGAGCGTAAACGAGCCTTAATAATAGGTGCAGAGGTTCTATCAAAGATTGTTGATTGGACAGATAGAAAAACTTGTATACTCTTTGGTGATGGAGCAGGAGCAGCAGTTCTTGAGGCAGGCAGTAAAAAAGGAATTATTTCTATAAATTCAGCTTCAGAGGGTGAAAAAGGTGGAGTTTTAACTTGTCCTACTGTAGATGTAAAAAACACTTTTATAGAAGGAAATGAAAATTTTAATGCGAAAATAAGTATGGATGGCAAAGAGATTTTTAAATTTGCAGTAAAAACTATTGCAAGCAGTATAAACGAAATCTTAAATCAAAATAATTATACCTTAGAGGATGTTAAATATGTAGTTTGCCATCAAGCAAACTACAGAATAATAGATTTTGTAGTTAGAAAATTGAAGGCTGATAAAGATAAATTCTTTGTGAACTTAGATCGTTATGGGAACACTTCAGCGGCAAGCATAGCTATAGCAATAGATGAGATGAATAAGAAGAATTTATTAAAAGCTGGAGATAAGATTATACTTGTAGGCTTTGGCGGTGGATTAACCTACGGAGCTTCATTAATAGAATGGACAATCAATAAATAAAATATTAGGAGGAATTAGTAATGGTATTTGAAAAAGTTAAAAATGTAATAGTTGAACAATTAGGGATAGACGAAGCAGAGGTTAAAATGGAGGCGAATTTCACAGATGATTTAGGAATAGATTCTCTTGAAATATTTGAAATTGTAATGTCACTCGAAGAGGCCTTTGAAATTGAAATACCGAATGAAGATATAGAAAACATTAAAGATGTAAAGGGAATTGTTAACTATATAGAAGAAAAGTTAAAATAATTGGAATTAATGGGTTAGGTGATTAGAGAACTGAGATACTAATCATATTAAAATTTAGTTTATTTCAGTATGATAAAAGAGTATATATTACATGAAATGTAGTCCACGTAATATATGCTTTTTTTCTATAATTATCTGACTTTAACGGCATTTCAAAAGGGAAATCTCCCACTTTTATAAGTGGGAGTTCCATACTATAACGAAGAAGAAACTTCAGTGGGAGTATAAATCTCCTTCTTGGGTTGTTATATTGCAACTCCGCGGGAGATGATTTAACTATATACTTTTAAGGAACAAAGGAGGGATAAAATGTTTAATTCCGTATTTTTTGAAGATTTAGGTGTGAAATATCCGATAATACAAGGTGGTATGGCTTGGGTTGCAGACAGTAGCTTAGCATCTGCAGTATCTAATGCAGGGGGATTAGGTATTATAGCAGCGGCTAATGCACCAGTTGATTATATAAGAAATGAAATTAGAAAAGCAAAGAAGTTAACAGATAAACCATTTGGCGTTAATATAATGCTTTTAAGTGATAATGCAGAAGAAATTGCACAGCTTGTATGTGAAGAAGGTATTAAAGTTGTTACTACGGGTGCAGGCAATCCAGGTAAGTATATGGAACTTTGGAAGTCACATGGAATTAAGGTGATACCAGTGGTACCATCAGTGGCACTGGCTAAACGCATGGAGAGGGCAGGCGCAGATGCAGTTATCGCAGAGGGTTGTGAATCTGGAGGACATATCGGTGAACTTACAACTATGGCTCTGGTTCCACAAGTTGTCGATGGAGTTAGTATTCCGGTGATTGCAGCAGGGGGTGTAGGTGATGGGCGTGGTATTGCGGCAGCATTTATGCTTGGAGCCCAGGGAGTTCAAGTAGGAACAAGATTTTTAGTGGCGGATGAATGCACAATACATGAAAAGTACAAAAAGAAGGTATTGGCTGCAAAGGATATAGACTCTGTAGTTACAGGAAGACCTACAGGGCACCCTGTTAGGGCTTTAAAAAATAGGTTATCAAGACAATTTCAAAAGCTTGAAAAGGAAAATGCTCCAGTAGAGGAGCTAGAGGCCCTCGGACGAGGATGTCTACAAAGGGCAGTAAAAGAAGGCGATATTGAGATGGGATCTGTTGTGGCAGGTCAAATCGCAGGTCTTGTAAAGAAAGAACAAAGCTGCAGAGAAATTATAGAAGAAATGTTTGCAGAGGCAGAAGAAGGTATTATAAAATTTAGATAAAAAAGAATATTATTATTTAAGGAGGGAAATATGAGTAAAATTGCTTTTATTTTTCCTGGACAGGGAGCCCAATATATTGGTATGGGTAAGGAATTATTTGAAAATATAGAGGTTTGCAAAAATATATTTAATATAGCAGATAAGGAGCTTAAATTTGAGCTAAGCAAACTTTGTTTTGAGGGCACAGAAGATGAGCTAGATATCACAGAGAATACTCAACCAGCTATTTTAACTACTAGTATAGCAGCCCTTATGGCATTAAAAGAACATGGCATAAAATGTGATGTAACTGCAGGACTTAGTCTTGGAGAGTACTCAGCACTGGTTTGTAGTGGAGCTATGGATTTCAAAGATGCGGTAAAGATTGTTAAAAAGCGTGGACGATTTATGCAGGAAGCAGTGCCTGTAGGGATAGGAACTATGGCAGCTATTTTAGGCCTTGCAGTTAACTTAGTTGAAGAAGCTTGTAGTGAGGCTAGAACCTCTGGGATAGTAGAAATCGCTAATTTAAACTGCCCAGGACAAATAGTAATTGCCGGGGAAATAGCGGCGGTAGAACTTGCCTGCGAAAGAGCTGTGAAAAAAGGCGCAAAACGGGCTATTAATTTACCTGTAAGCGCACCATTTCATACTTCTATGTTAAAACCAGCAGCGGAGAAGTTAGAAATTGAACTTGAAAATATAAACCTTAAAGACATTACTATTCCAGTAATGACAAATGTAAATGGTGATTATGTAAAGGGCAAGGATGATATTAAAGGTAATTTAAAACTTCAAGTTATGAGTTCCGTTTTATGGGAAACAATTATAAGAAATATGATAAAAGACGGTGTCGATACTTTCGTAGAAATAGGTCCAGGTAAGGTCCTGTGTGGATTTATCAAGAAAATAGATAGAAAACTTACAGTAGTTAATGTAGAAGATATGGCATCTTTGGACAAAGCTGTTGCATCTTTAAGTAAGCGATAGAATTGCTTAAACAATAGAATTGATTAAAAAGTGGAATCCTATGAAAGATGTAAAGGAGCATGAATTTATGTTAAAAGGGAAAACAGCAGTAGTTACAGGAGCTAGTCGGGGTATTGGAAGAGCAATAGCCGTAAAGCTAGCAAAGCTTGGAGCAAATGTAGTTGTTAACTATAGAAATAGTGAAGACGCAGTGCGCGAAGTAGTTAAAGAAATAGAAGATTTAGGAGTTAAGGTGTTAGCAATTCAATGTGATATTAGCAGTTATAGTGATGTGGAAAATATGATGAAAAAAAGTGTTGAAGAGTTCGGAAGCTTAGATATTCTAGTTAATAATGCTGGCATAACAAAAGATGGTCTTTTAATGAGAATGAAGGAAGCTGATTTTGACAGTGTTATAGATATTAACCTGAAGGGTGCTTTTAATTGCACAAAACATGTATCAGCCATAATGCTTAAACAGAGAAGTGGAAGAGTAATAAATATATCTTCAGTGTCTGGGCTTACAGGAAATGCAGGCCAAGTGAATTATTCCTCCGCAAAGGCAGGTATAATAGGTATGACTAAGGCTGTGGCTAGAGAATTTGGGGGCCGCGGAGTTACTTGTAATGCAGTAGCCCCAGGATATGTTCAAACAGATATGACACGTGGTTTGACCGAGAAGGTAAAGGATACTATAATGAGCACTATTCCGCTAAGGAGACTTGGAACGCCAGAAGATGTGGCAAATGTAGTAGCATTTCTAGCCTCAGAGGAAGCTTCATACATAACAGGTCAAGTTATAAATGTAGATGGTGGAATGGTAATGTAACTTAGTTGATGATTAAAGGAGGGTTTACTTTATGAAAAATAGAGTTGTTATAACAGGCATGGGAGCAGTTACTCCTATAGGAAATGATGTAAATAGTTTTTGGGATAATATAAAAAAAGGTACTTGTGGCATAGATGTAATTAAGGCTTTCGATATTTCTAAATTTAAATGTAAGCTTGCTGCAGAGGTTAAGGATTTTGACGTAACGGTTGCACTCGACAAAAGAGAAGCTAGAAAAATGGATAAATATTGTCAGTATGCAATGGTTGCAGCAGATGAAGCAATTAAAATTTCAGGATTAGATTTAAAAACTATAGATAGTGAAAGATTAGCAGTAATAGTTGGTTCAGGAATAGGCGGAATTGGTACTATTGAGAACGAGCATGCAAAGCTTATGGAAAAGGGAGCAAGCAGAATTACCCCTTACTTAATACCTATGATAATAGGTAATATGGCGGCCGGGAATATTGCAATAAAATATGGTGCTAAAGGTATGTGCTCGAGCGTTGTTACGGCTTGTGCTACAGGAACTAATGCAATAGGAGATGCTTTTCACATGATTCAAGATGGAAGAGCGGACATAATAATAGCTGGAGGTGCAGAGGCTTCAATAAGCCCGCTAGCTTTAGCAGGGTTTGCACAACTAACAGCTTTAAGCAAAAGTGAAGATCCTTTAAGAGCATCGATTCCTTTTGATAAAGAGAGGGATGGTTTTATTATGGGCGATGGTGCAGGTATAGTTATACTTGAATCTTTAGAGCATGCAGAAAAAAGAAATGCAAAAATATATTCAGAGGTTAAGGGTTATGGATCAACTTGTGATGCCTACCATATAACTTCACCATCTCCAGATGGAGAAGGAGCAACAAGATCAATGATAATAGCGCTTAAAGACGCAGATGTTAAGGCAGAAGAAATATCTTACATTAATGCACATGGAACAAGTACTCCATATAATGATAAGTTTGAAACTATAGCTATAAAATCTGCTTTTGGCGAATATGCATATAAAATACCTGTAAGTTCAACAAAGTCCATGACAGGTCATCTCTTAGGAGCATCAGGGGCTATAGAAGCTATAGTATGTGCAAAAGCATTAGAAGAAGGTTTTGTGCCAGCGACTATAGGATATAAAGTGCCAGATGAAGATTGTGATTTAGATTACGTTCCAAACGTAGGAAGAAAACAGCAACTTAAATATGCATTGTCAAATTCATTAGGCTTTGGTGGTCATAATGCTACTATTATATTAAAAAAATGGGACGGTAGATAATTATGGATTATAAAAATATTCAAGAGTTAATAAAAACCGTTAGTGAATCGATTCTTACTTCTTTTGAAATTGAGACAGAAGGTATCAGAATAATGATGGAGAAAAAAGAACAACAGGTGGTAATAGAAAAAACACCTTTAAATGCTGCACCTTTAGAGCGAGTTGCTAAGGAAATCCTTACTAGGGAAGATGTAGCTTCTAAAGAAGTGTATTTAGAAAAACTAGAAAAGGATATAGCTATAACTACAGAAAATGCAGAAAAGGCAATACCCAAGGAAAACCTATTTGTAGTTAAATCACCTATTGTTGGAACTATGTATTCTTCTCCAAGTGCTGAATCAAAGAATTTTGTAAAGGTTGGGACTAAGGTTAAAGTTGGAGACACACTTTGTATTTTAGAAGCTATGAAGCTTATGAATGAAATTGAAAGCGAAGTAGATGGAGAAGTTGTAGAAGTATTGGTTTCAAATGAAGATATGGTAGAGTACGGACAGCCATTGTTCAAAATAATTGAAAACTAGTGGCGAAAAGACAGCTTAAAACTGTCATATGGTGACTGGTGTAATTGCATGAAAGGTGGAATCATTAATATGGAAGATATAAAAGGTACTACTTTAGATATAAAACAAATACAAGAAATTATTCCTCATAGATATCCATTTTTATTTGTGGATAAAGTAGAGGAACTAGAACCAGGCAAAAGAGCTGTTGGGTATAAGAATGTTACTATGAATGAGTATTTCTTTCAGGGGCATTTTCCAGAAGAACCTATACTTCCGGGAGTAATAATTATTGAGGCTTTAGCGCAGGTTGGGGCAGTGGCACTTTTAAGTATGGAGAGCTATAAAGGTAAAATAGCTTACTTTGGTGGTATTAATAAAGCTAAATTTAGAAAGAAAGTTGTTCCGGGAGATGTGTTAAAGCTAGAGGTAGAAATAATCAAAATGAAGGGACCTGTTGGGATAGGTCTAGGCATAGCTACAGTAAATGGAGTTAAAGTGGCACAAGCTGAAATTACATTTGCGGTAGGGAAATAAACATTAAAAACACTTTTGTTAATAATTTTTAGTGTGGGGAAGGTAATAATATGTTTAAGAAGATATTGATTGCAAATAGAGGCGAGATTGCGGTAAGAATAATCAGGGCGTGTAATGAAATGGGTATTCAAACTGTTGCAGTATATTCTGAGGTAGATAAAGATGCTCTTCATACTCAAATGGCAGATGAGGCTGTATGTATTGGACCTAGTAAATCTAAGGATAGTTATTTAAATATGCAAAATATTTTGAGTGCCACGGTGCTTACGGGCGCAGAGGCAATTCATCCGGGGTATGGGTTCTTATCAGAAAATAGTAAGTTTGCACAGATGTGTGAGGAGTGTAATATAAAATATATAGGCCCAAATTCACAAAACATTGATAATATGGGAAATAAATTAAAGGCAAGAGAAATTATGATAAATGCTGGGATACCAGTAGTCCCTGGTTCGGGCGGAGCGATTGACTCTGAAGCAGATGCTTTAACGGAAGCTGAAAAAATAGGATATCCTGTAATGATAAAGGCCTCAGCAGGAGGCGGGGGACGAGGAATTAGAGTCGTTAGTAAAATAGAAGATCTTATACCTGCGTACAACACTGCAAAAGCTGAGGCGAAAACTGCTTTCGGTGATGATACAATGTATATGGAAAAATTCATAGAAGAGCCAAGACATATAGAGTTTCAAATACTTGCAGATGAGCATGGAAATGTTGTTCATCTTGGCGAGAGAGACTGTTCTATTCAAAGGCGTAATCAGAAGGTAATAGAAGAGGCACCAGGAGTCCGAATGACAGGAGAACTTAGAAAACAGATGGGTGAGGTTGCAGTTAAAGCGGCTAAGTCTATTAATTATAAAAATGCTGGAACTATAGAGTTTTTATTAGATAAACATGAAAAATATTACTTTATGGAGATGAATACACGTATACAGGTAGAGCATCCAATAACAGAAATGATCACTAGAGTAGATTTAGTTAAAGCGCAGATAAGAATTGCTGCAGGCCAAATACTTCCTTATAAACAGGAGGATATAAAAATTGAGGGCCATGCTATTGAATGTAGAATAAATGCAGAAAATCCTTCTAAAAATTTTATGCCTTGTCCTGGCGTTATAAAATCACTCCATATTCCAGGAGGATATGGAGTAAGGATTGATAGTGCGGCATATCAAGGATACAAGATTCCACCAACATATGACTCCATGATAGGAAAACTCATTGTCCACGGAAAAGATAGAGATGAAGCAATACGTAAAATGAGAAGAGTATTAGGGGAGTTTATAATAGAGGGTGTGGATACTAATATAGATTTTCAATTTAAAATAATAAATAATAGTAATTTTATAAAAGGAAAATTTGATACTAGTTTTATTAGTAAAGAATTTAACAAGTAGCTAAACACATACTGGAATTTATTGCATAAAAGTTTTATACTATGAGAGTGGTATCTATTTGGTATGCTATAAATTATAGTGTAGGTATGTTTTTAGAAAGGGGTAGCTATATGTTTGAGTTTAAACGTATATTTAAAAAAAGTAAATATATTGAGGTTAAAAGTTTAGAAGATGAATATGGTGAGAAAAAACCTAATATCCCTACAGGAATGTGGGTTAAATGCGAAACATGTGGCAAAATCCTTTATAATAAGGATTTAGAGAGTAGCATAATGACATGTGATAATTGTAGAACCCATTTCAGAATTGGGTCTAGAGAAAGAATAAATTATACTATGGATGAAGGGACTTTTATAGAATACGATAAAGATATGATCTCAGATGACCCTATAGATTTTGAGGGATATAAAGATAAACTCCAAAGTTTGCATGATAAAACCTTATTAAAAGAAGCTGTAATAACTGGAGAAGGAAAGATAAATGGACAGGATACGTTAATTGCAGTAATGGATAGCAATTTTATGATGGGAAGCATGGGCTGCGTTGTCGGAGAGAAAATTACAAGGGTCATTGAAAGAGCAACAGAAGCTAAAAAACCAATTATTATATTCACTGCCTCAGGGGGAGCTAGGATGCAGGAAGGCATATTTTCGCTAATGCAAATGGCCAAAACTAGTGCTGCTATTGCAAGGCATAATGAAAAAGGTTGTCTTTATATAACTGTTCTTACAGACCCAACTACAGGTGGAGTTACAGCAAGTTTTGCTATGCTGGGAGATATAATAATCTCTGAACCTAATGCATTAATAGGGTTTGCAGGTAAAAGAGTTATTGAACAAACATTAAAGCAACAATTACCTGATGGTTTTCAAAGGGCTGAATTTCTGCTCCAAAAGGGTTTTATAGATAAAGTAGTGGATAGAAAAGCTATGAAGGATACTTTAACGCAAATATTGAAAATTCATTCATAGCATTAAGAGAAAGACAAAAGTAACGGTAGGGAGTGGAATTTTATGGTAACTTTACCTTTTGAAAAGCACATGTATGAACTTAAAAGTAAAATAGATGAACTAAAGAATTTAGCAATAGATCAAAATATGGATTTAGAAAAAGAAATAAGACAGATGGAAATTAAGCTCTACAATATGAAAAAGGAAGCCTATAAAAACTTAACTGCCTGGGATAAAGTAAGTATTGCGAGGCTTGTGGAACGTCCTACTGCTCTTGATTATATAAATCTGATTTTTGATTCCTTTATGGAGCTACATGGTGATAGGTATTATGGAGATGATTCTGCTATTGTAGGTGGAATAGCAGAGTTTAATGGTATTCCTATAACTGTTATAGCCCAGCAAAAGGGAAATAACACCAAGGAAAACATAAAGAGAAACTTTGGTATGCCAAATCCAGAGGGGTATAGAAAAGTTTTAAGACTTATGAAACAGGCAGAAAAATTTAAAAGGCCTATTATTTGTCTTGTAGATACTCCGGGAGCATATTGTGGACTAGGTGCAGAAGAAAGAGGTCAAGGTGAGGCAATTGCTAGAAATCTTATGGAAATGGCAACATTAAAAACACCAGTAATTTCAATAGTTATAGGAGAAGGCGGAAGTGGTGGAGCTTTAGCTATGGCGGTAGCAGATGAGGTTTGGATGCTAGAACATGCAATTTATTCTATTTTGTCACCAGAAGGTTTTGCTAGCATATTATATAAAGATGCAAGTCTTGCTAAAGAAGCGGCTACTGCAATGAAAATAACAGCTCAGGATTTAATTGATTTTGGAATAATAGATAGAATCATAAAAGAGCCTTTAGGTGGGGCGCACACTAATTTAGATGAGATGGCGGCAAGTATTAAACGTAATTTAGAAGAGTCAATTGTTAGATTAATGCGGGAACCTATAGAATCTTTACTTACTAAGAGATATTATAAATTTAGAAAGATTGGTAAGGTAGTGGAATAATTTTCATTTTAGTGATGTTAAGAAAAGTATATATACTTTTCTTTTTTTTTGTATTGAAGTGTTTATATAAATCATACATAATAGAAGGTGAGAATAATATTTAAGATAATGGCAAAGGGGAATTAAGTTATGAGTAGAACACACAGTGGGACGATTTTAGTGATAGATTCAGGATGCGATCTATCTTTAGATTATATTAAACAAGAAAACATAGTACCGATAGGAATAATATGTAATTTTAAAGGTCAAGCAATAGAGGATGATTTTGGGAAAAATATTATTCGTAAGGACTTTTATGATGCTTTAAGGCAGGGAGAGATGCCTACTACATCACAAATAAATAGCCAAAGATATGTAGAGGTTTTTAGAAAGTATGTGAAGGAAGAAAAATCTATAATATATATTGCTTTGTCTTCTGCATTAACAGGAACTATAAACAGTGCAAATATAGCAATAGAGGCTATACTTGAAGAGTTCCCTGAGGCGGATATAAGTATAGTTGATAGTAAATGCGCAAGCCTTGGACAAGGGCTGTTAGTGCATTATGCTTATGAAATGTTAAAGAAAGGAAATTCAAAAGGAGAGATAGTTACCTGGCTTGAGGAAAATAAACTTAAGATTAACCATTGGTTTACAGTTAATGATTTAAACCATTTAAAAAGAGGTGGACGAATTTCAAGTTCCGCTGCAGCTGTTGGCACCTTGTTAAATATAAAACCAGTTTTGTTTGTGGATAATGAAGGAAGACTTACTCCTTTTTCTAAGTGTAGAGGTAGAAAAAAGGCAATAAATACCTTAGTTGAAAAATTCAAGGAAAGAACAGACCCAAATAAAGAGCAAGTTATTGCTATAAGTCATGGAGATTGTATTGAAGATGCATTAGCTTTAGAGGCTTTAGTTAGAGAAAATGGAAATGTTAAAGATGTTATTTTAAATTATGTGGGTACGGCAATAGGGTCCCATACAGGACCAGAAATATTAGGATTATATTTTATGGGTGATGAAAGATAATGGTTAAGGCGTATTATGATAAATGGAATTGCAATTTATACAATATCATAAATTAAAAATTATTTTATGAAGTAAAAGAAAGACAGGGGAAGATATCTTTCTTTTACTAATATAGAGAAGATCTATTCTGTTTCATTTCCTAATTTCTTAGATTCTTTAGAAACACCTATTTCGTTGGCAGTTTCCATTCTCATTTTATCTAATTCTTTTTTCGTTTTTGGATTAGCCTTTTTATTATCTTTACTATTTTTGTTGTTTTTATGTGACATTGCAAGATCCTCCTTATATTACTTAGAGCACAAATAACTATTAATTGATTTGCTCCTTTATAATAAATATTTCAATATTAGTATAACCAAGTTCATGAAATGTATGTGATATAATTAGTATTATTAAAAAAATTATATAGGAGGAAATAATTATATGAATAAAAAGATAGGATTTATAGGCTGTGGTAATATGGCAAAGGCTATGATAAGTGGAATAGTAAAATCAAATTTAGTTTCTAGCCAACAAGTAATAGCAAGTAATCCATCAGATAAGAGTTTAAATAAGGTAAAAGAACAATATAATATTCTAGTAACTAATGACAACAAGGAAGTTGCTGAATCTTCTGATATATTAATTTTAGCTGTAAAACCCTATAAATACTCTGAGGTTATCGATGAAATAAAACCATATTTAAAGACGACGGTAGTTATAGTAACTATAGCTGCAGGGGTAACTTTAGAATATATGAGCAATGCACTCGGAGGCGCTGCAAAGGTTATAAGAACTATGCCAAATACTCCAGCGTTTGTTGGCGCGGGTATGAGTGCACTTTGTGCTAATAAAAATATAACTAAAGAAGAATTGCAAGACGTAGTAAATATTTTTGAAAGTTTTGGTAAGATAGAGATATTAGAGGAAAAGCTTATTGATGTAGTTCCGGCGGTAAGTGGCTCATCTCCTGCTTATGTTTATATGTTTATTGAAGCTTTAGGTGATGGGGCGGTGCTTCAAGGAATGCCAAGAGAAAAGGCTTATAAAATGGCAGCGCAAGCAGTGCTAGGGGCAGCTAAAATGGTACTTGAAACAGGAGAACACCCAGGAAAACTTAAAGACGATGTATGCTCACCAGGTGGAACTACTATAGCGGCCGTATACACCTTAGAAAAGAATAATTTTAGAGGAACAGTAATTTCAGCTATGGAGAGTTGTACAGAAAAGGCAATTAAAATGGGTGAAAAATAAGATTTTCAAAAAATAGAGGCAGTTACATATGAATCTCAATAGAATGAAACTGTTTGGTGACTAGGTACAGGATTAGGGTATAAAATATGCTCTAATCCTGTACCTTTTTTATTGTGCAACAAAGAATTACCCCTGAAAATATTTGTAATAAAACTACATGAAAAACATATACATTTATTAAGGGTTTGAGCAATTTGCATCCCTAAAGCACCACTATAGCAGATAATTTAACGACATTTCAGCTCGGCAGGAGATGATTTAACTGGAGGGAAAGCAAATGGAAACAAAGGGTTTATTGGTTAAGATTAATTATTCGCAAGAGGGTAATGACAGTTTAGCAATATCTTATACTACTAATATAAATAAGGATAATCATTCTTCTAAGTATTTAATTTGTGGAGGAAGGTATAATAGAAATGGTGGAACTATAATGTTTAAGGCCAAAAATATAGAAGAAGCTTCAGAAATAGCTAATAATAATCTAGTGGCCAAAGCAGGAGTTAATAAATATGAGTATTTTAAACTATCAACATCTGAAATAGGGTTAACATAAATGCGCATTAATAGCACTATGTATTTTGAATTTTCAATGAATACATTGACACAATCACAAAAAGTTTTTGCGAAACGGTTGAATACTTGGGATTATGAACTATAATTAAAGATGAAATCATCAATATAGAATATACTTACAACTAAACTGTGGTTGTAATTGACGGTTTGAATAATTTCAATTGGGAGGAAATATAATGAATAAACTATCGCGAAATGATATTTGTTGGTGTGGCAGTGGTAAGAAATATAAAAAATGTCACATGGATCAGGATATATTTATAGGGAATATAGAGGAAAAAGTAGGTTATAAAATACCTAGAGATATAATGAAAACAGAGGAACAAATAGAGGGTATAAGGAAAAGTTGCAAGTTAACTCATGATATACTCGATATTGTTGGGGAGAGAATAAAAGTTGGAGTAACCACAAATGAAATTAATACTTGGGTACATGAATATACTGTGCAGCATAATGCATATCCAGCACCACTCGGCTATGGGGACTTTCCTAAGAGTGTATGTACATCTATAAATGATGTAATATGTCATGGTATACCCGATGATACAGTTCTAAAAGATGGTGATATAATTAATGTAGATGTGTCTTGCATATTAGATGGATATTATGGTGATGCTAGTAGAATGTATACAATTGGAGAAATGTCTAAGGAAGCGTTAGATTTGGTGCGTGTATCGAAAGAGTGTTTAGAAAGGGGTATAGAGCAGGTAAAACCCTTCAATACCCTTGGAGATATAGGGTGTGCTATTCAAGAGCATGCAGAAGGTTTTGGATATTCAGTAGTATACGATTATGGTGGTCATGGCGTTGGATTGGAGTTTCATGAAGAACCATTTGTACCTCATATAGGCAAAAAAGGAGAGGGGTCAATATTACTACCTAATATGATTTTTACTATTGAGCCTATGATTAATATCGGTAGTCCTGAAACAGATGTACTTGAAGATGATTGGACAGCGGTTACAGTAGATGGTTCATTGTCATCTCAGTGGGAACATACAATACTTGTTACTAAAACAGGATATGAGATACTAACATAAGACTACATTATATGTAAAAATACCCCCAGAAATGGAGGTATTTTTATATATAATGTTTTATAAGTCACTATTCTATTTTTATTTATGTACCAATGGTATTGTAAATGTCGTTAAATTTTATAAATAGGATTAATTAAGCTTATGAACATAAATGGAGAAAGGGAAGATAAAATAGCATTATATGATTTTGTTGTTTAGGTGTAGTATAGACAAAATAAAAATGAGGAAAGATAAATCTATAATTTATGTTGATGGTAGCGCGGAATAAAATGTTGTATAATGAATATAATAGGTAAATATTGATATTGACAGGTGTAATTTACATGGGGCAAGGTTTTAGGATATGAAACACTTAATAAGTATTTAAACTTTTAAAAAAAGTACGAGGAGGACAGAAATGAAGTTTACGATTGGCGGTATATATCACGGATTTAAGTTAATTGAAGAGAAAAATATAGGAGAGCTAAATTCTGTTACAAGGTTGTTTGAACACATTAAAAGTGGGGCTAGACTGTTGCATTTAGAAAATGATGATGATAACAAGGTGTTTTCTATAGGATTTAGAACACCACCGAAAAGTAGTAATGGGCTTCCACATATACTGGAACATTCAGTGCTTTGTGGCTCTAGAAAATTTCCAACAAAGGAGCCTTTTGTTGAATTAATAAAGGGATCTTTAAATACATTTTTAAATGCTATGACTTTTTCTGACAAAACGATATATCCTCTAGCTAGTAAAAATGATAAAGATTTTTTTAATCTTATGGATGTGTATTTAGATGCAGTTTTCTATCCGAATATATACTCACAACCTGAAATATTAATGCAAGAGGGCTGGCATTATGAATTAGAAAACAAGGAAGATAAACTAACTTATAAAGGTGTAGTTTATAATGAAATGAAAGGTGCATTTTCATCTCCGGAAGGGTGCCTCATGCGCAAGGTTCAAGAGTCCTTATTTCCGGACACATCATATGGCGTAGAATCTGGTGGAGATCCAGAATGTATACCAGAATTATCGCAGAAAGAATTCATAGAGTTTCATAAAAAATATTATCATCCATCAAATAGTTATATATTCCTATATGGAGATGGAGATATTGATAAACAGTTACAATTTATTAGTGAAGAGTATTTAAATAATTTTGATAAAATTACAGTAGAGTCATCTATTAGCTTACAGAAACCATTTAGCAAAATGGAAGAAGTTAAGATGGATTATCCTATTTCATGTGATGATGATGAGAATGGCAAAACATTCTTAAGTATGAACTTTGTATCAGGTGATAATATTAGCCATCCAGAAATGCATTTAGCCTTTGAAATTTTAGAGTATTTATTATTAGAAAGCGCTGCAGCACCTTTGAAGAAAGCACTTATAGACGCCGAGATAGGTAAAGATGTATTTGGAGGTTTTGATAATAGCATATTACAACCGGTGTTTAGTATAGTAGTAAAAAACTCTAATGAAAGTGAAAAAGAAAGATTTAAGGAAGTTGTATTTACAACTTTAAAGGATTTAGTTAAAGAAGGAATAGATAAAAAATTAATAGAAGCTTGTATAAATAGTACTGAATTTAAATTAAGGGAAGCTGACTTAGGTGGTTTTCCAAAGGGATTATATTACTATATAACTAGTATGGACAGCTGGCTTTATGATAAAGATCCAACTATGCATTTAGAGTATGAAAGTTATTTGATCAAAATAAAAGCTGCATTAACTACTAATTATTTTGAAAAACTTATAGAAAAGTACCTAATAAATAATACCCATAGTTCTATGGTTATATTGAATGGTAAAAAGGGCTTAGCAGAACAAAAGTCCAAGGCAGTAGAAGAAAAACTAGCTAAGTATAAGGAAAGTCTTTCAGAAAAACAAATAGAGGAAATAGTTAAGCAGGGGAAAGCTCTTAAAGAAAGACAAATGACGCCAGATGCTGTGGAAGTGCTCGAAACTATTCCTTTACTTGAGCTAACCGATATTGAGAAACAAGTAGAACATTTACCTTTAAAGGAAAAGGATGAGCAAGGAGTAAAGGTATTATCTCATAATATATTCACTAATAAAATTGCCTATATAAATGTATTATTTGATTCTAAAAAAGTAGATATAAAGTTACTGCCTTATGTAACATTATTATCAACTATTTTAGGAAGGGTAAGTACGCGGAATACTAGTTATTCTGATTTATCTAATGAGGTTAATATTCATACAGGCGGAATTCATTTTACCACAGAGGTATTTGGCGAAAGTGGAAATTTCGAAAAATATAGCCCCAAGTTAGTAGTAAAGACTAAAGCTTTAACTGAAAAGCTTCCTAAATTATTTGATATTATGGCAGAGATAATTAGTAATACTAAATTTGATGAAAAGAAACGTTTGAAGGAGCTAATTCAACAATTAAAATCAAGGCATGAAATGAAGATTCTTGATAGAGGACATATGGTAGCAGCTGGAAGACTTACATCTTACTTCTCGCCAGCTTCAGCTTATATAGAAAAAACTACAGGAATAGCTTTTTATAAATTTATTGATGAGATTGAAAGAGATTTTGATAACAAAGCAGAAGAGATCATTGAAAACTTAAACAAGGTATCAAAGCTTATATTTAACAAAAATAATCTTATAATAAGTGTTACAGGAGAAGAAGACATATATACTGCATTTACTACAGAGCTACCTAAGATTATAAGCGTCTTAGGAGAAGAAAAATTGCCAGATGCATTGTATAATTTTGATCTAAATAAAAATAATGAAGGATTATTAACCTCATCAGATGTTCAGTATGTAGCTAAAGGATATAACTTCATTAAGAAGGGATATTCATATTCAGGTAAAATGCTAGTACTTAAAACTATAGCAAGTCTCGATTACCTATGGAATAGAGTGCGTGTGCAAGGTGGCGCCTATGGTGGTTTTGCAAATATAGCTAGAAGTGGGAATATAGTCTTTGTATCTTATCGTGATCCTAATGTCCAAGAGACTTTAAAAGCTTACGATGGAATATGTAATTATATAGGAAGCTTTGAAGCCTCAGAAAGAGAAATGACAAAATACATTATTGGAACAATCAGTGAGCTTGACTCACCATTAACACCTTCTATGAAAGGTGAGCGGGCGACAGCATATTATATAAGAGGTATTACTGAGGAGCAAAGACAAAAGGAGAGAGAAGAAGTATTAAGTACAAATCCTGCGGACATTAAGTCTTTTAAAGCACTATTAAATGATGTTATAAAGGAAAACTACTTTTGTGTACTGGGAAATGAAACTAAACTTAAAGATAATAAAGAAATATTTACTAATTTGGTAAATGTATTTAAATAAGGTGCCTTATGGCACCTTTTTTTCGAAGGAGGATTTGCATGGCTATTAAAGCACTCTTTACATACAATTATGGCGAAGAAAAAATGAAAGGTATAGAAGATTTTGGGTATGATATAAAGGTAGCTAAAGAGCAAGATTTAATTTATAGTGAAAAGCTTGAGGACATAGAGGTTTTAATTTGTTATGATCCATTTAAAACACTCGCCATAGAGAAAATGAAAAAGCTAAAATGGATTCAATTATCTAGCATAGGTATTGACCAATTGCCAACAGAGTATGTTAAAAACACTTCTATTATAATTACGAATAATAAAGGTGGCTATAGTATACCAATGGGGGAATGGATTGTATTAAAAATTCTAGAGCTCTTTAAGAATAGTAAGGGGCTATATGAAAATCAAGCTAATAAAAAATGGAAAACGGATACAAGTATTCGGGAGATATATGGTAAAACTATAGGATTTATAGGGACAGGCACAATAGCTGCGGAGGCAGCTAAACGACTTCAAGGGTTCGGCGTAAACTTAATAGGTGTAAATACAGATGGTAGAGATGTTGAATATTTTAATACATGCTATGCTATGAGTGAATTAGACCAAATGATTAAGTTATGTGATGTGATTGTGTGTACAGTGCCATATACCAAAGCTACCCATCATTTAATTAATGAAGATAGATTTATTGCAATGAAAAATGGAGTTTTTTTCATAAATGTAGCTAGAGGGAGTATTGTGGATGAAGCTTCTTTAATTAAAAATTTGAAAAATGGTAAACTAGCAGGAGCCGCAATAGACGTATATGAAGAAGAACCTTTAAAAGTGGATAATCCATTATGGAATCTAAATAATGTTATATTAACTTCTCATAATTCCTGGATTTCAGAGATGAGAAACCAGCGAAGATTTAACCTTATATATAAGAATATGAAAAAATATGTACAAGGGGAAGAACTAGTAAATGTAGTAGATTTAAAAAAAGGGTATTAGATTATTTATAAAAAGGAGTTAGTGATTTTTAAGGGGGATAAGGTAAGTGGACAAGGATAAAAAATTTAGCAACTTATTTATAACAAGCATGGTTATGGCTGCAATCATAACTTACATAACAATTATTTTAGGGAAAAATGCAAAAGAAATATATTTGTGGGGAATTATTATCTCTTTAGTCTTAGTGATGCTAGGTCTAGTAGCAAGAAGCAAAGCAATATTTTATAAGAAATTAAAACAGGTTAGAGAAAACTATGGTGTGGAAAATAAGCGAGAGAGGAAATTTGAAGATATTAAATTATTATTTGATGTATTAAAGTATAAAAATCCGCAGGAAATATATGTTGATGATCAAACTTACTTAGATTTAAATATGAACCAGGTTTTTGAAAAGGTAGACAGAACATTGTCATCTCCAGGGGAACAGTACTTATACCATATTTTAAGAAATCCAATTTTAAAAAAAGAAAAACTAATTAATAGAAATAAGACTATAAGTTTTTTTCAAAAAAATAAGGAAACAAGAGAAAAAATACAAGTTAGTTTATTAAAGCTGGGAAGACAGCGTAATAATACTGTAACATCGTTTTTATGGAATGAAATCTTATATAAAACTTCAATGAAGCCATTGCTATATCTTTTAACAGTACTAGCTTATGGTTCTTTAGTTTCAATAGCTTTTATTGGAATATCTAAAGCCTTTTATTTTTTATTTATAATGTTTTTAGCTAATGGGTTTATTAATGTTAAGATTAAAAAACAGGTTGGGGCAGAAATTGAAGCTATGGGATATTTAGGAAAGATAATTACGTTAGCTGAAGTTATGGGAAGAGTAGAGGATGAAGAGATAAAGGAATATACCTTAAAGCTTAAAGAAAAAGCAAAGGGTTGCAAGGTGATAATGAAAAAAGCTACCTCCATTGGAATAGGAAGAATAGAAGGTGCAGATGTTATTTTTGAGTACTTTAATATGTTCTTTTTAAAAGAAGCTAGAGGCTTTTATAGAATAATAGATGAGGTTAAAGCACATATCGGAGAAATAAGAGAAATTTATTTAATTTTAGGAGAAATTGATGCATTAATATCTGTAGCGTCCTATAGGGATGGGCTTTTAGAATATACGGAGCCTAAATTAACAAAAGGACTTAAAGAGATAAAAGGTGAGAATATAAAACATCCATTAATAGAAGCTGCTGTAGGTAATTCTTTAACTATAGAAAAGGGTGTTATTATAACGGGTTCAAACATGTCAGGTAAATCTACTTTTTTAAGGGCTGTGGGCTTAAATGCACTATTTGCACAAACTATTTTTACCTGCCTTGCTACAAGCTATGAAGGTGGATATTTCAATATAGTATCTTCGATGACTGTAAGTGATAATGTAACTGGTGGAAAAAGTTATTATTTAAGTGAGGCAGAGGCAATATTTAGAATAATTAATGTTTGCAATGAGGAAGTAACAAACCTATGTCTTATTGATGAAATTTTTAGGGGAACTAACCCTATTGAGAGGGTTAATGCTTCTGCTGAAATTTTAGCTTATTTGTCTATTCACAATTCTTTGGTTGCAGTAGCTACACATGATCTTGAAATAACTAAAATGGTAGGAGACTTATATGAATGCTATTATTTTACTGAGAGTGTAGGGGAGCATGGATTAGAGTTTGATTATAAAATAAGAAAAGGGGTATCTTCTACCAGAAATGCAATAAAAGTACTTGAATTTATGGGATATCCAGAAGAAATTATTCATAGAACCAATGAAAGAATTATAAAGAGTAAAATTTAAGCGAAATTACTCTTTAATGTAAATATGTAAATACCACTTGCTACGTAAGTGGCATCTAAGGGAGGAAGTTATTATGAAAGCAGAAATATTATCAGTAGGTACGGAAATATTACTCGGCGATATTGTTAATACAAATGCACAATATATTGCTAAGAGACTTGCAGATTTAGGTATATCAGTTTATCATCAGTGCGTAGTTGGAGATAATCCAGAAAGACTTTTAGAATCATATAGATTAGCATTTAGTAGAGCTGATTTAGTTATAACTAGTGGGGGACTTGGACCTACAAAGGATGATTTAACCAAGGAAGTAGCTTTTGAATATTTTGGCAAGCGTAGCGTTGTTCATGAAGCTTCTTTAAAAATTATTGAGGATTATTTTAAAGATATGAACAGACCAATGACGAAAAGCAATAAGAAACAAGCGTATTTTCCAGTAGATGCGGTAGTGATTCCTAATAATAATGGCACAGCGCCAGGATGTATAATAGAAGAAAATCGAAAGATAATTGCACTTTTACCTGGTCCACCTTGGGAAATGAAACCTATGTTTGAGGAGGCTGTTATTCCTTATCTTAAAAAGTTTGCGCAAGGTGTATTAGTTTCAAAGGTGCTCAGAGTTATTGGAGTGGGAGAGAGCAGTGCGGAAGAAATGATAGAAGATATATTGAATAATCAAACTAATCCAACTGTGGCACCCTATGCTAAAGCAGGGGAAATGACATTTAGAATTACAGCAAAGGCTAATACACAGGAAGAAGGCACAAGACTGATTGCGCCTATGGAAGATGAAATACGTAGAAGACTAGGAAATAACATTTATGGCGAAGGGAATACAACCTTAGAAAATGTACTTGGAGAAATGCTTATAAATAAGAAGTTAACTATATCCACAGCAGAATCTTGCACAGGAGGAATGGTAGCTGCAAAGCTTATAAATTACCCAGGGATATCTTCTGCGTTTATAGAGGGGGCAATTACATATAGCAATGAGGCTAAAATTAATAGATTAGGAGTTGCGAGAGAAACATTAGATAAGTATGGTGCAGTAAGTAGTGAAGTAGCAGCAGAAATGGCGCAAGGTATAGCAAAAACTGCAGGCACTAGTATTGGCCTTTCAACTACGGGAATTGCGGGCCCAGATGGTGGGAGTGCAGAAAAACCAGTGGGACTTGTATATGTTGGGTTATATATTAATGGTGAAGTTAAAACTAAGATGCTTAAATTATCTGGTAACAGGCAGAAAATACGTGAGAGTGCAACTATGGAGTTACTTGATTTAGTTAGGAGAGAGCTATTGTAGTTAACTTGCACTTATAAAAAGTCATTAAATAAAAAAAATTTATAGTATTGTATAATGGAACTAATAAAGGCACATATCAATATTGATATGTGCCTTTAAAAATCTATTTAAAATATATATGTTACTTTTATGAATTTATCTATTTTATTTAGTAACAGGTGGTACAAAAACCCTAGTTGCGAGTTCGTTATCCAGCATATAAATACTTGTAGGATCAGCGTTGATTCTCGCAAGCCTTTTTATAAGGCCATTAAAATTAGATTCTTCCTCAACTTGCTCATCAATAAACCACTTAAGTAAGCTTATAGTAGCATGTTCTTTTTCTTCAGTAGCAATGTCAGTAAGATTATAAATATTACTAGTTACAACTTTTTCATGAGCATATGCTATGTTAAAAACATCAAGAAGTGTTTCATAATCGTTTTGAGGTTCACTCATTCCTTCTAAAGTTAAGCGTCCGTTCATTTCATTTATATAATTATAAAATTTCATAGCATGGAATTTTTCTTCTTCAGCTTGTACTTTAAAGAAATTAGAAAAACCATCAAAATCTTCTGCTGCGCAATAAGCTGACATAGCTAAATAAAGGTGTGCAGAATAAAATTCAAAGTTCATTTGCTTGTTTAGTTCATTGAACAATCTTTCGCTTATCATAATAATCCTCCTCATATTCCTCTGGTCTAAAACAATGATTATGACCTTGGAAATGTAAATTTACAATAGTATAATATTATTGTTTGACGTTGATAATTGTTTTTACTTAATTATAAATATTAAACGATATCTATATTATACACCAAATGTGTTTTTATTAAACAATAATTATACAGCGAATGTATAGTTATTGTGCTAACATGCCATATATATTAGGAATTAGGCTTTAAAATATAATTACATTAAACATTTCAGAAGGAAGATCTCCCACTTTTATAAGCGGGAGTTACATACCCTAACAAATAGAAAACTTCAGTGGGAGTATAAATCCCCTTCTGAAGTCGTTAATGTTTCAGCTCCGCAGGTGATGTTTTAAGGTAATAATTTTTCTAAGTTTACAATTCCAGAACCTTGCATATATTTTGGGGAATTTATTAGGCTTGAAGATGTCTTTAATAAAGCCAATGTATCCTTATAACATAAATTTATATTGTTCTCATACAGCAGTGCACATAATCCACTTATAAAAGCCGCAGAGCATGAAGTTCCAGTGTAGGTCGTATACAGATTAGTGATGCGAGTAGGATAAAGCTTCACACCATTTTTTTCAGAGATAAATTGTGCATCAGAAATCAAAGAGCAAATATTAACACAGGCAGCTATCAAATTTGGCTTATCAAGCTTTTGGAAAGGACCGCAGGAAGAATATTCATATATTTTTGGGCTTCCTATGCTATCATACCCACCTACCGTTATACAATTTTTAAGAGTAGCTATGCCCCGCACAGAACTTTTAACATTTTTATTGCTACCACTAGGAACGATTACTACTATGCCCTTTGAGATTGCAAGGTCGAAAAGCTTTGAGAATAAAGAAAGGACAAATTCATTAGTTTCAAAAGTTTCAAAAGGAAGGCAAATGATTTTAAGGTTAAAGTCATTATCTTCGCTTAATAGAGTTTCTAATGAAAATAAAATATCAGATACAAAACCCTTTCCTAGTTTATTAAAGGCTTTAATCATGTATATATGGCTATTTTTGGCGACACCTTTATACATACCCTTAGATCCATAACCACTACCACAAATTAATCCGCTCATAAAGGTGCCGTGACCATTATCATCATAAGGATAGTTTAAATTATTAACAACGTCTACAAACTTTCTAATTTTATTACAAGGATTTAATAAGTCAGGATGGGGATACACACCGCTATCAATTATTCCAACGCCAATGCCCTTTCCAGTAAGGCTATAGTCATTTTGAAAGGATACGCCATTAGACGCGAGTATACTATTACCACATAAATGTGCATAAGAATCAAAAGTTATATAAGTTACTTGGGGATATTCTAGTAATCTGTATATAGCACTGGAAGTTAAAATAGCACAAATACAATTTATTGAGGGGATATGGCGGAGAATATCACATTTTAAAGATTTAATTTTATTAACGGTTTTAGTCTCAAGGGATTTGCAATGTATTATTACCCTATAGTTTTCATATAGGCTACTAAGTAAAGCACACCTTAAGTTGGGATCTAACTTATTTTTGAAGGAAAACATGTATGCCTCCTAAATGTATTGTTACATTATTATAGTATATGCAAATTTTTTTAAAATGTTAATAAAAAAGATTATTAAAATTTCCATTTAAAAATTATTATACCTACAATCATTATGCCAATACCTATAAACTTAGATAAAGCAAATTTAATTTGCTGAGCTCCGAACATTCCAAATCTATCAATTACACCGGCGGCTAGTAGTTGAGCAACTAATATAATTGCAATGGAGCAGGTCGGTCCCATTATTGATATTCCCTGCATAACAGAAAATATAATTATAGCCCCTAAGAATCCTCCTAGTAAATATAATTTATTTACTTCTTTTATAGCTTTGATATTACCATTGCCAACTATAAGGAGTATTATTAAGGTCACGATGAATCCAGTTCCTTGAACGAATACGTTAGTTTCCCAAAGCCCAACTTTTTCACTTACCCTTGTATTAAAAACACCTTGAAGACTCATACAGATGCCTGCGACTATAGAAAATATTAATCCCAATTACAATCACACTCCTCTAGGGTAGTTTACCCAGAATGTGTTATAATATTAAAAAAATATAGTGAAAACCTTTCAGAAGAAAGGTTTTCACTATATTTGAATATGAATTAGTATCCATTATCCTGTCTTTCATGATTAATTTTATTTTTATAGAAATATGCATTTTCAATATCTTCTTCTGAAAATCCTAGATTTTGACCTAAACTCAAAAAGTTTTGAAAAATATTTAAATAGTTATCAAGAGAAGAACAAATTATAAAATCTGAAATATTTGTATACACAGTTAAAAACTGCTGAGATAATTCAGAGGTAATACATTTAGTATTCAAAGTAATATCTTGAAAGTTTTTTTCTATTCCGAGGCTTAAAATAAAGTGTATACAATCAACATATTCTTCAAGAATTACATCGTTACTTGAAGGTTTCTTTGTACTCCAAAATTTAAAACAACGAGTTTCATTCGCGAGTTCGCCTAGTTCCACTTGAAGGGAAAGTATTTTTTTTTGTAATAAGGGTACTCCTTCAAGGTTATGTTGCACTTGAATTCTATGGTCTAAAGTATTTTGCATCTGGAATAATTTTTGTAAATTCATATTTGAAACCGCCTTTTTACTGAATTATGTATATTCATTTTAATTGATATTAAGGTGCAAGAAAATCGAATGATATATTTTATAGAATATATTTCTTAGTCACCATTTCATCATTGTTATTTATAGGTTTCCAAAGTTCGACAGTATCCACTGTGATAGTTCTTGAGAAATTTTCATCCTTGGCTGAAGCACAAGCTGCTAAATATTCACTATTAGACCATTCTCTATCAGCAAAAGTTGTGTTAGCTAGTGAGATATGCAAATTCCAAGTTTCAATATCATCTCTAACCTTAAAGCCATGTAAATTTAAAATTGAATTTATATCTTTAGATAATTGATATATAGTGCCTTCATTACCAATATTTAAATTTACAGACTTATAGGGAGGGTCAAAACATATCACACCATTCAATTCAACTTCAAATTTAGTATAATTCTTAAGAATGTTTTTTAAAGCAGTATCCAAATCGTAAAGATTGGGATTAGTTATTATTTCTAGAGTTACATGAAGCATAGGTAAATTAGCATCAGACTTGTATAGGTTATACTTTTCACAGATTGCCTTTTGCATAGATTCTATATATTTATAAGAAACTTTATCAAATAAGCCAACCAAGTAGTAAATCATTGTCATCCCCCTCAAACCTAAAATATAACTTTATGTTTTTAGTATTCCCTTAGCTCATAACTTTTAACTAGCATTTCCTTTTTAGTACTAACCTGTTTCCACAATTCAAGTTTAGAAACCTTTACAAACTGCAAGAAATCATCCTTATCTAAAGCGTCATTAATAGAAATTGTACTTCCGTTATATGACTTTTTAATGATGTGATTGGCATTAGCTAATAGAATATTTAAATCAATATTATAATCATCACTTTTAACGTTAAAACTATGTAAATCTAAAGTGTCTGTAATATTTCTTGCTAATCGAGAAATATATCCTTTATCTTCAACATCAAGATTAACTTGACTTAAATTTTCGTTTAAACTAATACTATTATTTATGCCCACTTTAAATTTTTTATAAGGAGATAGAATTTTAGAAACAACAACATCTAATTTTTCTAAATCAGGATTAATTATTGAAACTATAGGTATAAAAAGATTAGGAGAACTCTTATATAGTTTATATTTTCTACAGATATTTCTTTGAATATTTTGAACTGTAGAATTAGATAAATCATCAAATAACGCAACTAAAAAATATTTCATATGTTTCCTCCAAGCAAAATTAATAACCAATGTTGGTTAACATTATTTTGAGTAAATTATAAGTGTATTATAACATAATTTTTAGGTTTTGTATTTCCTGTGTAAATTTATGTATGAAGATTTGTTTGTAACTTATTAAGGGGAAAAAATGAAGATGTTATAATTCAAATATTTTTGTATTGTTAGCATAATTATTTTTGATTATGCTAACAATAGTTTTATAATTAATAAAGGGAGGTGCTTTTCTTATGAAACATAATGACAGTATAGGTTGTACCGTAAATGAATGTGAATACCATTGTAAAGATGATAATTACTGCACTTTAAACAAAATTGAAGTTGTAAAACATGAAAGTGTTGCTAAAACACCAGAATGTACAGACTGCGGAAGTTTTAAAACAATATAATAAAGTTAAACAATGTAAAGATCACTCGTGGAAGCACGGGTGATTTTTTACGTTATTTTTTTTACAAAGTATAAATATTGTAAGAAATTCTGTGTTTAATAAAATAATATCGTCTAACATTTAAAAAAAATGTTAAAATATAATGTTATTATGGTATAATTCAATTGTATGTATAAAAATGAAAGTAATTAATATATAATGCATAGTGAGGATGATACAAATATGGATAAATTGGTAATTAACGGAGGCCGACGTATTTTTGGTCAGGTAGAAATAAGTGGTGCAAAAAATGCAGCAGTAGCAATTTTACCAGTAGCTATAATAGCAAGTAAGGGTAAATGTATCATTGAAAATATTCCTAATATAGAAGATGTAAATTGTATAGAAAGAATATTGGAAAATTTAGGATGTGAAATTAAAAGAGAAAAAAATTCAGTTTCTATAGATAGTACAAATATAACTAGCATTGATGCTAACACAGAAGATGTAAGAAGAATGAGAGCTTCCTATTATTTGATTGGTGCGCTTTTAGCTAGGTTTAAAAAGGCTAGGGTAGAGCTTCCGGGGGGGTGCCCTATAGGTGTAAGACCTATAGATCAACATATAAAAGGGTTTGAAGCACTTGGAGCAACAGTAGTTATTGAGAATGGTGCTGTAAACATTCAGGCAGATAAACTAATTGGAACTAGTATTTATTTTGATGTTGTTAGTGTAGGTGCAACAATAAATGTAATGGCCGCTTCAACGCTTGCAGAAGGTACAACTATTTTAGAAAATTCTGCAAAAGAACCACATGTTGTTGACGTAGCTAACTTTTTAAACTCTATGGGAGCTAATATTAAAGGGGCAGGTACGGATGTTATAAGAATTATAGGTGTAAAAGAATTAACAGGATGCAACTATAGTGTAATTCCAGATCAAATTGAGGCAGGTACTTTTATGATAGCAGCTGCTGCTTGTGGTGGGGAAGTAACTATAAATAATGTTATTCCAAAACATCTTGAATCAATTTCAGCAAAGCTTATGGAAATGGGAGCAGATGTACATGAAGGTGGAGATAGTGTTACTGTTAAATCTGAAGGAAGACTCAAGGCTGTAAATATTAAGACTTTGCCTTATCCTGGATTTCCAACGGATGTCCAACAACCAATGAACACATTGTTATCTGTTTCAGAGGGTAGAAGCATAATAAATGAAAGCATTTGGGAAGCTAGATTTAAGCATGTGGACGAGCTTAAAAAAATGGGCGCTAATATAAAGGTTGAAGGAAGTGTCGCTACGGTAGATGGCGTAGATAAACTTATAGGGAAAGTAGTTATTGCATCAGATTTAAGAGCGGGAGCAGCTTTGGTTATAGCGGGGCTTATAGCAGAAGGTACTACAGAAATTTTAGGCATAGAGCATATTGATAGAGGATATCCAAATATTGAAGAAAAATTTAGAAGCATAGGGGCGGATATAAAAAGAGTTACTATGTAACAATTTGAAATTAAAGGAGACAATTATGATATTCTGTCCATTATATAGTGGAAGTAGCGGAAATAGCATATTTGTAGCGTCAGAAAATACAAAAATTTTAGTTGACGCTGGTATGCCAGGTAAAAGCATTGAAAGCGCACTTAAAGAAATAAACCAAGATCCTAATGATATTGATGGCATTTTTATTACTCATGAACATTCTGACCACATAAAGGGTGCAGGAATTATTTCTAGAAGATATAATATACCGATATATGCCAATGAGAATACTTGGGAAGCTATGAAAATCAAGATAGGTAAGATAAAAGAAAATAATATAAAAATCATCAATAATAATTCTGTGGATATAAAAGACATGCATATAATAAATTATAATATATCACATGATGCGGCAGCGCCTATAGGATATGCTTTATATAGTGGTAATAAGAAGGCATGCATAGCTACAGATTTAGGATATTTCTCTGATGAAGTAAAGAATATGATAAAAGATGCAGATGTAATTCTACTCGAGAGTAATCATGATGTGGAAATGGTGAAATTTGGACCATATCCGTATCCGTTGAAAAGAAGAATATTAAGTAATATGGGACATCTATCCAATGATGCATGTGGGAAAGCTATAGTAGAAATAATGAATGATAAGCAAAAACATATTTTTTTGGGACATTTGAGTAAAACTAATAATTATCCTGATTTAGCCTATCAAACAGTGGTCAATATACTCAAAGAAAATCATATTGAAATAGGTAGGGATATTTCTTTGAATTTAGCTAGAAGAGATATGCCAAGTGATGTAATCAACTTTTAACAACATTTCAGAAGGAAAGTCACTTACGTCTATAAGCAGGTGTTACATAATATAACGAATATAAACTTTAGTGAGTGCCATAAATCTCCTTTTGAAGTCGTTAATTAGGCCACTTTAGTGGATTATTAAAGGGAGGTCAAATATGAAAAAAGCAATCAAAATATTATTATGTTCATTGCTAGTTGGCTCAACAATGTCATTTTATGGGTGCGAAAAAAAAGATGAGAAAAGTGTCACAAATAAAGAAAAGCTTCAAAATCTAAACCTGCCCCTAGAAAAAGATGGATTTATCCAATTGGGTGTTTATTTTGATGGCACTAAAGAGGGTTCTGATGTAGGAGTAGTTAAAGATGAGAGACTTATTAATAAAGAAGAACTTATCGGGGAAACTATTATGCAAGAACTTGTAAAAGGGCCTACTGTAAAAAGTGAGCTAAAACCAATACTTCCTAAAGAGACTAGGATATTAAGTTTTTCTATTAAAGATAATATTGCTTATGTTAATTTAAGTAAAGAAGCTAAAATAGATATGACAGAAACAAAAGAAAAAAGCTGTCTAAAAGGGATATCGGCGTCATTAACTCAATTGTCATCTGTAAAGAAAGTAAAGATAACAGTGGAAAATAGGAATATTGATACTATAGGTGGAAATTTTGATATATCAAAGCCTTTTAGTAAAGAGGACCTAATTCCAATTAAAAAATAATAGGTTAGTTGTAAGAAATTCTGAAAGTATATTCGATTTAACAATTTTATGTTGAATGCTAGCGAAATATTTATTAAAATAATGTAATATAACAAAATATAGTATGATTCGGAGGAGAATAGAGAATGAGTTTATATAAAGAGTGGACAGATATGGTGGTTGATTATGTTAAACGTAAAGGAGAACCTGCATTTTGGCATGATTATGGGGAAATAGAAAAACGTGTCTATACAAAATTATTATCAAACCATAAAGATGAAGTTAAGGGTACAATGGACGAGCTTGCAAAATACTTTGATGTATCTAACATATATTTTATGGGATTTGCTGATGGGATAAACGATAGTCTTTTAGACCCTATAAAACTAGAAGAAACTGAAAGTGATACAAAAGTAGATTTCAAAATAGATTTTGAAAAACTTTATTTCAATATGCTAGACGCAAAAGCAGATTATTTATATGAACTTCCACAATGGGAAGGGATTTTTTCAAAAGAAAAAAGAAGAGAAATTCAAATAGCTTATAGAGATTCCAAAATGGTGGTCAATAACGACAAAATCGGAAGAAATGACACTTGCCCCTGCGGGAGTGGAAAAAAATACAAAAAATGCTGTGGGAAATAATATAGTATAATTATGTAAAACAATATATGAATTGTAGTAAATAAAACTTTGCACTTTTGTGGTAAGTTTTATTTATTTTTTTTGAATTTTTTTATAATTTAATCAATTAGATGCTATTCTAATAAAAGGATAAATATATTAATTAACGGAGATATTGTTGGTAAAATAACAATATCTTTCCTGTAGGGGTTGTTTTTTTCAGTCATCGGGGTGGTAAGTTGTATAATGAAATGACCGAAGAGTAACAAAAAATAAAGACTCAAGAGAAATACTCTTGTATAATGTTAAGTGACTAAACCAACATATACGGGAGGATTTCAAATGAGTCAATTAGATTTTATCACACAGAGCAGAAAAGGTAAACACATAACATACGAGGAACGCATAAAGTTAGAAGCTTTACACAAAATGGGACTTAATTCAACTCGTATTGCGGAGCAAATAGGTGGGCGTTCAGAACGTACAATAAGGCGTGAAATTGCTAAAGGAATTGTAGAACTATTGAATAGTGACTTAACCACTCGAATGGAATATAGCGCAGAAATTGGGCAGTCAGAGCATGACAAACAAGGTGCCGCTAAAGGTCCTGCATTAAAAATAGGAAAAGATCACAAATTGGTGAGGTACTTAGAAAAAGCTATTGGTATAGATGGCGAATCTCCGTATGCAGCTATTCAAAATATCACAAATAAAGATCTACAATTTGAAACAACTATTTGCTTCAAAACTGTGTATAACTATTTGGATAATAATTTGTTTTTAAATATAAGTAACAAAGATCTGCCTGTTAAAAAGAATGCTAAAAAGAGAAACTATAAAAAAATAAGATCAGCGTATAACAATACCAAAGGAACTAGCATATCGGAGAGACCTGCAGCGGTAGCTGCACGTGATGAGATAGGCCATTGGGAAATGGACACTGTAGTTGGCAAACAGGGTACAAAAACTGTCTTAATGGTGTTAAGTGAAAGAGTAACTCGTAAGGAGTTAGTCTTTAAAATACCATCTAAATCACAGGCGGCTGTCGTGAAAGAATTGGACAAATTGGAGCGTAAAATGGGAATGTTATTCTCAAAAACATTTAAAACAATCACCTGTGATAACGGCTGTGAGAACCTTGATTTCGAGGGTATTGAGAACTCAGTAAGAAATAAACGAAAGAGAACTAAAGTGTATTATGCTCACCCATATAGTTCATGGGAGCGAGGCACAAACGAAAATATCAATAAAATGATACGACGATTTATCCCAAAAGGTGTGGATATTTCAGCATTCTCTAAAAAACAAATTATGCAAATACAGCACTGGATCAACAATTATCCAAGAAGGATTTTCAACGGTTTATCTGCCAATATGATGGAACAGAAAACCATTACAACTTAACATTATATTTTTCTTCAAAATTTCGGACATTTTATATTGCAATCTACATTCAGTCATCGGGGTAATATTATGACTATACTAATCAGAAAGGAGTTTTTTATGTATCAGATCTTTTATAAATTGGATGAAGAAAAACAAAATAGAATTATTAATGCAGGGACGAATATATTTTCTATAAAGGACTATAAACATGCATCAACAGACGATATTGCAGCGGAGGCTAAAATTTCCAAAGGTTCATTATTTCAATATTTTAAGAACAAAAAGTCATTATTTATTTTTTTATATGAATATGCTATGAAGATTTTGGAGAAAAAAGTGTACGAAAAGTTTAATTTTGATGAGAAAGATTATTTTAAAATGCTTACGCAAAGTCTGAATTTTACAATGGTTCTTTTAGAAAAATATCCTTATATGTATAAATTTGTGATTAAAGCGAGTTGCGAAAAAATGCCAGAGATTGCTGACTCAATGAAAGAAATCAATGATAAAATCGAAGAAAAAATGTATAAGCAAATGTTTGAAAAAATCGATTTAAATAAGTTCAAAGATGGCACGGATATTGAAAAGCTAAATAAAATGATTGGATGGTGTTCAGAAGGAATTTGGAACGAAGGTGTTAAAAATCATTCAAGTATGAGCGAAATGTATGAACAGGCACTTGATATTTATGATTTTTATAAAAATGCAGTATACAAGGAGGAATATCTATAATAAACAATATAATTGTATCAAGATTACAGGGGGGATTATTAATGAATGCTATTGAAATCAAAAATTTGACTAAAAGTTATGGTAAAGCAAGAGGTATTACAAATGTAAGTTTTAATGTTGAACAAGGAGAAATCTTTGGCTTTATTGGACCTAACGGTGCAGGTAAATCAACAACGATAAGAACGTTATTATCTCTGATTTATCCTACTAGTGGTAGTGCTACAATTTTCGGTAAAGACTGTATAGAATTTGGTCCTGAGATAAGGAAGGAAATAGGATATTTACCGTCAGAAATTTTTTATTATGATAATATGAAAGTTATTGATTTACTAAAGTATTCTGCTAGTTTTTACAAGAAAGATTGTAGCAAAAGAATTACAGAACTAGCTGAGATAATGGATCTTGACCTCAATAAGAAAATTGATGATTTATCTTTTGGGAATAAAAAGAAAGTGGGTATTGTTCAAGGCCTGCTACACTCACCTAAACTTATTATACTTGATGAGCCCACTAGTGGACTTGACCCGCTTATGCAACAAAAATTCTTTGAGCTTCTTGAGGAGGAGAACAAAAAAGGTGCAACAATTTTACTTTCTTCTCATATTTTAAGTGAGGTCCAGAGGCTATGTAATCGTGTTGCAATTATTAAAGAGGGGAAAATAATAAAGGTTGATAAGATTAGTACATTACAAGAAAGTAACCATAAAAAAATTAAAATTGAGGTAAAATCAAAAATAGATGATAATTATTTTAAAATCAGTGGAGTCGCCAATTTAGATATAAAGGATAATGTAGTAAGCTTTTTGTTTAGTGGTAATATTAATTTTATTATGAAAAAGATTTCGGAAATAGAAATAAGTAATCTTTGGATTGAAGAGCCAGACCTCGAAGAGATCTTTATGCATTACTATGAAAAGGAGGACTAAAAGCTATGAATATGTTTCTTCATGAATTAAAGACTTATAGGAAATCCACTATTATATGGACTTGTTCTTTAATAACACTTGTTATTCTTTTCTTATCAATGTTCCCCGCTTTTTCAAAGGAAGCTGAGGCATTTAAAGAAATAATGAAAGGATTTCCAGAGCCAGTAAGAAAAGCAATGGGATTCTCTGTAGATAGTATGTCTTCTATTTTAGGGTTTTACTCCTATATGTTTTTATATACAACACTTTGTGGTGCCATTCAAGCTATGAATCTAGGAACCTCCATTGTATCAAAGGAAGTTGGCGCAAAAACAGCAGATTTTCTTTTAACTAGGCCTGTTACTCGCAGGGCGATTATGACATCAAAGCTAATGGCTGCATTAACCTGTCTTGTAATTACTAATATAATCTACTTGTTAGCTTCTAGCATTATGGTGTCCATTGTTTCAACAAAAGACTATAGTTACAAGCTATTTTTTATGATTTCTATTACATTGTTTTTCGTTCAGATTATGTTTCTTGCTTTGGGGATTATAATTTCAGTTGTGATGCCAAAGATTAAATCGGTGCTACCTATTTCCCTTGGTACTGTATTTACATTTTTCATTATTGGTATGTTTGCAGCTACATCGGGAGATGCTGCCATGCGTTACGTTACTCCTTTTAAGTATTTTGACGCAAATTACATCATGAAAAATTCAAGTTATGAGGTTTCATTTATTATAATAGGAATAGGATTTATTGCTTTTGCAATTACTGCCAGCTATTTTATATATTCTAAAAAAGATGTTCATGCTGCTTAGATATGTTAACACTTAATATTTATTAATGAATGATACGAGGGGGTTAGTTTATGAATGTATTTATTGTAGAGATGAGGGCCCATAGAAAAGGGCTTATTATATGGGCTTTTGGTATTTTATTTATGGTTATTGCTGGTATGGGCAAATATGTTGCATTATCAGCCTCAGGTCAGTCAATGAATGATTTATTTGATCAAATGCCAAAATCTATGCAAACAATCTTTGGTATAGGTAGTTTTGATTTGTCAAAGGCTAGTGGTTATTATGGAATGCTCTTTTTATATTTAGCGCTTATGGCAACTATTCATGCTGCTATGCTTGGGGCTGATATAATTTCAAAAGAAGAGAGAGATAAAACTGCAGAGTTTCTACTTTCAAAACCTATTTCAAGAAATAAAATCATAACATCAAAACTATTGGCAGCCTTTGTGAATGTTTTAATATTTAATATTATTACTTTGGTTTCTTCGATCATTGTGGTAGGGAAATACAGTAAAGGGGAAGCAGTAACCACAGAGATAGTAATCTTAATGAGCGGAATGTTTGTTTTGCAGCTTATATTTATGTTTATTGGCACGGCCATAGCTGCAATAAGCGAAAATCCAAAGACTGCAACATCAATATCTACAGCAGTTCTTTTAATAACGTATATATTATCTATGGCAATAGACTTAAGCGGTAAATTTAAAAATCTTAAATACTTTACACCATTCAAATATTATGAAGCTAAGAATTTGATTAATGGTGGTGGTTTTCAATTGAGTTTTGTAGTTTTATCAATTATAATTATTTCAGCAACCATAAGCATCACATATGTGTTTTATAAGAAAAGAGACTTGAGCATATAGAATGCCATTCGAATTTTAGTTATAACATGGGGGTTTATCCATGTTATTTGTTTTTAACGACATTCCAGCTCCGCAGGTAATGATCTGGTTTGTAATTTTAAAATATGTCATGCAATCTTATATTATACTTATGAAAAATGTAATATAAGTGAAATAAGGAGAGCTAAAAATGAATATAACTATAATTTGTGTAGGAAAAATAAAAGAAAAATATTTAAAAAGTGCTATAGATGAATATACAAAAAGATTATCTAGATATTGTAAACTTAATGTAATTGAATTAAGTGATGAAAAAACTCCTGATAATGCCTCTGAAAAAGAAGAGATTATAATAAAAGATAAAGAAGGCGACGCAATAATAAGAAGCATAAAGGATAATGTGTTTGTAATTGCTCTAGAGCTAAATGGAAAGATGTTATCCTCAGTGGAGTTGTCCAATTATATAAGGGATTTAGGTATAAGAGGTGACAGTAATATAGCTTTTGTTATTGGAGGTTCATTGGGACTATCTAAGGCTGTTTTAGAAAGAGCTAATTATAAATTATGCTTTTCAAAGATGACTTTTCCACATCAATTATTTAGAGTAATGCTACTGGAACAGGTTTATAGAGGGTTTAGAATAATAAGTGGGGAACCGTACCATAAGTAATGTAGAATTTATTTGTGGAAGTTCACCTTGCTTAATACGAGCTTATCGAACTTGCTAGATGTATTCTTAAAGTTATCCACAACCATAGTATGAAACCTCCACTTTATCAACATTTTATTCATATTAGTATACAGTCATTTGTCATCTCCAACTAATATTATTTAGAATATGGATAAATATATCTATGCCAGTACTCTTAAATGTTGCATATATTATATGGAACAAATAATTTGTTTTAATTATTTGTCCCATGTTTATAGTTGTCTAGTATTAATGGAGATGAGAAAATGGACAAGAACAACATTTTTTTAAAAATATATGGAATATCTGGAATATTGGGCATCCTTTCTAAAATATTCACAAGCATACAAACTTCATATACTATACTTTTGGTGCTTATTAGCTTAGATACTATTACAGGAATATATACTGCTATAAAATATAAAAGGTTTTCAAGTGTGGGACTACGTAAATTCACTAAAAAAGTTAGCACTTATACACTTTCCATAATTACAGTTAAATTGTTAGAGAATATTATAGTTCCAATAGTAAATACAAGCATGTTATCTCAAATTGTTATAGCTTTTCTAGCAATTACAGAGAGTATAAGTATTTTAGAAAATCTAACATTAGTCGGAGTGCCTATACCTTCTAATTTTTTACCTTTATTGATTAAGACCTTAAAGATACCAGGATTAAATAATTTGTTGGAAGATTCGAAACACAACAAGGAAGAATCCTCTGCTATTGATGATATTGATGATATAGTAAATTATCAAATTCCTACTTTTGAGGATAAATATATGAGGATGTTTTTAGAAATTAAATATGATGTATGGAAGTCTATTATTAATCAAATCATGCTTATAAATGAAACTATTCAGGATAATCCAGATATTTTGTTTTGTAAGATACTATCATTAGTAGAGTTAGGCATTAACGATACGAATAAGAGATGGGTAGAAGAGAAAATTCCAATTAAATATATTGAAAAAATATCGCAAGAACATCAGTCTAAAATAGATAAGTGCATAGAGAAGCTAAAAATCATTTGTTACTCTGAGAAAACTACAGGGGAGAAAAAAGATCAGATTATTGATTGTATTCTAATAGCTTTATATCAAACAATAATTGATGCACGTAAAATGATATAATAATAAATCCTAGCTTCATTTGAATTCTAGGATTTATTATTAGTATAATTACTACTATAAATAGAATAGAAGGGAGGGATTATTATAGATGAGTCACAATTATTAAAAGGCATTTTAGAAGGTAGCGTATTAAGCATTATTTTTCAGGGTGAAACTTACGATAAAAATATTATGAGGATTTTAAAAAAGTGTATTAAAGGACTAAAAAATGAAAATTAGTGAGGTGTGTTTATGCTAAAAGTTATTGTTGTTGGAGGAGGACCTGCTGGTATCATGGCAGCTATCAGTGCAGCAAAAAATAGTGAAGTTATATTAATAGAAAGAAACAAAGAAATTGGTGCAAAGCTAAAACTTACGGGTGGAGGCAGATGCAATATTACAAATAATAGAGATATAGAGGAATTTTTTGATAAGATAGTAAGTAATAAGAAATTTCTATATAGCGCTCTTTATACATTTTCAAATAATCAACTTTTAGAATACTTTAAAGGAATTGGATTAGAATATAAGGAGGAGCTTGACCAAAAGATATATACCAAAAGTAATAGGGCCGATGAAGTTATAGAATTACTGAAAAATGATTTAGAAAGAAATAATGTTAAGATTATGTATAACAGTAAGGTTCAAGGGTTGATAGTTGAAGATGGACAAATTAAAGGTGTAGTAACGGATGATGGCAAGCGGATTTTAGGCGAAAAGGTAATTGTTACAACAGGAGGAAAGAGCTACCCAGGTTCTGGTTCAGATGGTTCTATGTTTGAAGTATTAAGTAAATGTGGACACACTATAACACCTTTATACGCAGCATTAATCCCATTAGTTATAAAGGAAGAGTTTGTTAAGAGTTTACAAGGCGTTGCAATGAAGGATGTTGTAGTTTCAGCTAAGATTAAAAAGAAGAGTATAGAAAAGTTTGGTGATATGATATTCACTCATTTTGGAATATCAGGACCAGCAGTGTTAAAGCTTTCATCTTATATAAGCAAAGCTTTAGGAGAGGGAGAAGTACAAGTTACTTTAGATTTTTTAAGAAATAAGTCTAAGGAGGAAATATCAGAGATTATGTGGAGCAATCCAAATAAGACTGTACTTAATAATTTAAAAGGCATTCTTCCACAAAATTACTTGAAAGAAATATTTGATATGTTAGGAGTAACAGAGGTTAAGATTAATGACTTAAAGAAGACTGATGAGAATAAGATAATTACTTATATGAAGGAAATGAAACTAACAGTTAGAGAAACTTTATCGATTAAAGCAGCTCAAGTAACTTCAGGTGGAGTTAAAGTTAAAGAAATAAATGCTTCAACTATGGAATCAAAACTTATAAAAAACCTTTATTTTGCAGGAGAGGTTATAGATATTGATGCTGAGACAGGTGGATACAATCTTCAAATGGCATTTTCTACAGGATACTTAGCAGGAAGCAATTAAGCACAGAAGGGTCCATATAATACTTTTTATACAATTTTATTGACAAGAAAATACTTCGGCGATAGAATTAAAATATAATTCGTAACAAGAACTAATTCGGAGGAAATTTATGGATATAAACAAAATAGAGCAAATTATTTTTAATCATATTGATGAGTTTAAGGTTTTATTTTTTCCAGAACAGTGGAGTGATATATTCTTAGATTTTTCTAAGAATGAAATATTAGCATTATTATTCTTGCATCGAAAAAGTAATGCTAATATGACGGAAATAGCAGAGTACATAAATGCTCCACTAAATACTGCCACAGGGGTTATCGCTAGATTAGAAAAAAAGCTAATGGTAGAAAGAATAAGAAGTGCAGAGGATAGAAGAATAGTTTTAATAACCCTTACAGAGGTTGCAAGTACTGTGATTGAGAAGGAAAAGGCTATGATTGTTAAATATTTTATTGAGATTTACGGAAAGCTTACCGAGGAGGAAATTTCTTCAGCTTTAAGTATTTATAACAAAGTACTGGGAGTTTTTAAGGGAATTAAGAATCCAGTTAAAGAAGATGTTCCTGTTAAAAAATTAAGAAAAATAATTATTGAATAGCTCAGTGAACCTGAGTTATTTTAAGAAGAAATACTTCGTTAAAAGAACTATTCAATTAAAGAATTAAAATTAGGAGGGATGATATGAAAAGAATAATTATTTTTACTGGAAAAGGTGGAGTTGGTAAAACAAGCACCGCAGCAGCTCATGCACTTAAGGCCTCAATAGAGGGAATAAAAACTTTAATTGTTAGCACTGATATGGCACATAACTTGAGTGATATTTTTATGCAACAAATAAAGAATGAGCCTACAGAAATACGGGAAAATTTATGGGGGCTTGAAATTGATCCTAATTATGAAATGGAGAATTATTACGGGAGTATTCAAGCTGCTTTTAAAAAAAATGATGGTTTTTAAAGATGAGGAGCAAGCAGAAAGTTTTGAGGATATTGTTGTATTTCCGGGAATGGAAGAGCTATTTTGTCTTTTGAAAATTAAAGATTTATATGACAAAGGTACTTATGACCTAATAATTGTAGATAGTGCACCCACAGGAGAGATGAACTGCCCCCTGTCAAGTAGACAGTGGAAATAATTAAAGATTTTATGTAAGGCGTCTATCATTTGGTAGGCGCTTTATTTATGCTGCATTACCTAATAGATATCGCTGATATTCCATTGGTGTCATGCACTTTAAACGTTTTTGATAACGTCTATTATTATAATATTCTATATAGTCTTCAATCGATTTCTTTAAGCTTTCATAGTCTTCAAATTTATGAAGATAATACATTTCTGTTTTTAAGATTCCCCAAAATCCTTCCATTGGACCATTATCAATACAATGCCCAACCCTCGACATGCTCTGTATCATTCCAGCTTTTTTTAGTTTTTCTTTAAATATTTTTGAAGTATACTGGAAACCTCGGTCACTATGAAATATTGGTTTAGCATCAGGGTATACTTTAACAGCAAGATTAAAGGTTTGATAAACCAATTGGTTATTATTAGAATGACCAATGACATATGAAACAATACTTCTATCACCTAAATCAAATATTGCACTTAGATAAGCCTTTTGTCCACTTCTCCCATATTTAAACTCGGTTACATCTGTAAGCCATTTTTTATTGACTTGTTCTGCTTTAAAATTTCTATCCAAAATATTTTCTGCAGTAACTTCAGGAGTTGACTTAATATAATTATATCTTTTTTTTCTGCATACGGATTTTAATCCTAATATCTGCATCAGACGATAAATTCGTTTATAATTAACTTTTTTATTATATTCTCTACGGATTTTAATCGTCATCTGGCGATAGCCTAAGATACCGTCTTTTTCCTCATATAACTCACAAATAAGCTTTAATAATTCTTCGTTTTTCAATACTCGGTTACTTTTTTCTCTGTGTAGCCATTTATAATATGCAGAATGGCTAACGCCGCCTATAATGCACAACTCAGTTATAGGAAATTTATCTTTGTTAGATAATTCTTGGATTGCAAGATAAGTATCTTCGTATCTAGCTTCGCTTAATATCGCCTTCTTTCTATCTCTTGGATTTTTTTTAGAAGAGCATTCTCCATCCGTAATCTTCTATTTTGTGCTTCTAAAAGCTTGTATTGAGCTTTTAGCTTTTCATCTTCTGTCATTAACTCTTCAGCCTTTGGCTTTCCACGTCGGTCCAAAAGCCCTTCAATACCAAACTGATTATACTTCTTCATCCAGGTATAAATCTGAGGATAAGATACCTTATATTTTTCAACAGTTTTATTATAACTGTTATTGTTTTCAATACAGTACTTTATGATTTCAATGCGTTCAATATAAGAAGTTTTGCGTCCTTTGGTCATGATTATTTTTCCTCCTGTTCCAGAAGATTTTATGTTTTCATGACCATTATACTTCTTTATCCAATTGCATAAAACTGTATTTGACGAAATATGATACTTAATGCATAAATCATTCAGTGAGCCATGCCCATCAAGATATTCTTTTACAATGTTAATCTTGATTTTGGCAGTATAAGAAGTATTTTTGCTAGAATGTTTTAACCCAGCTTCACCTTCTGATTTATATCGTATTACCCATTTTTGAAAAGAACTCTTATGTACTTGAAGTTTGTTGCATAAACTTAACATACTAGCTTTTCCATTTAAATATGATGTTACAGCCTTAATTTTTTGTTGGTCTGATATAGTTGATTTTCTTCCCATAAAAAAATAGCCCTCCTTATAGTAAACAGTTTTATTATTTTAACTGTCTACCATAAGGGGAGCATATCAAGACCATATCCCTTTTAAAATTTCCAGAGCTTATGAGTTGGTACATGGAGAAATTATTTCCCATTGGAAAGGTTGCAATGAAAGTGATCAGACCTATCTCTAAAATAGCATTTAAGATAGAAATGCCTGATAAGCAAGCTATGAATGATATTGAAAAACTTTATATAATGCTAACAGATCTTCAAAACTTATTTAAGGATAGAGAGAGTTGCAGTATAAGATTGGTTACAATTCCTGAAAAAATGGTTATTGAAGAGACCAAGAGAAATTACATGTATTTAAACCTTTATAATTTTAATGTAGATACAATATATATTAATAGGATAATACCCCAGGATATAGGAAATAAATTTTTTGATGAGTGGAAATGTATTCAAAGAAAGTACATGGAAGAAATAGATTCAGTATTTTTGAATTTGCCGAGGTTCAAAATTAAATGGTATGAGGTAGATATTAATGGAATTTGCGGCTTAGAAAGGATAGTTGTGGATTCTCTGAATGTTAAGGATATATTTAAGGTTCAAAAAATAACCTTTAACGAGAAATTTGAAAAGGTTGAGGGTGGTTATAAGCTTCAAGTTTATGTGCCCTTTGGAGATAAGAAAGACTTAGAACTGTATGAAACTGGTTCTGATATATCCATAAAAATAGGCAATTTTAAGAGGAATATTCCTTGTCCAAATTCACTGAGAAAATACTCAATAAGTAAAGCTGATTTTAATGAGGATTATCTATCTATTTATTTTGATGAGAAGGTGGATTAGATGAATGGTGAAATAATTAAAAAATTGATAAGAATAGAAAAACTTAAATATGAGGTTATAAAAGATGTTTTGCCAGAAAAAATCTTGCACAAGATCAATAACTTTGAGAAGGAAGCAATTATCCTTATTAAGGATATTGGATTGGATCTTATTAACGAGGGTTGTGAAAAAGCGGAAGAGGAAGCAAACCAAGAGATTAAAAAGGTTAAAGTAGATTTTTTATAATTGAATTGGAGGGATTAAAATGAGAATTATTTTATATACAGGAAAAGGTGGAGTTGGAAAAACTAGTGTCGCATCAGCCACAGCCTGCCAGATTGCAAAGCAGGGGAAAAAGGTGCTTATAATGAGCACTGATCAGGCTCATAGTCTTTCCGATGCCTTCGGTGTAAAGCTATCGAATACACCTACCCAAATTTCAGAAAATTTAGAAGCTATAGAGGTGGATGCTCTTATTGAAAATGAAGCTATTTGGGGGAATATCAAAGGCTATATAGAAAAATTGATGCTTTTAAAAAATGCAAAAACCATTGATGTTGAAGAATTACTGGTTTTCCCAGGGTTCGAGGATCTGATCTCCTTACTTAAAATTAAACAGATTAATGATGAAAATAACTATGAGGTGTTAATAGTTGATTGTGCTCCTACTGGCGAAACTATGTCGCTTTTGAAGTTTCCAGAGCTTTTCAAGTGGTGGATGGACAAAATTTTTCCTATGAAAAGAAAGATGGCAAAAATTGCAAAGCCAATAATTGAGCATACAGTAAAGATTCCGCTTCCTGATGAGAGAACTTTTGATGAAATAGAAATGCTATATAAGAAAATTGATGAACTCCATAAGTTAATGCTCCAAAAGGATAAGGTAAGCCTTAGAATAGTTACTACTCCAGAAAAGATTGTTATCAAGGAAGCTAAAAGAAATTTTTCTTATTTGCATCTCTATGATTTTAATGTAGACGCAATTATTGTAAATAAAATAATTTCAGAAGAGGGAGGGAAAGGATATTTCGAAAAATGGATGAAGCTTCAAAGTGAAAATCTTAAGGAGATAAGTGAAAGTTTTAGCCCGGTACCAATTTTCAAAACTGAGTTAATGCATAGCGAGGTTAGGAATTATGAGGTCCTATTAAATATGGGAGAAAGTATATTTAAAGAAGTTTCTGCAGACAAAGTGCTCTTTAAAGACAAAATTTTTGAAATTGAAAAATCAAGTACAGATGAAAGCTATTATTTAAATATCAATATGCCTTTTGTAGATAAAAATGAATTAAATTTACTTCAAAATGGAGATGAAATTAGTATTTCCATTAAAAATGAAAAACGAAATTTTGTACTTCCACAAAAATTACAATCAAAGGAAATCATTAAAGCCGGTTACAAGGATGGGAAATTAAGAATACAATTTAATTTTAGGGAGCAAAAAGTGAAATATATTTAGTAGATATAAGAAGTTCTGATTATCTTAAAATCAATATTTTAGCTAGGGTAGCAGGTATAATTCGTTATATGTGATAATAACTCATAATTTGGTGGAAGTCACCCAATTATGAGTTATAAAAGTGTTATTTAATAGGAACACATATGTCAAATTGTCCATTATTCATAAATCTCTCGTCGTACAATTCTAGTAGGGGTCTACAATCAAATTCATACGAAGAGGATGGAATGAACTTTTCAAATACATCATTGTAAAATGCACCTAAATCTTTTATAGCTCCACTATAAGTATACACCATGTACTTACCCTCTGGGACAACCTTTGTTACCATACCTTCAGGTACATCAGAAAAGCTGTCTACTTCGGCGCAAGCAGTATAGTTGAACCTACCTTCTGAATCCATTCCACAATTTCCATAATCACATATACCATAATACAGCATGGACTTGCTTTTTTGCTTTATGTCTCCGCAGTTTTTGTTAAATGATTCCCAAAGAGTAGCAATTTCACTATTACTATTGTTTCCAAAATAAGGTATACCTACAGCCTTAAATCCTTCAAAGCTTACTATTTTTTCTTCCATAATTATTGCCTCCATCCATTTATTTGATATCACAATTATATCAGGGAATCCTTGCCAACAGTATGTCAGGAATTATGTAGCCCTATATAAATTTGAAATTATATTTGTTTTTCTAATTATGTACGATCTAAGCTCTATAGGCTCTAAAACCTCAATTCTATCACTTAAAGGAAAAATTACATTGCAGGCAGTTTGAAAACTTATCATGTCGATATCATAAAACCAATTATCATTAACTTTCATGGAAGAGAGTACACAAAAGCCTTCAAGGGTCCGCTTCTTTTCCTCATAGAATTTAATTTTAACAGGGTATGAAGCGTGGTTTACTTTGAGGTAGGATTGTCTCACAAATTGATGCTTACTATTTTCCCAAAACTTTCCCAGGTTAAAGTTCTCATCCATGCTGAAGCTTTCATCTAGCACTTCAATACTTTCAATTCTGCTACATTTAAAAATTCTAATCTCGTTTTTTAATTCACAAAACGCTACCACATACCACTGAGAATCTTTTACCACAGCACCATAAGGTCTTATAATCCTTTCGGATACTTCTCCGTCAAATTTTTTATAGTGAACTTTTAACTTTTTTAAATTAAGCACTGATTTTTTTATTATATCTACATTCTGATTTTGTATTCGCGTGCCCCACCAAGGTTGCGAATCAATAAAAAACCTTTCCTTAGCTTTAATAATTTCTTCTCTATGTTCCTTTGATACACTATTTTCAAGCTTAATGACGGCAAGTTTTAGTTGCTGCGACATTTCAGTATTTTTTTCTGAGTGTATACCCATACCTGAAAGCAATAGATTAACTACATCTCCGCTCGCTAGGTTATTAGAATTGATTTTATACCCCTCAACAAAAGAAAAACCTCCACTGGGACCTGGAATTGATAAAATAGGAATACCTGATTCGCACAATATATCCATATCTCTGTATATAGTTCTTTCTGAGGTTTCAAGTATTTTTGATAAATTTCCGGCTTTCATTATTCCTCGTGTATTAAGCAACATAATAATTCCGAGCAGCCTGTGAAGTCTCATGAAATCACACCCTTATTATTAATTTTTCACTAATTAGTGGCCCCGATGTTTATCTTTCTTATTTTGTTGTCTTAATTTATATTTTAGTTGCCTTTCTTCTTCTTTTTCTTCTTTTGAAACTATTTTTCTTTCTGTTTTAGTTAGCTCATGCTGTAGTTGCATAGCAAGTTGAGCTTTCGTACCTGTACCTTTGTTTTCCATTGATTTCTTTATTTCTCTTTGGTATCTTTTAGGGTTTATCTTTCTTTTTTCAACGGATTCAGTACGTAAGGGATTAGTAAACTTTAAATTATAAAAGGTGTTTAATATAAAATCAAACACTTCATAGTCCTTTGGTTCAGCCCCAAAGACAATTTTAGATACTTCATATTTCCCATCATAAGCCTTCTCAAATACCCCTACCCAAAATGTACCCTCAAAAAATACATTTAAACTAATGCTAATTCCCATTTCATAATTCCTCCTGTTTAGTAGAATTTGATAAAGAGAAGGGACGACCCCAGGAGGGAAGGATACTGCTATCTATAAAAAGAAGATAGGTTCGGACTACCAACCGAAACTGTGATTTTATCTCTATTTAATTGTGTTTTTTAAAATTATCACTTATAAAATCTTCAAGCCATGAAATTTCAGTATCTACAAATGCTAATGGCCTTTCAAATAATGCTTTTATATGTGGTCTTTGTCGTGCTGTAGGATGCTGGTCATATCTTTTAAGTAAAAATTCTTTCCTCTTAACTAAATTTTCTTTATGAGTAGTTAAAGCTTCCTTTAATTTTTCTTTTATTATTAAATAAGAAAACAGCATACCTATATCAAATTCACTTGGATCACTGTTATATTCACTTATCATCTTGATAATATGCTCTTTAATAATTATTTTTGTTTCATCCTTGATTGAATATACTTTCCTCTTAGGTGAACCGTATTCTTTTTCGTATTTTGAAACTATATGACCGTTTTTTTCAAGTTTGGTTAAAGAATTATAGATTGAGGAAAAGCCTATATTGGTCCAACCTCTCATATTTCTTTGCTCTATTACAGTTTCAAATTCATATCCATAATAATTTTTGTCACATAAAAGTGATAAAAGTATGACTTCAATCTGTGTCATTTTTTTCCTCCCTTGCTATTCTAATGATAGAATAGCATAATATGAAATATATGTCAATGTTATATGTAAAGTGATGTAGGTGGGAGAAAAGGAACGTATAATGTTATGGGGGTGGTGGACTGGAGCTGCATTACTATTTTATATTCTCTATGGATAAATTTAATTTATAATTTCCATATTTTAAAATTTCATCTAACAGTTGTACTATTTCTTCTTGAGAAGATGCAGTTACTTTTAACATATAGCATCCTTCTCCGCTTATTCTGTTGGCTTCAGTTATTATAGAATTATTATGTATATATGTTTGAAATGCTAAATGGTCAGTTGTTTTCATAAAAACAGTTATGAAACCAGTTAAGGGCTTACCAATTAACGCAGAATTAATTTTTATAGTATAGCATTCAATAACACCTAAATTTTCCATTTTAGTTATTCTGTTTCTAACTGCTTGTCCAGTTAAATGAACTTCTTGGCCAATTTCCTGCCATTGCATACGTGAATTTTTTGTAAGAATATTTAAAATTTGAATATCTGTTTGATCAAGCATAATATATAAAATCCTTTCATGACGAAATTATTTTCACTCTTTTACTTTCTCTAATCAAGTAATTTCTATTATATAATAAATGTATATAAAACAACAGGAGGAATGAACAGTGAAAATTCAATTAATTCGTCATGCTACCTTAATATTATCTGTAAATAATAAGAGAATACTTGTAGATCCTGTATTAAGTGAAGCAGGATCTATAGCTCCTATTGGGAATGTACCAAATCAAAAATATAATCCCTTAGTAGAATTACCTATAAGTATCGATGATATTACTAATTGTGATGCTGTACTTGTTACTCATACTCATAGGGACCACTTTGATGATGCGGCAGCAAAATTACTTCCTAAAAGCATTCCAATATTCTGCCAACCAGAAGATGAAATGAAATTGAAATCCTATGGGTTTACTGATGTATACGCAATTCAGGATAATTATACTTGGAATAATATAATTTTTAATAGAACTAAAGGAAAACATGGTCACGGTGTTCTTGCTATGAAAATGGCACCAGTATCTGGTTTTGTTATTTCTTTAAAAGGCGAAATTCCTGTCTATATTGCGGGGGATACAGTATGGTGTACGGAAGTTGAAAAGTCTATAGAAAACTTTAAACCTGGAATAGTTGTTTGCAATTGTGGTGGTGCACAATTTAAATATGGAAAACCTATTACTATGACAACAAAAGATTTACATGAATTATGCCGTAGATATGAAAATATAAAGATTGTTGCTGTACACATGGAGGCATGGAATCATTGCAGATTATCAAGAAAGGGCTTGAAGTGTTATTTAAGTGCTAATAGTATTAGTATTAATGTATCTATACCCGAAGATGGAGAAGTATTATCTTTTGAAAGTTAAAGGCTCCCATTATAAAGTAGTTTAAAAGAATATTATCATTTTGTTTTAAGACCGCCAATGATCATTAAAGCGCTTGCAATTAATAGTGTTAGTGTCGCAAACCAATCAGATAATGGCATACTTAACGATTGTTCAGCAATCGTATATTTATGATTGTTGAGCTATTTATGAAGGATGCGACATAAATAGCTCAAAGATTATGCTAATAATCCCCCAGTTTATTTCTTTATCAAGGGTATTTGTAACTCGGTAAGCCATTCATCTTCGCTTTCTTTATTCCAAATACCATCGATATAGTTTTCTCGTGGACTGTCAACAACTATATATCCATTATCTTCAGTCCACTTAAAAGCAAATGCATAAGCCTTTGCAAGCCCAGCATATGCACCCTTATGCATAATGGAAACTGCAGATACACTTTCAATCTTCTTAAATTTAATATCGCCAGTTTCTTTACCCATTTTGTCTACCGCTTCGCAGAATTCAATGTTAATATCTTTATCTTTGTATTCATTGTCAATATACTTGATGAAGCAGTACTCAGGAACAGTACATTTTAATTCAGGATTTGCTGCAGTAACCTCTTCTCCGATTGCCGGTATGATCTCAAAATATGAGTCATAACTTGGTACTGTAATCCTCTTTGAATAGACGATACACTCTGGTAGTTCCTTTAAAATCTCTTGATAATTCATGATTAACTCCTCCCCTTTCCCTTGTAATATAAATTCAATTCGAGAGAGCTGTGAATTACTTTCAGCGATAGTATCTTCAATTTCACTTTTTCGTTTTTCCAAAATTAATTCTATACAGTGTCCGGACATGATCAGCTTGATTTCATTAATTGATAAACCGATTTGGCGAAAAGATTGAATTTTGTGAAGCTTTATCAACTGTTTCGTTGTATAAAAACGATAGTTTGTTTCCTCATCCACAAATTCAGATTTTAATAAATCAATTTCATCATAATACCTTAATGCTTTTACTGTAGTTTTCGTAAGTTTGGAAAAGTCGCCTATTCGAAACATATACACATCTCCTTTCCTTGTGAAGTTAGATTACAGTATCCTCTAAAGGGAGTGTCAATAGGGCTTTTATATTTTAGAGAAATATTATATAAATAAAGTTACTTCACCATTTTCTACAATGCTGTATGTATGGTGTTTTTAGAATATACAAAACCAACAATAAAATTGTAACATGGTTTCTATATTTTTGAAATAATATATATCACCAAGGAGCCTATTAGCAATCTAAGAATTAACGTATTCTGTATTTATGTGATAATATTAGGATATAAAATTAGGAAGGATGTTTTATATGCTTAGAATTAAAGGTTTATAAAGAACAAAAGAATAATGTGATAAGAGATATAGATATTAATATAAACAAAGGTAGTTCCATAAGTATAGAGTGTAGCAATGAAGTAAGTGATTTGCTGGTGAATTTGATTTTAGGAAACGAAACACCAGCCAAAGGTGAAATATATATAGAAGACGTAAGAAACGACCAGTATATTAAACCTAATATTGGTAGTGTTGGAGTTGTATTAAGAGAAGAGGATTTTTGTGAGAGGATGACTATAGAGGATTATATGAAGTTTTTCTCTAATCTTCTAGGCTTAAAAGTAGATTATAAAGAGATAATGTTAAAATTGGGTCTTTTAGACATTGGAATGTGAAAATTAAATTTGAATTATTCTCAAAGAAGAACTGGAAAAGGTATTTAAAGGTCAAATCATAGGTGCTGAATCGTCCTATGGCCTATTTGTAATTTTGGCTTGGATAGTAATCGCTGCAGGGGGGGTGTTTACATTTATAGCAAAAGGGGATTAGATAAGTAAGAACGGGTTTGGATAATAGGCGCAAATAGTTATTTCAACCTTTGATTAAAATGCGTCATAATTAATGAAATTGAAAGTACGAACAATGGTCTTTGATAACTGAATAATACGGTATTTAAAATTGTAAAAACCACCATCATAAAAATACATCGATGTAGAAATATGTATAATATGCTATAATTTATATAGAGTTACGTCGAAGTTGTAAAATATTGTGGTGCGACCTTTATTATTGATAAGGAGGAAAAGAGTAAATGAAAAACAAAAATGTATTTATGATAATTATAATGATAATTACGATAATATGTATGGGGATTAATCGGTTTATATCACCATTCTCTGATATTGCAATAAGAGTCGTAGGTTGCATAATGCTTATTGATATATTTGTTTTAAGTTATAGCACAGTAAAATTAAAAAGCAACATTAAGTAATGTGGATTTCATACATTATGCGAGGGATAGGTTAATTCGTAATCTTCACATAGAACGTCGCAACTATTAAAACTGAATAATCTCTTTAAAACACCGTATTATTCAATTGCATTTTACGGTGTTTTTATGTCGCGCTCCAAATACATGTAGTCTTATAATAAAGCATAGAAGTTAATCTAAGAATAGAGGGTAATAGATGTTTAACATAATGATAGTTGAGGATAATGAACAATTAAAAAATGAAATAGCAAGTCTTTTGATATGCAATGGATATTCTGTTATAAAAGCTAATGAATTTAATAAAATTCCTAAATTGGTTAAGGAGAGCAGTCCTAATCTAATTTTATTAGATATTTATTTACCTTATGATGATGGGTTTAAGATATGTACAGAAATACGTAGTTTTTCAACAGTACCAATTATATTTGTTACAAGCAGAAATACTAACATTGACGAGCTTATGAGTATAACATTAGGTGGAGATGATTTTATTACAAAACCATATAATACTCAAATTTTATTAGCTAGGATAAATTCGCTTTTAAAAAGAGCCTACCCTAATGAAAAAACAATGGATGTGGTTGAGTATAATGGCATAAGGTTAAATATATTATCTAGCACCATAGAGCACAATGGTAATGAAGTTGATCTTACTAAAAATGAGTTGAAAATACTTCATTACTTATTAAATAACAGAGGCACGATAGTATCTAGAGTAGATATTATGGAGTATTTATGGGATAGTTCATTATTTGTAAATGATAATACCCTTACTGTAAACATTACTAGAATAAGAAATAAATTTGAAGATATTGGAGTTAAGGACTTTATAAAAACTAAAAGAGGACAAGGGTATATAATATGAGTTTAAGTGATTATTTTAAAGGAATAATTAATGTGATACTACTAAATATTATATCACTTGGTACCTTAGTAATATTTCTCTTTAGTGTAGGAAATACTTTTGATACCATAAAAGTTATAGTAGTAATTTGGATTACAGTGGTTATAACATTTTTTACATATGAGTATAGAAAAAGAAAATTATATTTTAATGATATCCTAAATACTATTGATAGATTGGATAAGAAGTATCTTATTAGTGAAGTGATAGAAGTACCACCATATAGTGATTCAGTACCATACTACATTATGATGAAAAAGGCTAGTAAATCTATGCGTGAAGAAATATATAAGAGCAAAGTCCAACGTAAAGATTATAAAGAGTATATTGAGCAGTGGATTCACGAAGTAAAAACACCAATATCATCGATTAAGTTAATAGAAGAAAATAATAAGACGAATACTTCTAGAGTAGTTTTAGAAGAATTAGAGAATATAGATAGATTTGTTGAACAGGCTTTATTTTATGCTAGAAGTGAGGAAGTTGAAAAGGATTATCTTATAAAAGAGATTTCGCTAGAGCAATGTGTAAGTCATGTTCTAATAAGAAATAAACAAATATTTATTTCTAGCGGTATAGATATTGAGTTAATAAGCCTAGATAAAAGCATTTATTGTGATAGCAAATGGTTAGAGTTTATATTAAATCAAATAATAGTTAATTCAGTAAAGTATAGAACAAAGAATTTTCCAAAGGTTAAAATATATACAGATGATATTAAAAATGGTGTTCAGTTAAGTATTGAAGACAACGGTATAGGAATACCATCGAATGAAATTAATCGTGTGTTTGAAAAAGGATTCACAGGAACCAAAGGAAGGCTTAATAATAAATCTACAGGTATAGGATTATATATTTGTAAAAAATTATGTGACAAATTAGGTTTATTAATAACATTAGAATCAAATGAAGATTTATATACCAGAGTAATAATTGCTTTCCCAAAGGGAAGTTTTAGTAACTCAAATCTAATCCTACACCATAAGGTGTAGGAATTTTTTTGGTGACAAAGTTGTAACATAAAAGTAAGGTTTAATCGAATTAGGTGTAATAGAAATAATGTACAATGATATTGAGGTGAGAGTAATGGATAAGATATTAAGTTTGAAAAATGTTGAAAAGTATTATGGTAACAAGGGGAATGTGGTAAAGGCGATTGATGATATTAGTTTTAATGTTTTTAGGGAAGAATTTGTTGGAGTTATGGGACCTTCTGGGTCGGGAAAAACTACGTTATTAAATATTATAGCAACTATTGATGAAGTTAGTTCAGGATTCATCTATATAGATAATAAGGATTTAACAGAGATAAGTAAGAAGGATATTGCAAAGTTTAGGAGAGAGAATCTAGGGTTTATATTTCAGGATTTCAACTTATTAGATACTTTGACTATTCATGAGAACATAGCTTTAGCATTAACAATTAATAGATGTAAAAAGAGTGAAATAGATGGAAAAGTAAGTAAAGTTGCTAGAGAATTAGGTATAGAAGATATACTCTTAAAGTACCCATATGAGGTATCGGGAGGCCAAAAGCAACGCTCTGCATGTGCAAGAGCTTTGATAACAAATCCTAAACTTATTTTAGCAGATGAACCAACGGGAGCATTAGATTCAAGAGCGGCTCAGATGCTAATAGAAATGATTTCACATTTAAATGAGGAATTAGGAGCAACTATTTTAATGGTAACGCATGATTCATTTACAGCAAGTTATTGTGAGAGGATTCTATTTATTAAAGACGGTAAGATTTTCACGGAACTCGTTAAGGGAGAAAATACACGTAAACAATTTTTAAATCAAATCTTAGATGTAGTTGCACTGCTAGGAGGTGACATAAGAGATGTACGTTAGGCTAGCAATTAACAATGCAAAAAAGTCTATTAAGGATTATTTGATTTACTTTATAACAATAACATTATGTGTAAGCTTGTTCTATGCGTTTACATCAATGTCAAGCTCAGGCTATGAATTAATAACAGAGGATTCTATTAACCTTGAACTATTAAAGCAAATATTGAAATATTCCACATATATAGTTACAGCTTTATTAGTATTACTTATAGGATATGTAAACAAATATATGATAAAAAGACGGCAGAATGAATTTGCTACATATATATTGCTAGGAACTGAGCAGAAAAGCGTCGCATTAATGTTTTTTATAGAAATGCTAATAATCGGAATTGCTTCAATTATATTAGGAATTTTTATAGGCACATTATTTTCACAAGTAGTTACTGCAATAGTTCTTATGACTGAAAAGCAGAGCATAAATTTCTCTTTTAAATTATATATGGATACTGTAATTATAACGTTCATATTTTTTATAGTTATGTTTTGTATTATTGGATTTTTCAATATGAAAGCTTTAGGGAAAGTTAAGATTATTGATATGATAAATGCACAAAAGAAAACAGAGTTTCAGTTTAAAAGAAGTAAGTTTGTATATGTAAGCATATTTATTGTGGCAATAGTTCTATATAGTGTTTGTGGATATTGTTCTTATGAGATTTTAAAAACTACAGTTACAGAAGGTGATAAGGCAATTTGTATAGCAGTAGGATTAATAGGATACATTATAGGAACATATGCATTGTTTTATTCATTAGCGTATATAATTATTGATGTTAAGGATAAGTGGACAAATTTTAAATATGAATATACAAACTTATTTTTAATAGGGGCTATAGTTTCAAAAATAAAGACAGCGCCTATTTTAATGGCCACAATTTCAATAACATTTTTAGGCGCTGCATTAAGCTTTTCACTAACTTTACTGATGTCACAATGGACTTTAGGATTTCTAGATTATAGAGTGCCTTACGATATAATCATAAACAATGATTATTCTATAATTTCAGATAGAAGTGATATATCTAAAAAAAGTAATTTACTTAAAATAGATTATAAGAAAATAATAGAACATCTAAATAATGATGACTATAATATGGATGATTACTGTCAGGCAGAGAAATATTTCTTAAATGTCGATGATTTTAAGGCAAGAGATAAAAGAAAAAAGCCTATGTTAGTAATTAGCTTAAGTGATTATAATAAGCTAAGGAAAATGCGAGGATATGAGAAAGTAACGCTAAATAATAATGAGTTTACCATGCAATGGGCGAAAATGATAGAAGATACTGATATTGAAAATTATATAAAACAAAATTCAACTATTAATATAAATAGTAATAACTTAAAGATTAGCTCAAATTCATACTATAAAGAATCTATTGGAGAAGGTATCTATAGCGGAAATACAAATGCTCTGATAGTAGTTCCTGATAAATGGTGTAAAAAATTAATATTAGCCGGCACTGATCTTTTCGCAAATACAAAAAAGAAGATTAGTTATGATAAGGCATTAGGCTTTGAAAAACAGTATGTACCACAATGGTTTGAGGAAAACTATAGTAAGGTACTAAGTGAATATAAAAGTCGAGCTTTTTATCCGATTTTTACTAACATAAAAGTAGCTGAAGTTAGTGAGATATTAAATGCTACACTAGCAATGAGAATACTAGGAATGTACCTAGGAACAGTCTTATTAATGATTAGTTTGACAGTTCTTGCTTTGCAACAGTTATCAGACTCCATTGAGCATAAGGAAAGATTTAAAACGCTAAAGAAATTAGGAATAGACAATAATGAAATCAATAAGATAATATTAAAACAAATAGCATTGTACTTTATTATGCCAATATCGGTAGCCATAATAGGGTTCATAATATGTATGTATAATTTTGAAGGCATAAACAGTAAAGTAATAAGCGTCTTTATAGGGGATAGCGCATTTGTGTTTAACATAGCTATATCATTGGCGATAATTTTAATTATCTATGTATGCTATTTTCTTGCAACATATTATACATTTAAGAGGAACGTTAAGGGTAGGAGTAAATCTTGTTAAAGGGTTATTAAATAAACTAATAAATAACTAAAGTTAGAAGTAGGTGTCAGGAATCTGTAAGGTGTTTACAGGATGAATGATACCTACTTTTATTTTTTGAATAGAAGTTAAAACCTAGTGGAAAAACTGCTCCTAGCGGGATATTAAAGTTAATGTAAATGGATCTAAAGGCATTTTTCAAATTTGTTTGTGTAAATTTTTCAAAAGATTTGCTCCACTATACTTCATGTTTAAACCATTATTGACCATTAATTCAAAGAAAACATCGTTTTAAGCATTAAATCCTAGAAGAAAATTGGAAAATAATTAAAAATGACCGAAAAAAGGGAGTGATTTTGGTTGAAACCTGACCTGCTATCATGACATAATAATGGTAATAAATACATATATAAGGGAGAAAAAAATGAAAAGAGGAATTAATAAAAACTCATGCCTATCAGTAATTATAGTAATGTTGTTTTTTATTACTATGATTCCAGCAAAAATTACTTTTGCGTCAGCAGCAGATGCACCAGGGGTGGCATCATTATCTCATGATCAATGGTCAGGTGATTTAGATGGTAATTACAATATTACATTAAGTATGTGGCATGGAAATAATGGAACAAGCTACAAACTTTATGAAAAGATAGGAGGATTAAGTGAATTTAAGGTGGTTGACGAGGGGGATTTAACTGATAACACACCAGCAGCACAATCTAAAGCGATTAGTATTAAAGGAAGAACAATTCCTGCAACATATTTTTATTATGTTGAATTAATTAATAGTTTTGGGAAATCAAAAAGTAATGTAATTGAAGTTTCCGTTGGAACAGCGAATGAAAGTAAAATACTAATTGAGGGCATTGATGGAGATTCTCAAGCGCTTCAAGCAGTAATTACACAGGGTACAAATAAATATAAAGTAGTTAATAATAATACAAAGGAGCCACAATATAGCGTGAAAATAAGTAATTCATCAGTACTTAAAGCGACTATAGACAATGATGGTAATTTAACATTAGAAGGACTTGCGGCTGGAAGAAGTGGACTTCAAATCCATGAAGCAAGCACAAATGAAACTAGATACATAGGAGTAAAAATTAAAGAGGCTAATGGTGACTTACCGGGTATGCCTAAGTATTTATCTTTAGGACAAGTCTCAGAGGATAAAAAAGGAGATTTAGATTTTTGGAAAGATATAGATATAGATAATACAAATAAGAGAATGGATGTTAGATATATATATATAAATGGGGGACCTCTAGCTAATGGGTGGAGAGAGTGGACAACTGTTGATGGAGATAGGGCTAAGAATTATATTAAAGAAAGTTTAAAGCTTGGAATAATTCCATTCTTTGTTTACTATAACATTCCGGATAGCGGAGAAAACTATGAATTAGATTTAGCCCATATCAATAGTAAGGAATATATGGAAGCTTATTTCAAAAATTTAAAATTCTTTTTGGATATATGTGTTGAATATGGACAAGGCGAAACTATAGGAATGGTATTTGAACCAGATTTCTTAGGATATATGATGCAACAATCTAAGAAAAAACCAAATGAAATATCAGCGCTAGTTGAAGCCGCGTACTCATCGGGTGTGCTACAAAAGGGTGTAGACCCAGAGTTTAATAATACGGTGGAAGGCCTTGTTACTTCTATAAACTATACTGTTAATAAATATTATCCTAAAGCATATAATGGATGGCAATTTAATACATGGGCTTATGAAAACGGAGAAATACCAGGACAAGGCTTAATGCATTTAACTGAAAGAGATGGATGGGCAGCGGGAAGACAACAAATTGAAGCAGTGGCGAAAGAAACTGCTGAATATTATTTAGCAGCTGGAATTACAAGCTATGATGCAGAATTTATTTCTATAGATAAGTATGGATTAGATGGAGGTGTTTGCGAAACAGGAGCAGCTGTAAATCCAAAATCTTCTAAATGGTTTTGGAATGCAGACCTTTGGAATAATTACTTGTTATATACAAAAACTCTTCATGAAACTACAAAAAAGCCGGTTATACTATGGCAAATTCCTGTGGGACATATTAATGGAACTGTTGAAAACAGTCCATATACTGGCAAACCATTTGAAATTTTAACTAACAAGGATACTACAGGTGAAGATTCAGCACCATCATTCTTCTTTGGAGATACATTTAAAGCTGGAAATTCTGATAGAGTAGATTATTTTGCTTCAAATGGGGCTAATGATCCTGATATAAAAAGGCAAGGAGACACTATTACTTGGGGAAGTCATATGGGTGAAGCTAGAGATGCGGGAGTAGTATCAATGTTGTTTGGTGCTGGTGTTAATTCTAGTACTGATGCAGTTGGATCACCACCTACTGAAGATTATTGGTGGATTACAAAAGCGCAACAATATTATAAAAATCCAGTTTATTTAAATAAAACTGTAAATCAATAACTTTTCTGTAGTGTAAATTTTATAAAAAATAAGGAGGCGTAATAAGTGAAAGTAATCAAATTTAAAAAGGCAATGGCAGCAATTATGGTATCTGTTTTTGCAGTTAGTACATTTGCAACACCGGCAAAGGCAGTTACAAGCGATGAAAAGACGAAAGACTTAGAAAGAAAGGTTGTTGGATATTTTCCAGAATGGGCTTACAAAAGTGAAGTTCAAGGTAATTTCGATGTAGCTGATTTACAATGGGATTCTTTAACACATATCCAATATTCATTTGCAATGGTTGGAGAAGACAATAAAATTGGATTTGGAGATAAAAAAGCAGCTATTGAAGAGGATTTCGCAGATCATAAATTAGAGCATAATGGGAAGGAGGTAAAGTTGGATCCAAATCTACCATATAAAGGTCACTTTAATGTATTACAACAAATGAAAAAACAATATCCAGATGTAGATTTATTAATATCTGTAGGTGGATGGACAGGAACTAGAGGTTTTTATAAAATGATAGATACAGATTCTGGGATTAACACATTTGCAAATTCTTGTGTTGACTTTATTAGAAAATATGGGTTTGATGGCGTGGATATTGATTTCGAATATCCATCATCAGTAGCTACATCTGGGAATCCTGCGGATGCAGATTTATCAGAACCAAGAAGAGCTGTATTAAATGAAAGATACAACGTTTTAATGAAAACGTTAAGAGAAAAATTAGATGCAGCTTCAAAAGCAGATAATGAAAAATATTTATTAACTGCAGCAGTTACTGCTTCATCTTGGGTGCTTGGTGGAGTTCAAGATAATAGATATGCAAGTTATTTAGATTTTCTAAGTATAATGTCATATGATTTTCATGGTGGATGGAATGGAAATGTTGAAAACTTAGCAAATATATACCCAGATGCAGCTGATAATGAAACTACTGGAATGGCGATGCCAACTCTTAATATGGATTGGGCATACAAGTTCTATAGAGGGGTGCTTCCTCCAGAAAAGATTTTAATGGGAATTCCATACTATACAAGAGGGTGGGAAAATGTACAAGGTGGAAATGGCTCAGGTTTACATGGTAAAAGTAAAACACCTGCCGCAGGAAAGTACAACCTTTGGGGAGATGATGATAATAAAGATGGAACTCCGGACCCCGCTGGCACTAATCCATTATGGCATGTATTAAACCTTATGGAAAAAGATCCTAACTTGAGAATTCACTGGGACGATGTTGGTAAGGTGCCATATGTGTGGCAAGGAGATAAAAAAGTATTTTTATCTTTCGAAAACGAACAATCAATAGATGAAAGAGTTAAGTACATTGAAGATAAAAACTTAGGTGGAGCTTTAATCTGGGTTATGAATGGTGACTATGGTGTTAATCCTAACTATGTTAAAGGTTCAGATAAGACAAACGAAGGTAAATATACTTTCGGGGATACATTAACTAAAAATCTGAAAAGTGGAGTAGATAAAATGGGAAATTGTAAAGAAACAAAAGAAGATATTGGAGATGCTCAAGTAATCGATGTTAAAGTTGATACTATTACTAAATATGATCATCCAAATGGAGAAACCGTATTCACAGTAATTAACAATACTGGAGCAACGATTCCTAAGGGATGGGAGATTCAATTTGATATACCTAAATCTGCTTTATACGTTGGAGCGGAAGGAGGCACTGGAACTGTTACAGAAGTTGGCGATTTCTATAGAGTAAACTTAAAAACATCTGGTTGGACTGATATTCCAAATGGTGGGACCGCATCAGTTAAGGCTAAGATGAAGTTATGTTTCGCGGGAGTTAGAAATATAAAGATTAATGGGAAGATTCCTGCTAGTCAACCTGTTAATGGTAATCATCTTCCTACACTTAAAGGTGTTAAAGATCAAGTTATAGTAGAAGGGTCACCTTTTAATATTATGAATGGTATTTCTGCAAATGATGTAGAAGATGGAGATATAACTAGTAGTATAGCTGTATCAGGTGAAGTTGATACAAAAAAGGTTGGAACTTATACAGTAAAATATAGTATTACAGATAAGGGTGGAATGGTAGATAAAAAAGATGCAAAAATATATGTTATTCCTAAAGCTCATTCAAATGCAGCTATTTGGGATGCCGGAACTTTATATACAAATGGACAAAAGGTAGTATATGAAGGTAAGATTTATGAAAATATTTCGTGGTGGACACCTGCTGGAACATTACCAACGAGTGTGTCACATTACAAAGTTATTGTTGATTTATCGCTGTAAAGTAATGCAGATGGTGATAATATCATTGATATATATGACTTAGTTATAGTAGGAAAAGATATGTAATTAAATGAAAAAAATTATTAAGGGGGAGAAAAATCATGTCAAAAGAGAAATTATTTAAAAATATCAAATCAGTAGTAGCATTAGCTGCAATTGCCACGTTAACAATGACAAGTGTTGTACCAGCAGCTACAGTTAATAATTTAGCAGCACCACCACAGGAGGTCGAGCAAAAAGCATCTACTTCTAAACTTCGTAATGTTATGTATTATGGAGATTGGTCAATTTGGGGAGGAGAAGGAAACTTTTTTCCTAAAGATATACCGGTAGATAAACTAACACATTTGAATCTTGCATTCATGGACTTTACTAAAGATGGTGAATTGGTATTTTGTGATAAGGACGCTAACATTGGACATCCGCTAGGAAATGCAGGTGTTACGTATGGAGATATTAATGGTGGTATCATAAATGAATACCAATCTTTAAGAGAGAAAAATCCGAATTTAAAAATTGGTACATCTTTAGGTGGATGGTCTAAATCAAATAATTTTACATGGGTAGCTAGAAATCCACAAACTAGAGCTAAGTTTATTAAAAATGTATTAGATTTTATGGAGTATGCTAATTTAGATTTCGTAGATTTTGATTGGGAATATCCAGGCGAAGTTAGAGCGGCAGACAAGGTTGATAACAAAAATGATATGGGTAATCCCGATTCAATTCCGGCAGATAAAGAAAATTATATAACGATGCTTAAAGAATTTAGAGTAGCATTAGATGCAAAGGAAAAAATATTAGATAAGAAATATGAGATGTCAGCAGCGTTACCAATGGCACATGAAAAAACTAATGTTGGTATTAATGTTAATGAAATGTTTAAAATATTAGATTTTGGTAACATTATGACTTATGATGCAGCAGGTGCATGGTCAGATACAAGTGGTCATCAAACTGCTCTTTATGATAATCCTAATGATCCGTTTGCAGGAAAGGGATTCACAGTTGATTCAAGTATTAAGAAATATATTGAACTTGGAGCACCATCAGAAAAATTAGTTATAGGTGCCGCATATTACACTAGAGGCTGGGAAAAAGTTTCAAATGATGTGCCAGATAAAAATCTTCCAGGTTTGTTTGGAAAAGCAACTAAAATAAAAAAGGATTCAGATGGAACACTCTCTTATGGGGCTACCAATTATGCTCCGGTAAAATCGGGAGACGGTGGTCGTAACAGTGGAGTTTGGGGATGGAGAAATCAAGATGAGTTAAAAGCTAAATATCCAGGAATAAAAGAATATTGGGATGATACTGCAAAAGCACCATACATGTACAATGAAAAGACAGGAGCGTTCTTCACTTATGATAACCCAAGATCAATTGCAGAAAAAACTAAGTATGTTAAGGATAATAACTTAGGTGGGATGATTGCATGGATGGCATCTCAAGATAAGCAAACAGATTCAACTAAGAGAGATGAGTTAACAAAAGCAACTAAAGAAGGTTTATTTGGGAAAGATGCATTACCTACTTATAAAATAGTTCAACCAAAAGTATATGCAAAAGCTTCAGTTACTTCAAGCAAACCAGCATGGGGAAATGGAGGTGCATTATCTATTGATTTAAAAAATGATTGTAAAATAGAAACAAGCGGCCAAACTATACAACTTACAGAAACAGCTGCAAAGACTTTAAAGCATACTAAATTATATATAAAAACTAATGGAGTTAAAATTACTGGAGGAGAATATCCAGCACCAGCAGTTAAAGAAGAAAATGGATACTATGTTCTTTCATTTGATGGGTCAGAACAAAAACTTATAAAGCCAGGTGCTTCAATGAAGTTTAATTTAAGAACTGATAAAGTATTAAATGGATTAGACGGAATAGTAAGTATTGAAATGACTCAAAGAATGCATGCAAATGGTCCAGAATTCGGTAGAGTTACTTTATACTAAGGTGCTGGATCGGGTGGAACAACAAACCCAGAAACACCATGGACAGCTTGGGAAAAAGTAGACTAAATAAATAGAAGTATGGGGGTCAAGAAGCTGTAAAGTGATTACAGGATGAATGACTCCCTACTTCTATTTATTTTAAAAATGAGAGTGCATTTAAATAAATAACAAGTCAATGTGCTAATCTATTTTCATGTCCATAATAAAAAAACCATTTACATAACTATCTTCATATACTTCCTTGTAGTAGCAATAAAGTAAACGATATATACAGCTACAAAAATAACAATGCTACTGATAGCGGGTACTATTATGTTATAATTCATCAGTTTGCTTAAAACAGACATTGCAACGCAGCTGTGGATTATGCCAACAACTAAAGGCAACAGATAGGACATTCCTATTTGTATTGCAGTAGCTTTGAAAATTTCTTTCTCTGTCATTCCAAGCCTTTTTAATAAAACATATTTATTTTTATCTAAATAGGCTTCACTTACAATTTTGAAATATATTATGCTTCCTGTTGCAATTATGAAAACTAGTGAAAGAAAAGCTCCAAGGAAATAAATTATTCCAAAAATATTGTAAGAAGATGTATCCTTGCTGGCATTTACACGTAAAGAATCTTTAATTGAATTAGTTGTGAATAATTCACGGAAAGAAGATATGTTCTCACTCACATTTGCACGCGAAGGCTCTTTAGGTGAATTAATCTTGTATAATTCCTGTTTTAGCAATTTCATATTGTCTGTATTATTTATTTTTATCCCATTAAACTGATATGTGTCAGAAGTAGCCTTAAGGAAATCATAGTCTTCATCATTTAATATAAGACATGATGTGGGTATGCCAATACCAAAAACAGGAGTTTTAAGTGTATTCTTTATAGTATAGTCCTTATTATTTATAGAAGCTTTTTCATTTTTATAATCATAAAGACTCATTACTACAGTAGGTGGTGCTACATATATTGTTTCGCCACTGGACAAGGTCTCTTTTTTAAAATCATTAATGTTCTTTGCTTCTAGGTCAGAACTTATTTTTATAAAATCTGAATATTTTAAGGCTACTGTTTCTGAATCCTTCAATTTGGTTTCTACATAAACGTGAGGTTTTATAATAAGAAATTCAGTGTTTTCTTCAAGGATTATATCTTTTTTATATTCCTTTAACTTGTCTCTTACCTGCTGCTTAACTGTTTTTTCAGAAGAAACATAGGAAATTTCATAAGGAGATTGTATATAATCTCTTATTCCAATAAAATACTTAAGAGATGCTACTGTTCCATAAGAAGTTAAAGTAATTGTAGCTAATATGGCAACTGCCGCTAAAGTTCGATAGTTATTTTTTATCCTAAAGGCAATGTTAGACATGCATACTATATTTACTCCATTATATAATATTTTCTTTCTGTTTATTATAAATTTCATTATTATAGAATACACAGAGCCAAAAAACCAACAGGTACCTATTACTACAAATATAATGGCAGGAGGTAGGTTTGCAGTAAATTTCATACCAATAGCATTTCTTGCAAAGTAATATCCCGTAAATATGAATATTATAGACAACAAACCTTTTACATAATTAGCCCTTGGAAGTTTTTCTTCTCGTTTAGTTGCATTAAACAAGTCAATTAACTTACTTCTAGATATGTTTATATAACCTAAAACTGCATTTAAAAAGAAGATTACAAAAAATGTGATGGAAGTTTGAATTATTGCTTTAGTAGATATGAAAAAACCTATTTTCATGTTTAATAGAGCTACTTTAGCCAGCATCATTAGAAACAGCTTACAAAAGATAATTCCAAGTAAAAGCCCAACTGCTGTTGCAGTTATTCCCATAAAAATAAGTTCTATAGAATAAATAAGTGCTATTTGAGAATTGGAGACGCCCATAAAAGCATAAATTCCTATTTCTTTTTTTCTTTGATTTAAAAAGAAAGAACTTGAAAACCAGATGAAAAATATAATAAATAAAAGTAGCAACCAAGAAACTGAACTTGATACGTCTTTAATATAATAACTAGTTTCATTAGCTTTTTGAAAATCTGGATTATATTTCAGTGCTACAAAATTGTAGAAAACAAGCACTGAAAAAATCATAGACATTATATATAGACTGTAGACTTTTATGTTTCTCTTAAAATTATCGAAAGCTATGCTGAAGGAATTCATTAAAAAGCCCTCCTATTTTCTTCCCTTTGTCCGTAATAATCTGTATCGCCACTCATTGATGCACCCATGTCCATAATTCGCTTAAAAAACTCTTTTCTTCCTTGATTTTTATCAAGTTTTGCATGAATCTTTCCATCTTTTATAAACATTATTCGTCTGCAATAGCTTGCAGCAAACGCATCATGAGTCACCATTATTATAGTAGTTTTAAATTTCTCATTTAGGTCTGTAAGGCATTGCAGAAGTTCTGCTGCCGATTTCGAATCCAAGGCCCCTGTAGGTTCGTCTGCAAATATAACCGAAGGTGAAGTTATAAGAGCCCTAGCTGCGGCGGTTCTTTGCTTTTGACCGCCAGAAAGCTGATATGGATATTTGCTTAGATGATCCTTTAAGCCTAAAAAGCCAGCAATCTCATTTACCTTTTTTATTATTTCATCATGATTTACTTTACTAAGGGCAAGAGGGAGCGCTATATTATCCTGAATAGACATTGTATCGAGTAGGTTAAAATCCTGAAATATAAAACCTATTTTGTTCTTCCTAAAAGCTGCAAGGTCACGTCCCTTAATTCTTTTCATATCATTTTCTTCAAAGAAATAGCTACCACTAGTAGGTTCATCAATGGTAGAAATAATATTTAAAAGAGTAGTTTTACCTGACCCGGAAGGTCCCATTATGCCTAGAAATTCACCCTTTTCAACTTGCAAATCAAGTCCATCTAAAGCGTTAGACGCCATACCTTTTAAGCCGTAAACTTTCTTTAAATTTTTAGTTTCAATAACAATACTCATAAAAATCCTCCTCATAAAATAAAAGCTTACCTTTATTCTACCTATTGACCTCGCTTCCTGCCATCGAATTTAAGTTACATTTAATGTTTTAAGGTTACATTTATGTAACCTTTGCGTAATCTGATAGTTTATAGAAACACACACTAAATTCTGTACCCTTTTCTTCCTCAGATTTAACATATATATTATGACTTAATTTATGAGCCATTTTTTTAGATAAATATAAACCCATGCCTGTGGATTTTGCTAAGATTCTTCCGTTTTCTCCTGTAAAACCCCTGTCAAATATTCTTTTTATGTCTTTTTCTTTTATTCCAATACCATTATCTTTAACATGAAGTACAATAACTTTCGATTCTTCATTAACACAAATAGTTATTTTACCATCATTAGGTACATATTTGCAGGCATTATTAATAAGCTGATCAACAATATATGAGAGCCATTTTTCATCTGTCGTAACAGTGTAGTTTATATTCCCAAGTTCTAAACTTATGTTTTTTGATATGAAAAGTGTAGCATTTCTTCTAACGACTTTTTTTATCAGAGTTTCAATGTTAATTTCATTGATTTGTAAATCTTCCGAATAGCTAGATGATCTACTTGTATAAAGGACCTGGTTAATAAGGAAATTTATTCGATTAAATTCGAGTATAAGCTGCTCTGACATAGTTATTTCCTCTATTTTACCAGCGATGAGCTCACATACCGAAACAGGTATTTTTATTTCATGAACCCACTTTGTTATATAATCATTCATTTCATCAAGGTCTGACTTTACTTCTTGAACTTTTTCTTCCATTTCAACATTTTTGAGTTTGACTATATCTTTTATAAGCTGAACTTCAAAATAGTAACTGCTACTTGGTAATCTTGTATCTACTTTATCTTTATTATTTATAGCTTCGCAAATCCCTTTGTAACTGTATGCCCACCTTTTATAATCAATAAATGTAAAGATTAATGATATAAAAAGGAGCAAAAAATCCATGTATGCTATATCGGTAAATTGTGCATCAATAGGATTGCTGCTTAATAGGATTAGATTTATAGTAAACAAAATACAGATGAAATATAATATTTTTAAGGCTGAATTTTTAATATATGTCATTATAGTCATAGTATCATGTACCCATATCCTTTTTTAGTAACTATAAAATCATTGAGGCCAATACCGCAAAGTTTCTCGCGGAGCCTGTTAATGTTTACTGTAAGAGTATTGTCATTAATAAAATTATCATCATCCCAAAGTGCCCTCATTATCCTCTCGCGAGATATGGTCTTACCCCTGTTTTTCATAAGAAGTAGCATTACTTTGAATTCATTTTTTGTCAGCTCAATTTTCGCTTCTTTATGCATTAGAGTATTTTCAATTAAGTTTAGGATTACTCCATCACATTCTACTAAATCAGAAGTTTGCTCACCATAAGAATAGGCTCTTCTAAGCAATGCATTTATTTTAGCAATTAAAATATCCATTGAAAAAGGCTTGGTTATATATTCATCACCACCGGTATTCATGGCCATGATAATATCCATATTCGTATCCCTTGAAGAAACGAATATTATAGGCACCTTTGATACTTCGCGAAGCTTATTACACCAGTAAAATCCATCAAAGCAAGGTAGATTTACATCCATAATAACCAAATCTGGATTGTTGCGAGCAAACTCTGCAGTTATGTTCTCAAAGTTATCCACAGGCATTGCATCAAACCCCCACTTTATCAACATTTCATTCATGTTAGTGCACAGTGATTTATCATCTTCAACTATCATTATCTTATACATTTTTTACACCCCTAAAATAAGGTGAAACATCAATGGTTAGTTTCGCCTAATATTATATATAATAGAAATCTGAAAATTTCCAGTAAAATTTGCCTTGTTTAGTATAATTGTAACATTAATAATAATGAGGGTAAATCTCTAGATTATTTAACAATACTATAAAAAGAATTGACATGTACCTCACTGTCAGGTTTAAAATTGAATTATTATAAGGGAGGGGTGACGCATGAACATAAAAGATGCTGCTGAAAAAACTGGATTAACCAAAAGGGCAATAAAGTATTACGAAAGTGAAGGGTTAATTATGCCTTTAAAAAATATTCAAAATAACTATAGAGAGTACACTTGTCAAGATGTCATAAAGCTTAATTTAATAGGAGCGCTTAGAACGTTGGGTATTCCCATTGCACAAATCAAAACTGTGACTTCTGGTAACAAAAGTATTCCCGAAGTTATGGCGCAAGCGCTTTCTAGAATAGATAAAGATATTGAAAATTTAGAGAAAAGTAGACTAATTATTTTAAATATTATAGAGAAAAATTTAACTGATTATGACGCTGCGGGAGAACATATAAAGCTGCTTAGGGAAACATTAGAATTGTCCATAGGTGAAAAGAAAGAATATATTTCAAATGCTCTTAGTAGAATATTCCCAGGAATATTTGGTGAAAGTCTTATTATGAACTTTGAACCATTTTTGAATATTGTTATTGATAACGAGGGAAAAAGAAGAGTGTGGTTAAAACTTGTGGAGGAATTGGATGAAATAAATACCGAAGAATTTTTTTTGGATAATAACTATTTTAAGGAACTTCAAAATAAGCTTGAAAATGAAGGTATTTCAGAAGAAGATAAGAGAAGACATTTGTCTGGCATTAAAAATATAATAAATTATGATAAAGCATACATTAAAGGGTATATAAAAAGGATTAAGGACAGTTACCTATTGTTAAAAGAAGATGAAAAAGAAAAGGAACAAGTGAACGAATTCGGTTCATTTTGCGATGATTATTCTAAAGAATTTGGGCGTTTTCACACGAAATTTAGTGAATATTTGACTATTCTTAATGAAGATTATAAAAAATATATAGAAAATATGACAAAAATGAATGATGAATTAAATAAAAAGATGGAAGAAGAAACAGGGATGAATGTAAATGAATTTTTTGAAAGATATATTATAGAAAAATAAATATTTTACATAATCAAATTAGGTGTAGTCATTGTATTTTCTATTGAAAGAGAGAACAATGAATGTGTAAATTTACAGGTATTTATTTACACTGATAACTAAGTTATAATAAAGTTATAAATATTTATAAAAAAAGAGGTGTCACTTTTATGGAAAATAGAATTCTACTTGTTGAAGATGATATAGCTATTAGTGAAATGGTTGAGAATTACCTAATAAAAGAGGGTTTTAACATAACTACTGCTTTCAATGGAGAAGAAGGAGTAGGTAAGTTTTTAAATAATTCCTTTGATTTAATTGTTCTTGATATAATGATGCCGAGGCTTGATGGAATGGAAGTTATGAAAATTGTAAGAGAAACAAGCTTAATACCTATTTTAATTATGTCAGCAAAGGACAGTGATGTAGACACGGCTGTAGGACTGGGACTCGGTGCTGATGACTATATCACAAAGCCTTTTTCAATGATAGAGCTTTGTGCAAGGGTTAAGGCAGGGATAAGACGTGCCAATCAATATGCTAAAAACGATAAGAAAGAAGAAGCGACTATTATTAATGTTAACCACCTTACTGTTAATTTGAAAAACTATTCAGTTACTAAAAAGGGTGTAAATCTACAGCTGACTTCAAAAGAATTTGATATTTTAAGACTATTCATTTCGAATCCAAATAGAGTTTTTACTAAAGCACAAATCTACAGTGTTGTTTGGAATGATGAATATTTTGGAGATGAGAATGTTATAAATGTGCATATGAGAAGATTAAGAGAGAAAATAGAGGACAATCCTTCAGAGCCTAAATATCTTAAAACATTATGGGGCATAGGCTACAAATTAGGAGAATTTTAAAATGATTATTTTTTTATTAATAGTAATAGTTATTTTATTGGGTATCATTTACATTCAGCATAAATCCAAAAAACATAGAAGTGACAATTTAAAGTACATTCATGAAAAGTTAAACAATATTATAAAAAGCAACACCAGTGAAAAGCTTTTAGTCTTTACTGACGATAAAGAGATTATACCCATTTTAATAGAGATTAATAAGGTTTTAGAACATAATCAAAAAATACTAGCAGATTATTTGAAGGCTGAAATAACAATGAAGAAAATGCTTTCAAATATCTCTCATGATTTAAAAACACCACTTACAGTGGTGCTTGGGTATATTGAAACAATAAAACTGGACAGCGATATAAGCAGCGAAGAAAGAAATTTCTTATTATCAAAGGTTGAAAATAAAACAAAAGAAGTGATGAAGCTCATTAATAAGTTCTTTGACTTAGCAAAGCTAGAGTCAGGGGACACGGATATCCCACTAACAAGAATTAATATTAATGAGGTTTGCAAAAAAAACATATTAGCTTTTTATGATATTTTAACTAATAAAGGCTTTGAGGTTATTATTGATATTCCAAAAATCAACATTTATTGTCTAGGAAATGAAGAGTCGCTAGATAGAATTATAAATAATTTCATTTCAAATGCCATTAAATATGGAAACGATGGAATGGTTTTAGGATTAACACTTAGAAGTGATGAGGAGTATGTATATGTAGAGGTTTGGGATAAGGGTAAAGGCATTAGTGAAACGCATCAAGATAGGGTCTTTGAAAGGATGTACACTCTTGAGGATTCAAGAAATAAACTGTATCAAGGCAGTGGTCTTGGTCTTACAATAACTAAAAGACTTGTAGAAAAATTAGAGGGAGAGATAATCCTCGAGAGCAAACCTTATGAGAAAACGTCGTTTATTTTTAAATTAAAAAGAATAACCTATTAATGATTATGAAAAGCAAGGTGACCTGTCTATAGTACCACTATAAAGATAGGGCACCTTTTTTTAGAAAAGACTTAAGAATTTTGTAAGATTTAAGTAATAAAAAAGAGAAGTTCAATTGCTATAATATAAATATGGAAAGTGGTTGAAGGGGGAGATAAAATGGAATATATACTAAAAACTAGTAATCTGACTAAAACATATAATGGCAAAGAAGTGGTAGCAAATGTGAATATGAATATTAAAAAGGGTGAAATTTATGGGTTTCTAGGACCAAATGGTGCAGGGAAAACAACAATAATGAAGATAATGACAAATCTAGTTAAGCCTACAAGTGGTGAAGTTGAAATTTTCGGCGAAAAGCTTACAGATACCTCCTATGAGGTTTTAAAAAGGCTTGGTTCTATCATTGAATATCCCGTGTTTTATGAAAGGCTTACAGCCAGAGAAAATTTGGAGCTTCACTGTGGGTACATGGGTTACCACGATAAGGGAGCAATTGATAAAGCGATAGATCTTGTAAATCTAAAAAATATTGATAATAAACTAGTTAAAGATTTTTCTCTTGGTATGAAGCAAAGGCTCGGAATTGCAAGAGCAATCACAACCAAGCCAGAATTATTAATACTAGACGAACCTATCAATGGACTTGACCCAATAGGCATTAAGGATTTAAGAAATTTATTTAAAATGTTGAGTAAGGAGTACGGAATAACTATATTGTTATCTAGTCATAGTTTAGGAGAAATTGAGCAAATAGCGGATACCATAGGAGTTATAAATAGTGGTAGATTAATAGAAGAAGTTTCTATGCAAAGCATCAGAGAAAGTAATACAGAATATATAGAACTGGTTACTAAAGATTACAAAAAAGCGTCGTATATTCTATCAAACAATCTTAATATATCCAATTTTAAAGTTCTGGATATTGGTGTAATAAGGATATATGAAGCTACAGTACCACAAAGCATTATATCTAAAACCTTAGTTTTAAATGATGTTCTCATTGAAGAAATAACTAAGAAAAACAGTTCATTAGAAGAACACTTCTTAAACTTGTTAAATGGAGGTGACATAAATTCTTAAATTAATAAAATTAGAAATGAAAAAGAGTAAGGTATGGCGAAATATAAAAGGGGTTATAATCGCAAATATAGTTATAATAGCGCTGCTGGCAGTAATGATTTTTTCAACAAAAAATGAAGGCGGTGTAGAGTTTACTAGCATCCCCTTTACTTTTTCATTTGTTGATGGCATGGTAAAAGGTACTTTTATAATATTTGCTTCAGTGCTTATTGCTAGGTTCATAATTGAAGAATATAAAAGCAATACAATTACGGTATTGTTTATGTATCCTATAAGTAGAAAAAAGTTGATTATAGCTAAACTACTTATTGTGGTAGTATTCACTTTTATTTCTACAGTTTTATCTAATATTTTTATAGATTTTGTTTTATGTATTGTTAATAATTTTTATAACTTTACGCCTGACAAATTAACCAGCTCATTAATAATGAGTAACTTTATGACTATTGGTATTAATGCTTTAGCATCTAGCGGTATGGGACTAATTCCTCTATATTTTGGAATGAGAAAAAAATCAGTACCTGTTACAATAGTATCTTCAATATTAATAGTATCTATTGTATGTGGCGATAGGGGCGGTCATTCATTAAGTAATAGTATTGCAATATCAATAGCACTTTCTATTATAGGAGTATTTATTGCGTATCTATCTATAAGGAATATAGAACATGTAGATGTTATTAAATAATATTTAGCAAATTTGTATATTGACGGAGGAATAACTGAAGTTGAAACTTCTTGCATTTATCAATGATGGGAAGGGTAAGTACAGTAATGAGTACAGGTTGTTAGAAGTAACTTGATTAAGGAACCGCAAGTAGATTTAGAGGTATAAAAAATGGTAAATACACTTTTAAAATTTATTACATGGAGATGACATGGATGTTTAAATTAATGAAATTAGAAATGAAAAAGGTTAAGATGGGGGGATATATAAAAGGAGCCATAATCGCAAACATAGTTATAATAGCTATATTCGCAATGACAATTGTTGTATCAAAAAATGTAGGGGACATAGACTTCACTAGCCTTCCTTTTACTTTTTCAATGGTTGATACCACGGTAAAAGCTACTTTTATAATATTTGCTTCAGTGCTTATTGCCAGGTTCATAATTGAAGAATATAAGAGCAATACAATTACGGTATTGTTTATGTATCCTATAAGTAGAAAAAAGTTGATCATAGCTAAACTGCTCATTGTGGTGTTATTCACTTTTATATCTACAGTTTTATCTAATATCTTTATAGATTTTGTTTTATGCATTATTAATAACTTTTACAATTTTACGCCTGATAAATTAACCAGTTCCACGATAATAAGGAGTTTTATGACTATTGGCATTAATGCTTTAGCTTCTACCGGTATGGGACTAATTCCTATATATTTTGGGATGAGAAAAAAATCGGTACCTACTACAATAATATCTTCAATATTAATAGTATCTATTGTATGTTCTAATAATGGAGGGTACTCATTAGGTGATATTATTGCAATACCAATAGCACTTTCTATTGTAGGAGTATTTATTGCGTATCTAACTATAAGGAATATAGAACATATAGATTTGATTAAATAAGGTATTACATTGAAAAATATGGAAATAACCATCGCAGTGAGTTTTCAATAACACGGTGATGGTTTAATTTCTAGATTCTAGAGCTATTCATCCTAATATACTTATGTGGATATTTTCAATCTTTGAAAAAGTAACATAAAATTTAGAAATTAAAAGCGCTTTAAACTTAATTAGTCTTTAATTCTTAGGGAGCCAGATATCTTAACTTTAGCTTCTTCTCTTTTTAATGTTGCTTCAATGATTTTTATATCTTGTATCTTCTGTTTATATATGGATACATCTTCTAAAGTAACTTTGTGTTTTGTAAATTCGATACTTTCTTCACTAAGAGGGATGCGTATTACTTCTGTATGCATATCTTTGTGTTTTGTAGTAATATCTGCAGGAATTGTATGTTCTATTACAAGATCTACGAGTTCAACAGGCACAGTAAAACTTTTTTGTAGCGTAGAAGACTCTCTATAAATCTTAACATCTCCTGTTTGCATCCACTCTTTAGAGATATCAAGTTGTTCTTCTTTAATTTTAAGGGTAACATTTTTATTAGGGTCACATATGCTTTGTTTCAAAGCAGCTACTTTTGGCATATATTTACCGTTTTTGTTTTCTGTGGAATCCTTTGCCATGCTTTTTCCCTCCACTTATCTTTAAAAACACCTCACGAGTCATTAGTGAGGTGTTTTCTAATTTATTATTTTTGATCGGTTCCATTGTCAATTATATTGACATCACCAATTTTATTTATTCGAGCTTCTTCTCGTTTAAGGGTCTCATCTATATGCACTGTATTTTCAATTTCGTGTTTATGAGCTGAAATTTCACCTGTTATTACTGTATGTTTACCTACATTAACTTTCTCCTCACTTACAGGAATGTTAATGGTTTCTTCACTAGTAATAGGAGAATCACTTGCTTCATTGTTTAAGGTTCTTCTTTCAATTACTACTTCTTCACGTGTTACGGGTACTTCAACTTTTTTATGTTCTTCTAAAATTTCCTTACTAATTTCTACATCACCTTTTTGTACTCTGCTTTTCGAAATATCAAGCTCTTCTTTGCGCAGACTAAGGTTTGCGGTATCATTAGTAGTTTTTTTGACAGCGGAATCACCTTTTTCAAAAAATCCATCAAGTATGCTCATATATAATACCTCCATATATTAATAATTTTAATTCATTAATATATTGTCCTTTAAAGAAATATATTATCCTAAAGATTTGTATGTAATGATTGATTCAATAAATACTAAAATGTTTAAATTAACCATTTTTTATTGTTTACTTATACATAATAATGAAGCTTGAAGGTGTAGCTGTATTCTACATAAAGATAATCATACCGTAATCTTAAGAAATCTTAAGGTTTAATTACAATTTTCTTAAACTCCTTTTTGTAATATAAGAAAGTAAGGAATATGCATTTTACTTTGTTGAAAAATTTCAAATAAAATAAATGTGTTATTTACTTGAAATTAAGTTTTAAAAGTAAATAAGGAGGAGTTTAAGGTGAAGAAGAAAATCGGAGTGATTTTGATTTTAGGAATTGTATGCTTAATGTATATAAATAGCAAATATGGTAGTATAAAAGTTATAGGGGATATAATTGAAAGGAATGCTTATATTGAAGCTATTAAAGATATGTCTAATGACAATAGCAATGTAGATGATGGAGAGTTAGTGTTAGTGAATAGAAAAAATACTCTGGATAAGGATTATGTTCCACATAATTTAAAAGTGGCAAAGGTTAAAATTTATCCTAACGTGTCAAATGAAGAAATGCAAATGGAAGGGAATGCAGTAGATGCACTTAAAAGACTATTTGATAAAGGTGAGGAGGAAGGAATTATACTTTATGCATTATCTGGTTATAGGTCTTATGCAACTCAAAAAGAGTTATATGAAAATAGTATTAAAATAAGAGGGAAAGGGTATACATATAAGTATGTGGCAACGGCAGGTAAAAGTGAGCATCAATCAGGGTTAGCAATGGATATAACTAATGCTGAAAAGAGTACAGGTTTTGAAAACACTAAAGAAGGTAAATGGCTTCAAGAGAATGCTTATAAATTTGGATTTATAATAAGGTATGGAAAAGGAAAAGAAGATATTACAGGTTATAATTATGAACCTTGGCATGTAAGGTATGTAGGTGTTGAGAATTCAGAGAAAATTTACTCAAAAGATATTATTTTGGAGGAGTTTTTAGGATTTTAAACAATCAAAGCATATAATCAAAGTATGTTTGGTATGATATTACCTGTGTTTTTAGTAAATGAACTTGGAATAAATCCTCCATATTTTGTGTTTCTATATTTATGTTCGACAAATATATTTTTAAGTTATATACTTATTAAAAATGTATAAGTTTCAACCTTCAGTACGCTTAGAAGTTATATATTGAACAAAATGCTATCTGAACAAATAAATGGAGTGATTATATGGGTAAAAATATATTAGTTGTAGATGATGATAAAGAAATAGTTAATTTAATTGAAATATATTTAACCAATGAAGGACATAATATTTACAAAGCATATGATGGGGAACAAGCTTTGCAGGTTATAGATAATTATAATATAAATCTTATAATACTAGATATAATGATGCCTAAAATTGATGGTATAGAAGTGTGTAACAAAGTTCGCGAGAAGCTTAATATACCTATAATTATGTTAAGTGCTAAAAATCAAGATTCAGATAAAATAAAAGGGCTATTGTCAGGAGCTGATGATTATATGGTAAAACCATTTAATCCTTTAGAGCTTATGGTTAGAGTTAAGTCTATATTTAGAAGAATTTACGAATTCGATAAAAATAGCGACGAATTAAAAGATAGAGATATTATAGTTATAGGACCACTTAAAATTAAAAAATCCACTCATCAGGTAGAAGTATATAATAAGATTATTGCTTTAACTTCTACAGAGTTCGAAATATTACACGTCTTAGCTAATAATCCAGGGAGAGTTTTTAGTGCAGAAGAAATATTTCAAAGGGTTTGGAAGGAAAAATATTATCAATCTAATAATACAGTTATGACTCACATGAGTAAATTAAGAGATAAGCTTGATGAGGTTTTAGATGGTGAGAAACTTATTCATACTATATGGGGAGTAGGGTATAAAATTGAAAAGAAAACTTATATATAAATTAGAGTTAAAAGTAGTTTTTAATATATTACTTGCTTTTCTATTATCAACATTAACAATGGCAGTAATGTATATTATGTGGAAGTTTTTTTTGGAAATAGGTGCAATCTATTCACAACAAGTTTTAGATAGAATTTATAGGGCAAGGCTACATTACGATTTTATAAAGATAGCAATTGCACTATGGATAATAATTTTTATAAGTTATTCCCATTTATTAATTTACAAGAAGATTAAGTACTTTGTAGAAGTCGATGAACATATAAAAGCTATAGCAGAGGGTAGGATAGATAAAAAGATACCAGAACAATCGAAAGCAGAGCTAGGGAAAATAGCTAAAAATATGAATGAAATAATAGAAAAATTAAATAAATCAATAGAGGAAGAGCGGAGATCCGAACAAACAAAGTATGAATTAATAACAAATGTATCTCATGATTTACGTACTCCATTAACATCAATACTAGGGTATCTTGAACTCATAGATAAGGATAAATATAAAGATGAAGTTGAACTTAGATATTATGTAAATATTGCCTATGAAAAATCAAAACGATTGAATAATTTAATCAATGATTTATTTCAGTATACTATAATGAGGAATAGTACTTTAAAATTAAATAAAGAATTAATAAACGTAATTGAACTAATAAATCAAATGGTATTGGAATTTAGGCTAGAGTTTAGAAAAGTAGATATAGAGTGTAGGACATATTTTTCGGAGGATAAACTCTTAATAGTGGCTGATGCAGTTAAAATGGCTAGGGCATTTGAAAATCTAATTTCTAATGGCATGAACTATGGTAGTGGGACTGAGTATATTGACATATGTACTAGGAAAGAAAATAATAGTGCGGTTATAGAGATAATTAATTATGGTGAGCCAATACCAAGTATAGATGTACCTTTTATTTTTGAAAGGTTCTATAGAGTTGAAAAATCACGTTCAGGATTTACTGGAGGTTCAGGATTAGGTCTCGCTATAACCAAAAGTATAATAGAGCTTCATGAAGGTGAAATTTTTGTTGAAAGCAATTATGAGAGAACTGCTTTTATAATTAAATTGCCCTTGGATAGTTAATAAGGTGATAAATTCCCAGAGCTAAACAATAAAATAAACGAAATTGCAGCTACTAGAGGTGTATCAAATACAGCAATTGCAATTACTTGGATTCTAAGGCATCCTGCTAAAATCCAGCCATTAGTGGGTACAACAAACCAAAAGCGTTTAAAGGATATTTGTAAGGCCTCGCAGGTTAAACTAACAAGGATTGAGTGGTATGAGATATATAGGGCAGCGGGTAATAAGCTTCCATAAATAGCTGATATAAGAGTAATAAAGTGAATTACCTAAGGATGGTATAGGTTAATTCACATCTGTAGCTATTAATATAAAAGCATCTTAGGCTACAGGTATTTAATGAATATAACAAGTTGAAAAATATCTTCTTTATACAATTGCAGTAAGTTTATCAATTGAAATAATACAGTTAGTTTTTAGTTTAGGTTCTTGGATATTGATGATATTATATTAAATGTTTTAGGATCAATTTTAGGATTTTGGGTATATAAAATGGTAAAAAAATTTAGAAGTTACCGCAAAATTCTTAATAAAGTCAATTTATGACTTCAGAATAAATATCCAAATAAAAAGGCTACATTCCCTTTAAGATAATTTAAAGGAATGTAGCCTTTTTATTTTTTTTATGGAGCGGTTGTTTATAATATGAGAATTGGGACCAAAGCTTTGTAATAATATTTCTTAATAAATTGTAATCTTAAGAAATCTTAAGAATTAATTACAATTTTCTTAAACTCCTTTTGGTAATATTAGAAATAAGATAGTGAAGAAGGTAATGTACAAGCTTTGAAGAGTAAATATGTTTTGAACATGATAATAAACTAGGTGCAGAGATATGGAAAGGTAACATCCAGGTGAGATATATATTTTGAGGGTAAGGCGAGATATGTAAATACCATAAAATAAACAGGTTATTAAAATAGCAATCCTTTAAATGGTTAAAAGGATGAGTTTTAAAAATATTAAATTAAGGAGTTTATAATTTTACTCCTGTAAAACGTGATGAATAAATAATACATAAGAGAAGAAAAGTGCAATCTTCTGTGATTAAACAAAACCAGCACAAAATAAGGAGATGTTTTATTATGCTTAAAAAACCTAAGAAGAAAACAAAAGTAATTTTTTTGTCATTATTATTGATGGTTGTCATTGTCCTTCTCGTATATAAATCTATTACTATCGTTGGAGGCCGATCTTTACATGATAAGAGTGGCGATAATAAAACCACGCTGAGGCCCTCGGTAATGGTAGCATCTGACCCATCTAGTTCTATATCTTCAAATAATCTGAATAGTCCTCATGCGATTCTGGTCTGCTTAAATGATCACACTATCATGATGCAGAAAAAGAGTGAAGAAAAAATTAATCCTGCGTCCTTGACCAAAATAATTACCGCAATTGTTGCAATAGAAAATTTGTCAAATTTGCAGGAAAAGATAGAACTCCCTAATTCTATGTTTAAAAAGCTGTACAATGCAGATGCTTCAATGGCCGGCTTCTTACCGAATGAGCAAGTCAGTGCAATTGACCTGCTATACGGGGCGCTGCTACCAAGTGGTGGGGAGTGTTCTATTGGGCTTGCCAACAAAATTGCTGGTTCAGAGCAGAACTTTGTAAAGATGATGAACCAAAAGGCGGCAGAGCTCGGTATGAATAACACCCATTTTGACAATGTGACTGGACTTGACAATAAAAATCACTATACAACGGTTAAGGATATGACTATAATTCTTAGCTATGCACTTAAAAATGATACATTCCGTAAGATTTTCACTTCTTCCAGCTATTCAACCCAATCCACGAATAAGCACCCTGATGGGATAACATTTAACAGTACAATGTTTGAAAAACTTAACGGTTCAAATATTGGTGGCGGAAAAATTTTAGGAGGAAAAACTGGGTATACCGATAAGGCTGGTCTATGCCTCGCAAGTCTCGCTAAAGTAGGCGGGAAAGAATATATTTTGATTACAGTCGGTGCTAAGGGAAATCACAAATCTGAGCAGTACAATATTACCGATGCATTAACAGTGTACAACAACTTAGGAAAAAAATAAGCTTCCCATAAAAACTTATTAACAACACTACTCGTATAATGATTACCTAATTTATAATATGATAAATGCAGGATACTGTATTGTTGTATTTAAATATAATTACTGTAAATTCAACTGTAGGTATGGACCCTTCAAGTAATACAAAGGTAAGCTCAATAGCTACTATAGAGGAGCCAAACTCAATGAAATATTATGCGAGACAGACAGCAGTACCAGCAGCACGTAGGCTATTTTCAGATTTGTTTTCAATAATGAATATATCTCCATATGATGCAAATGATAAAATTAACAAAAATGCTACAAAAAAAAATTAAAACTATTGTTTAATTATATTGCTTAATAAGTTGTAATCTTAAGAAATCTTAAGATTTAATTACAATTTTCTTAAACTAATTCTTGTAATATTAGAGAGTAAGGAAAAGATATTACAAATAAATAGATGGAAGGATAGATTATATGACACGAAAGAGAATTACACAGATATTCCCATTTTTATTGCCACTTAGAAAAATGCAAAGAAAAAATTTCTTCTACATACATATGTATTTTGATAAAAACAGCTATGCGAAAACGAAAGAAGATAATGAATTACCCTACAAGGTATTCGAAGCAGGGTCTTTGTTGATAAACGACAACAGTGGATTTGATTTACAATATCAAATTAATAAAGTATATAACCTAAAACTTGCTGCCAAAACAGTTAACAATATTTTAATACAACCTGGAGAAACCTTTTCCTTTTGGCAACTTGTCAAATCAGCCGACCGTTATGAAAATTATAAAGATGGATTAGTCTTACAGGATGGAAAAATAGTAGGGGAGTATGGTGGTGGACTTTGTCAATTAAGTAATTTAATTTTTTGGTTGCTGATTCACACCCCACTTACAATTGTAGAGAGACATACCCACGATATTAAAACATTTTCATCAGAAGCAAGTGATATTCCCGAAGCTACGGATGCTACTGTCAGTGAGGGGTGGTTGGATTTAAAGGTTAAAAATGAGACAAATTCCATATTCCAAATAAAGATTACATTCAATGACAGCTATATGCAGGGTTGTATTTTGACAAATAAAGAGCTAGATTTCACGTACGAAATATTTGATCGAGATATATCCTATTATAGAAAAGGGTGCAATGTATTTCAGCAGGTATCTATTTATCAAAGAAAGTCAGATGAAAAATTACAACAGTTTTACGATAGTCTTCTTTATAACAATATATGTGAAATAGGATATCAGTTACATGATGATATAGAAATTATAGAAAAAGGAGAATAATACAATGAAAAAGAAAACAATTGCAATCATATTTGGGGGATGTTCTAGCGAATATGAGGTTTCCTTACAATCTGCTTATTCTGTTATTATAAGCCTTAACCTGGAATATTACGATGTAATCCTAATCGGTATTACGCGGTGGGGAGTTTGGATGAGATATGATGGTTCACCGGAGCAAATTCGTGACAATACATGGATGGATATTGGGGCCTGTGTTCCGGCTATTATTTCACCTGATCGGCATATTCATGGGATGCTTGAGTTTTATGATGATAAGATAATTGCGACCAGAATTGATGTGGTTTTTCCCGTCCTTCATGGAAAAAACGGTGAGGACGGAACAGTACAAGGTTTATTGACGATGGCTGGTATCCCTTTTTTAGGATGCGACACGTTGAGCTCGGCAATGTGCATGGACAAAGACATTGCCCATAAAATCGTTCATTTGGCTGGAGTAAAAACGCCCCCATCAATTTTGCTTAGATCTAAGATTTCCGATGCAGAACTGATGGAGCGGATTGTTCCCTTAAAATTTCCAATGTTTGTTAAACCCGTAAGTGGAGGGTCCTCTCTTGGCATCACAAAGGTTTCGCAAGAGAGCGAACTTCAAGGTGCGATCGCTGTCGCCTTTCAGTATGACAATAAGATCCTCATAGAGGAAGCAATCAATGGATTCGAAGTTGGTTGCGCTGTCCTTGGCAATGATTCACTTACTATTGGAGAGGTGGATGAGATAGAACTGTCGAATGGGTTTAATGATTATATCGAAAAATACACCCCGAAAACCTCCCAAATTCATATGCCTGCCCGCATTGACGCAGATATGGCTGTGCGGATCAAGCGGACATCTGTCATAATTTATCAGGCGCTGCGATGTTCCGGATTTGCACGGGTAGACCTATTTTTAACACCGGATAGAGATATCATTTTTAATGAAGTCAATACCATTCCCGGGTTTACTTCTCATAGCCGCTATCCCAATATGCTTAAAGGAATTGGTATGACTTTTGATAAAATTGTAGATTCCCTAATAATGCTGGAGATGAGACGATGAGGACACTAACATTAGACCCTAAAGATACTGCGAACCTTAGCAGTATGATTTTAAAAAAAACGAAAAGAATGGAATTTAATTCAAAACAAACACATATGGACAGAGCGTGGATTGAAATCAATTTAACCAACTTAAAACATAATGTGAAAGCCTTAAGTGAGGTTCTTTCAGATGGATGCGAATTGATGGCTGTTGTGAAAGCCAATGCCTATGGGCACGGCGATGTGGAGGTAGCAGCCAATCTAAACCAATTGGGCGTTAAATCTTTCGCTGTTGCCACAATAGACGAGGCTATCCATTTGCGGATGCACGGAATTGAAGGCAATATACTGATTTTAGGTTATACCTCACCGAAGAGGTCTAGAGAAATGCTTTGTTACAATTTGATGCAGACGATAACCGATTATGACCACGCAAAACAGCTTAATGTGTTCGGAAAACTTATACAGGTTCACATCAAAATTGATACTGGTATGCATCGTTTGGGTGAACGCTGCAACAACACGATGGAGATTGATAAAATCCTGGGATGCGAGAATTTGAAGGTTTGTGGAATTTTCACTCATCTATGCGTCGCAGATAGCACAAAAGCAGATGATACTGAATTTACCATAAATCAATTTCATAGTTTTTATGCACTGTTGCATCGGCTTGAGAAACTTGGGCATACATTACCTAAAATTCACATTCAAAGCAGTTATGGAGTCTTGAACTATCCAGAACTCCAATGCGATTATGTCAGAATCGGAGATGCACTATACGGTGCATTAAGTTCGCCCGATAATAAAACAAGAATGCAGATAAATTTGCAACCTGTTCTGGCTTTAAAAGCGAGAATTGTACTCGTAAAAACAATTTATACAGGAGAAAGTGTCAGCTATGGCCGTCAATTTATTGCACAAAGGGAGACCCGCGTTGCCATTCTTCCTATAGGTTTTGCAGATGGCCTGCCGAGAAGCCTTTCCTGTGGAGTGGGTTATGTCTTGATTCACGGCTGCTTTGCACCAACAATTGGCCGGATTTGTATGGATCAACTCATGGTTGATGTCACCGATATTCCTGATGCTCGTAAAAATGAAATTGCTACATTGATTGGTTGTGATGGCCCAGAGAAAATTACAGCACAACAATTAGCTAAAAATGCTGGGACAATTGCCAGTGAACTGCTAAGTCGTTTAGGAGGTCGGTTGAAAAGGGTAATTTTATGAATCTGCAAAAATTTACAAGTAATTACAATTGAAATTAATATAATTATTTAAAAAAAAGGAATAGTATATACCTGTACGTTATAAACAAAGCAAGGATCAAAATGGCTAAGCAGTTTCAGTACACTTAGAAAATAATAATGTATGCATAACATTTATTGATCATGAAAATAATTTTACTTCTGAACCAGAATTTGAACCTATGAAATAATAGGGAAATGCTGAGAATAAGCCCGAGCCGTTATTGATATTCTGTACGGGAATGGGAAGCTTTGGGCGGCCATTTTAATTGTCCCTGTGAGAACTAAAGCGATAAAATTCATAACTAGATTATATGAGGAGAAAAAATAATGCAAATAACACAAATGATAAGAAGAAATAGGCGAAAAAACAAAGGCCTTGTAACAATAAAGAATATTTTAATATTATCCTTAATTATTGGAAGTTTTTCTGGGGGTTATAAGGTATATAATCATTTTTATAATAAAGATGGACAAGCTAGTAGGGTAGAAATAGTTAAGGATGTTGAAGAAACTAAACCTAAAAATGAAGGTAGTACAACGGATAGAGGTCTTATCAAGGGGTCAAATGTGAACGAAAAAGGGGATAAGTATACCTATGATATTTCAAAATTAAAGGGTTTAATGAGTAGTAAGAAAGATGGTAAAAAAATGGTTTTTCTTACTTTTGATGATGGGCCATCTGTCACGGTGACTTCTAAAATATTGGATGTATTAAATGAAGAAGAAGTGAAAGCAACTTTCTTTTTAATTGGGAAAAGCGTAGAAGCTGATGAAAAAAGTAAGCAGATAGTAAAAAGAGCTTTTGAAGATGGTCATGCCTTAGGAAATCATACATATAGCCACGATTTAAAAAAGATATATCCTGGGAATAAGATTGATATAGGAACCTACATGAATGAAGTTAATGAAACCAATGAGGTAATAAGAGGAATTATTGGACAAGATTTTCATACAAGAGTTCTGAGAATGCCAGGTGGATATATGTCTAGAAAACACTATAATGACCCTAATTTGGATGAGTTTAGTACTAGATTAAAGGAAAACAATATGTATGAGATTGATTGGAATGCCTATGATTTTGATTCAGAGGGGAAAAAGAAAACTGCAGATGAAATATTCGAGTTAACAAAAGCATCTATAGGAACTACTGAAAAGGTAGTCCTTTTGATGCATGATACATATGGTAAGGAAGAAACGGCTAAAGCATTACCTAGAATCATAAGGTATTTAAAAGAAAAAGGATATGAATTTAGAACATTGAAATAGGGCTAAAATTCATTTAGTAGCTAAAAAAAAGCTAAGAAAAATTATTAATCTTCCGTAGCTTTTTTAATATCTAATAGTTCGCTTATTTTAGTGTACAGAACATCATATCGATTAGCTTCCATGCACCATTAAATAAATCAATAGAGGAATAAATGGAGGTATTATGAATAAACGAGAGAGAATTAAAACAGTCTTTTTATATGGTGTTTTCATTTGTTACATACTTTTATTAAGTAAAATATTGTTGTTATCAAGAATTTCGCATTTGGAGCATAGGTCAATCAATCTCATTCCTTTTTATAGTATAATGCAATATATAACTGGCAGTTCTGCGAATATAAAAGCATTTGCTTTTGGTAATGTGGGTGGCAATATAGTTATTTTTATTCCACTTGGTACATATTTGTCATTATTCAAAAATGATAAAAGAGTAATAACCAATTTGTTGTTTATATTTATAGTGAGTTTGTTTGTTGAAATCATTCAGGGGCTTTTAGGCATTGGAGCATCAGACATTGATGATATATTTCTAAATTGTTTGGGTGGATTGATTGGTATTTTAGGGTATAAGTTTTTATTGTGTATATTACGAGATGAGAAAAAAGTACATACTGCAATCACAATACTATCTGCCATCGGATTACCTTGTATATTATATTATTTATTCATGGTGAGAATGAGATTCTGAATTTCTTTATTGCCTATTCCTTTCTATCATATTAGTTAATGCTGGAATGCCTGTTATATTTTTACATTCAGCATCCAAAAGGTGGATTAAGGACTATTTCATAAAGTATACTTTTTGAAATAGTCCTTAGGCGTTTGTTTTGTGTACCAAAAGTACATCTTATTTATTTCTGACATATTTCAAATGGTGACTACATGTTTTGAAAGACAAACATAGAGTTATAAAATTCATAAAAATGTCGAATAAATCCTATTGAAATTTACATAACCTTGCAGTATACTAAATGTGAAAGCGGTAACATATTTCAGAAAATTGAGTCTTAAGGGTATTTATTTAGAATTTTACAATCGTTTTCCTGAAAGTGAGGATGGCTAAAATGACAGTGACAATAAGTGATATTGCGCAAAAGTCTAAAGTATCACATGCAACAGTGTCAAGAGTGTTAAACAATTCAGGTTATGTAAAAGATGAAACAAGAAAAAAAGTTCAAAAGGTAATAAAAGATCTAAATTATACACCTAGTGCTATAGCTAGAAGCCTATCCAAAAGTAAAACTAATACTATTGGAGTTATAGTTCCTGATATAAACAATTTGTTTTTTGGGGAGATTATTAAAGGTGTAACTGAAATTGCGGATGAACATAATCTAAATATAATTCTTTGTGATACTGATGAGAATAAAGATAAGGAACTAAAAGCTATTAATGTTCTTAAGCAGCAAAGGATTCAAGGACTCCTTATAACTCCAACGTTCTACAAAGATTCAGGTAATAGTGAAAACTTAAATGCTCTTAAAAGCTTAGAAATTCCAATAATTTTAATTGATGGGCATGTTGAGTATCTTGATTTTAGTGGAGTTTTTATAGATCATATAAAAGGGGCTTATGCTGGAACAACTACTTTAATAGAAGCAGGTCACACAAAAATTGCTATAATTACAGGAAATATGAATTCTAGACCTGCAAAAGAACGATTGCTAGGATATGAAAAAGCATTAGAAGCTAATAATATTCCTGTAGCAAAGGAATATATTTTTTATGGTGACTACAAATATGAAACTGCTTATGAAATCACAAAGCAAATATTGAAAATGGATAATAGACCTACTGCTATTTTTGTAAGTAGTAATACCATGATTTTGGGATGCATAAAAGCTTTTTATGAAGAAAAAATAGATGTACCGCGTGATATGGCGATTATTGGGTTTGATAAGCTTGATATGTTAAATATAATAGGGATGAACATTAGTTTTATTAATGGGCCATCTATTGAACTTGGCAGAATTGGTATGAGAATGTTATTAGAATATTTAAATAGTAACAAGCCTACCGAAATTAAAAGAGTAACTATTTTGCCAGAGATTCTCTTAAAAGGATCAGAAAAGTATATAGGAAATAATTTTATAAAAAATAAAGGAGAAGATTAATATGAAAATAGAACAATATATAGACCATACACTATTAAAACAAGAAGCCTGCGAGGACCAAATTATAAAAGTTTGTTCTGAAGCTAAAGAATACGGATTTGCTTCAGTATGTGCTAATGCATATTACGCATCACTTGTAAGAAAAGAATTAGAAGGAAGTAACGTAAAAACTTGTATCGTTGTTGGTTTTCCACTGGGAGCTACAACAAAAGAAGTTAAAGCATTTGAAGCAAAACAAGCAATTGAAAATGGTGCGCAGGAAATAGATATGGTAGTTAATGTTGGTGCTATAAAATCAAACAAGTTTGATGTAGTAAAAGATGAAATTAAAGCAGTAGTTGGTGCTTGTAAAGGATACGCACTAGTAAAGGTAATAATAGAAACTTGTCTTTTAACAGATGCACAAAAAGTTAGGGTATGTCAAATAGCTAAAGAAGCTGGAGCGGACTTCGTAAAAACTTCAACAGGATTTTCAACAGGTGGAGCAACAATTCATGATGTAAAATTAATGAGAGAGACTGTAGGACCAGAAATGGGAGTTAAAGCGTCTGGAGCAGTAAGGACAGCTGAAGATGCAAAAGCTGTTATTGAAGCAGGCGCTAGTAGAGTAGGAGCTAGTAGTTCTATAGCAATAGTCCAGGGATTTAAATAGTCAAATTATAATTATTAAATTTGAAGACATATAAATATATTTAAAATGAATAATTAGGGGTGATTAGTATGAGAATGAATGATTTAATAATAAAAAAAAGAAATGGCAACGAACTTACTACAGAAGAAATTAATTTTTTTGTTGGCGGATATACAGATGGAACTATCCCGGATTATCAAGTTTCAGCATTGCTTATGGCTATATACTTTCAAAAAATGAATAAGAGAGAAACTAAAGATTTAACAATGGCAATGGTGAATAGTGGTGAAACTATTGATTTATCTTCTATTGAAGGTGTAAAGGTTGATAAGCATAGTACTGGTGGTGTAGGTGATACAACTACTTTAATACTTGGGCCTATTGTTGCAGCAGCAGGCGTGCCAGTTGCTAAGATGTCAGGAAGAGGACTCGGACATACTGGTGGAACTATTGACAAGCTAGAATCTTTTGAAGGCTTCTCAGTTGCCATGTCAATTGAAAAGTTTATGCAAAATGTAAACAAAGCCAAAATTGCTATAGGTGGTCAAACTGCTGATTTAGCACCAGCAGACAAGAAAATATATGCACTTCGTGATGTTACCGGGACTGTTGATAATATGTCTTTAATTGCAGGAAGTATAATGAGTAAAAAAATAGCTTCTGGAGCAGATGCCATAGTACTCGATGTAAAAACAGGTAGTGGTGCATTTATGAAAAATGAGGATGATGCCTTTGAACTTGCAAGAGAGATGGTTGATATAGGAACTAATGTAGGTAGGAATACTATTGGTGTAATAACTGATATGGACCAACCATTAGGTTACGCAGTTGGTAATGCTTTAGAAGTAAAAGAAGCTATAGATACATTAAAAGGTGAAGGTCCAGAAGATCTTACAGAACTTTGTTTAACCTTAGGAGCACATATGCTTGTATTAGGAGGAAAAGCAACGGACGCGCAGCAGGCGAGAAAAGTGCTTGTGGATATTATAAAATCAGGAAAAGGTATCCAGAAATTAAGAGAACTTGTAGTATCACAAGGTGGAAATCCAGCTTACGTAGACGATCCATCTATATTCCCAGTGCCAGCTATTATAGAGCCCATTATATCAATCCATGAAGGCTATGTGAAAGGAATAAAAGCTGACGACATAGGAAAGGCTGCTTTAGTTTTAGGGGCTGGGCGTGAAACTAAAGAAAGCAAAATAGATTTATCAGTGGGAATTGTTCTTCATAAGAAAATCGGAGATTTTGTAAACAAGGGTGAGGCTATTGCAACTGTTTATGCAAGTAGTGTTGAAAAACAAAAATTATCTGTAAAAATGGTATTAGATGCGTATGAAATAGTACAAGAAAAAATAATAGCTAAGTCATTAATCAAAGGTATTGTTACGAAAGACGGTACGACAAGATTTTAACGACATTTCAGAGGGAAAGTCTCCCACATATATAAGTGGGAGTTACATACCCTAACAAATAGAAAACTTCAGTGGGAGTATAAATCTCCTTCTGAAGTCGTTAATATTGCAGCTCCGCAGGAGATGATTTAATAAAGTAAAGGAGTAGTCACGGAAACTAATATGTAAAACTTAATTATGTATAGAGTCATTATAGTGCTATAATTTTTATGTTCAGAGAGCAGTTAGGAATAAAAATAGGTATAGCAAACAAGCCTACACGATGCAGGAATTTTCAGAAAAAAGTACTTAATTGTCAAACAGCTACTCTAATAAATTTAAAATACTAAAACCTGAAACTTTAAGTCTTGCATCTAGATGAATATTAATTCCAGCAATCATAGTCATAAATGAATAACGTTTTTTACCATGTATTCGTAAAGTATGAATTTTATAATCATTTAGAATACGATTGTTTATACGTTCTGAGCAGGTTCTAGTTTTATAAATAGTTTTCCATTGTTTTGAGCCGCGAGGCACAGGAGTAAACAACCGCAAATCCCATGATGGTTTAGTGTAGATTACTCGCCCATAAGGTGAAGGTGAGCACTGTTCACAGCAAGAGCAACTAGCAACCTTTTTTAAAACTAAAGGGCAACGCCATTTAAGGCGTGAACGACTTTTTTCATAACCGTTATAGACCATTTCATGGCCACCAATACAGATAGGAAATCCTTTTTCATTAATATCTAGAGTAACTGGATATTTTGAATTTCCTTTGTTTTTGGAGTTCAGATCAATAAAGGGATTAATGTTCCATTTAGAACATAATTCATATGTAGGGTAGTTATCATTAGCTGAGTCAAGAACATAATTTGATATAGTGAACTGCGGTAACAGTTCTCTAAATTCAGCTAATGCTACTATTCCAGTGACACTGTCGTGTCTGCTTGCCTCTACAAATCGTAGATAAATAGGTAGATCTATCTTATATTTTTTATTATAGACAGATAAAGCATAGAGAGTGTAGCCATAAAACCAACGATTTTCATGGCTGTCCCAACCCCAATTAGCATTTATGTCAGAAAGTCTACGAGGGCATTTGCAATCGTAAATTCCATTTTCACGGCAGTCACAAACTTTAGAACCATAGTAAGAAGACTTACAGTGAACACAAGTACCATCGCCGCCAACTGTAAGGTTATCTTTTTCTATTAAGTTAAGATTAAAAGAGGGTTCTACAGCAACTAATGAGAATATTTTTTGAAGCAGCCTTTCGGCTCTTAGGGAAAATGAGCGACCAGCTTCAAAAAAATCTGAAATTCTCTTAACAACACCAGTTTTTTTATTAGGAAGCTTTTTATTTTTCCCGGGTGCCTTAATTTTAGAGGGTTTCTTCTTATACGAATATATTTTTTTTAGGTTTACCCTGTCGGTAGACAGATTTGAAAGCCATAATCTAGAGATAAAATCATAATGAGCACCAAGTGATGGGACATTATTTTTAGTGCAGCCTATACAGGTTGCAAGTAACTCACAGGCATGAATCTTTTTAACCCAGTTGGTAATGCTTGTTTCCTTTTGAAAAAGCATTAAAGAAAATGAACGAAATATCTCAGGTTGAAGAGTTGCAGGTCTACCAATATTAGAATAATAAGGTTTTAATATCTCTCTAAGAATATCTAAGTCTAAGCAATACAACTTAGAGATAGAAGGTTCAAGTTCTATAATTTTTTTAGGAAAAGCTTTGTAGAAACATGAGAGATTTAAAATAATAAATTGCTGATAATCAGCATGAGAGCTCCAATTTTTAAGCATAAAATAATCCTCCTATTAAAACATGTCTTTAAGAGGAGGACCGCAAAATTTTACAGGCTTGTCAAGTGTTTTATGCAAAAAAAGTGGGGGAATCAACAAAAATTAATGATACTAAAAATGAGTAATCACAGGAGCTAAGGAGTTTCCGTGAAAGCTCTAAAGAATAGAGGGGGAATACCCTCTATTCTTTTTTCATTAGAAATTATATGATTTACATTATTTTAGCAGGCTGAGAAAGGTATATATTATGGAAAATGCATTTGAGCAAGCACCAGTAATATATACTTTTTTCTTTTTTTATTTGAGTTAAAGTGCAGTTTAGAGGTACAATGTATATAAGCTGGGGGGAGATATATGATGAATATTCTAATTGTAGAAGATGAACAGGATATTAGAGAATTGCTAGAGATTCATTTATCAAAAGAAGGATATCAAATATTCACAGCAGAAGATGGTATGCAAGCTTTAAATATATTTGAAAATAAAGATATAGATATTGCACTACTTGATGTTATGATTCCGAAAATTGATGGATTTAAGGTTTTAAAAAAGATTAGGGAAACTAGCGAAATACCGGTGATTTTTATTACTGCAAGAGAAGAAGAGTCGGATAAAATCCTTGGCCTTGGACTAGGGGCTGATGATTATGTATTAAAACCTTTTAGTCCCATTGAAATAATTGCACGAGTTAAGGCTCAGCTACGACGGTATTATAAATATTCTAATAAAACTTATAAAACTGGAATAATAATTGGAGAGTTGATGCTAGACAAGGAAAGTTGTATTATTTATAAAAACAATATAGAGATAGTTTTAAATCCAAAGGAATATAGGCTGCTTGGGTTTATTTTAGAGAATCCAGGAAAGGTATACACCAAAAAACAGTTATATGAAATAGTTTGGGGTAATACATATTATGGAGATTCTAATACTATTATGGTGCATATAAGCCATATTAGAGAAAAAATTGAAGACGACCCTAAAAATCCTAAATATTTAAAAACAATAAGAGGTATAGGATATAAAATGGAGAAGAACCATGATTAATAGAAATAAATTAAAAAAGATAGCAACATATTTTAAAAGTAAGAAGATGGAAACTCAATTGTTTAAAAATTACATTTTATTTTTGGTTATTATAATTGCAATATTTATGCTAGCCATGGGTGCTTTATTTTTTTACATTTCTATTGATTATGTTGATCCATCAACGGATAAGGCTACAGCACAGTATATGATAAAACAAAATTATAAGGATATTAATGTAACGAATTTTATAAAACATAAGGGATATGTTGAAGTGCTTGATAAAAACCTAGTTATTGTGATGGAAAATGGAAGTAACCATAAAGCAGGATTTAAGTACTCACTAGATTATTATAATGATATGATTACTAATAATTTAAAAGATGGTTATTTTTATTCTAGTAAATATGGAGAAAATAAAGACTTTATTTTAATAACTGCTATGCCTGACAGTATTTTTGACGCATATACCTGGGGGCTTGAACATAAAGATCAAATAGAAGAAGCCGCTAAACCTAAAAACACAAGACATATTTTTTTAAATATATTTCCCTTTATAATATTTATATTTTTAATATCTACAATGGTACTTTATTCTAAACTCACATCAAGGATTTTTGTTAAACCATTAAAAAAACTATTACAAGGGGTTAATACTATAAAAAATGGAGAATATTCAGCGAGAGTTGAAATTAATTCTTTGAATGAAATAGGTCAACTAAAAGATGCATTTAATCTAATGGCTGAAAAAATACAGCAAGAAAAGCTACTAAAGAAAAAAGCGGAACATAACAGGAAGAGGATGATTCTTGATATATCTCATGATTTAAAAAATCCATTAACAAGTATATTGGGGTATTCAGAATTCTTATTAGAAAATGAGGATATCTCATCAGAAGATAAAAATAAGTTATTAAAAGTTATTAATAATAATAGTAGACGAGCAAATGACTTAATTCAAGATCTTTTTGAATTTTCTCGTGTTGAAAGTACGGAATATAAATTAGATATAGGAAATCATGATGTAGGCGAGTTTTTAAGAGAACTTATTGCCGGGTATGTACCAATGATGGAGCAAAAAGGTGTTCAATATGAATTTGATATTACCGAAGATGAAGTTGAAATACCGTTTGATAGAAAAAATTTAGATAGAGCTATAAGTAACATTATACTAAATAGTATTAAATACAATGGTCCAGGGATTACTATTAGTATCAAGCTGTTAATAGATGATGGCACGGCTGTAATTATTATTGAAGATGATGGAGTAGGAATATCTAAGGAATTTGAAGGAGATATTTTTGAGCCTTTTGTTAGGGTAGACTCTACAAGAAACTCTAAAAATGGTGGTACAGGACTTGGACTTGCAATATCAAAGGCAATAATTGAAAAGCATGGAGGAAGTATATATTTAGGGCGCGATATAGATAAAGGTTGCAAATTTATAATTAAATTAAATTAAAGGGGTACGGAGATAATGCATCGACGACTTCAGAAGGAGATTTATACTCCTTCTGAAGTTTTTTAGTGTGCCCGGCATGGGCGTAATCTAACGGGTGAAAGTCCCGAGTGCGGGTTGATAGTGCCAAGCACATAGTTGAACACCAAGGGTGTCCTCGGCGACGAGGAATCTGAAGGCAGGTGTAGACAAATTTCCAGTCTGACGAACAGAAATTACATATAAGGCATGGTATACTGGGTAAAATTGCTAAACAAATTGAAGCCCAAAACTATTCAAAAAAATATACTGTGTAAATGTAGCAGATACATGGAGAGAAAGATTGCGTTCTTACCCGGGGAGAGCTCATGGACATGTTAAGATGTATTTCGATACATGGTTGAAATAAGATTTATCATGAGCAGTCAGCCGACGCCATAGTACCAAAATATTTATAAATATTTTGGGAAGGGCTGAACTATAGGAGGTTTTGAAAATTTTGAAGAACTCAAAGAAATATGTAGAAATCAGAAAACTTCATAATGAAGACTATCTATGCGAGGTAGGGTTGGAAATCCAAGATAACATAGAAGTGATGAGTATTTCTTCGGCGTCAAGGAATGGAAGAGACGACAAGAAACGAGATACTAATAACCTAATGGAGCAAATTCTTCATCGTGGCAATTTGAACAAAGCATACAAAAAGGTGAAGAAAAATAAAGGAAGTAGTGGCGTGGATGGAATGACAGTAGATGAACTACTAGAATACCTAAAACGTAACAACAGCCAACTTCAAAAGGATTTAATAGAAGAAAGTTATACCCCAATGCCAGTCCGTAGGGTAGAAATAGATAAACCCGACGGTGGGAAAAGACTTCTAGGAATACCTACGGTAGTAGACAGGGTAGTACAACAGGCGATAGCCCAAGTGTTAACACCAATCTACGAGGAAAAGTTTTCAGAAACAAGTTTTGGATTCCGACCAGGAAGAAGTCAACACCAAGCGATTGAAAAATGTAAAGAACACATCAACGACGGTTATAAATGGGTCGTTGACATTGACATATCTAAGTATTTTGATACTGTAAATCATGATAAACTCATGTCCATCCTATCCAAGGATTTAGATGACAAAAAGGTATTAAGATTAATAAGGAAATATTTACAATCAGGTGTAATGATAAACGGAGTGGTCGCAGAAACAGACCTCGGATGCCCGCAGGGTGGTCCATGTAGTCCGCTACTCAGTAATATTTATCTAAATGAATTGGATAAAGAACTGGAAAGGCGTGGATTAAGGTTCTGTCGTTTTGCAGATGATTGCAATATCTACGTTAAGAGCAAACGATCTGCGGAAAGAGTAATGAGGTCAGTTACAAAATTTCTGGAGGAAGAACTGAAACTGAAAATAAATCTAAACAAAAGTAAGGTAGCTAGGCCATGGAAACTGAAATACTTAAGTTTTTCATTTTACAATGGCAAAGGTGGAATTCAAGTACGTGTACACCCGAAAGCTATAGAAAAACTTAAGAAAAACATCAAAGAAGTAACTTCAAGAAGTAATGGGAAAAGCCTAGAATGGAGATTCCAAAAACTGAATCAGAAACTTCGAGGATGGATAAATTATTTCAGAATAGCTAATATGAAAACTATAGCAAAAGAGCTAGACCGATGGTTAAGGAGAAGGATACGCCTCTGTATATGGAAACAATGGAAAAGGGTCAGAACGAGATTCAAGGAACTTAAAAAGAGAGGGCTATCAAAACAAAAGTCTTGGGAATATGCAAATACACGAAGAAGTTATTGGAGAATATCCAAGAGTCCAATTATGAATATTGCATATAAAGATAAAGACCTAGAAAGTCTAGGTCTAATCAGTATAACGAAATATTATCTTAGAACTTGTTAGTTCTTATAGAACCGCCTTGTACCGAACGGTATGCAGGGTGGTGTGAGAGGTCGGCTAATCAAATAATGATTAGCCTCCTACTCGATTTTGTTATAGTCCGTAACTCCATCTTATAGAAGAGGAGGACTTTTATTCTAAAATATCGTTAAACTAACTTGTAATATTATATACTTTTTTGTATTAATGATAGCTTTTGTGATAAGATTATATAATTATACATACGAGGAGGAGATTTTTTGGATAGCTCAAAACAATTAGGAGAGGAAAATATAGGTAAATTACTTATGAAGTTTTCAATTCCTGCCATTATAGGGATGCTAGTTAATGGTTTATATAATGTTGTAGATAGAATATTTATAGGAAGAGGAATAGGAAAACTTGCACTATCAGGAGTTACAGTTACATTTCCTATTGCTATTATGATTATGGCGTTTGCAATGCTTGTGGGAATTGGAAGTGCCGCACTTATATCTATTAAACTTGGACAACAAAAAAAAGAAGAGGCAGAACATATCTTAGGAAATGCCTTTACTCTTCTTATTATACTTTCAATTGTAGTAACTATTTTAGGGCTTATATTTTTAGAACCCCTGTTACTTAAAATTGGAGCGAGTAAAGATATATTGCCATATGCTAAGGAATACATAACAATAATACTTATAGGCGGAATATTTCAAAGTGTAGGATTTGGACTGAATAATATAATAAGGTCTGAGGGTAATCCGCGAGCAGCTATGGTTACAATGTTGATTGGGGGAGTATTAAATACAATTTTAGATCCAATTTTCATTTTTGTTTTTCATATGGGAACTAGAGGTGCAGCTATTGCAACTATTCTTTCTCAGGCCGTAAGTATGATATGGGTATTATCCTATTTCTTTGGTGGGAATAGTGTGCTAAAAATACGCTATAAAAATTTAAAATTAGATGTTAAGGTTGTAAAAAGCATTTTTGCTATAGGTATGTCGCCATTTTCAATGCAACTTGCTGCAAGTATAGTGTCTATTATTTCTAATAGAAGTTTAGTTAAATATGGTGGGGACATGGCACTCGGAGCCATGGGAGTTATTATGAGTGTGGTGATGATGGTGTTGATGCCTACTTTTGGAATTAACCAAGGGTGTCAACCAATTATCGGATACAATTATGGATCAAAAAATTATGGACGAGTAAAACATGCCCTAAGATTAGCAATAATCGCAGCTACAACTATTACTACAACTGGGTTTATAATTATACAGGTATTTCCAAAACAAATTATAAGTTTGTTTAATAAGGATCCAGAACTAATAGTAATAGGTAGCCATGGCATTAGAATATACCTGTTTATGCTCCCTATAATAGGATTTCAAATAGTTAGTTCGAACTACTTCCAAGCTATAGGTAAAGCTAAAATATCCATATTTTTAGGATTAAGCAGACAAGTAATACTCCTCATACCATTACTATTTATTCTGCCAAGGTTCTTTGGATTAGATGGTGTATGGTTATCGGGACCTAGTTCAGATGCATTAGCTTCAATTATAACAGCCGTGTTTATTTTTGTAGAGATAAGACATTTAAATAAACTACATGATGAAGGCATGGATGTAATTACATAACAGGGTACGTTAAAATAAATAACAAATATTTTCATGCGCAAAACAAAGTATATATTACGTATAATGCATTGAAATTAGTAGTTCATAGCGAAATGAATGCATTAATAGTAATATATACTTTTTTATTTATTTTTTATTATCAATTTTATTGAGCTTTTTTTCTAGATTTTTTATTCGGGCTTCTATTTTTTTTAATGTCTTACAATAATCTAAAAGGGAGTCATCAATGTGATTATTAGTTTTAAAAATTGCGTACAGTTCTTTTCCTATATCTTTGTAGAGATCTTCCATACTGTTCTCTTCAGAATGAATTTTATATTTAAGTTTTGATATTTCAATAAAATATTCAGACTTGTTTGATATAATATCTAAACTATTGCTTATTGAATCTTTAATTTTGTCCAAATTGGGTGCGGAAGGCATAATATTCCTCCTTTTTATGGTGCAGTCTGAATTTAATGCATAGACTTAATAATATATTATTTAATATAATGTGTATTTGTGACTAAAAAACATGAAGATGTTACATATTTTATTTTGAATTAAGTATAGCAATATCATGACTATGAGAATAGACTAAACTATACAAAGAACAACAGAAATAAGGTGATAAAATCAGAGTATTTCAATTAAAAAATAATAATGAACACCATATAGGTCAGGATATATTTAATATGGAAATTGAAGAATCAAAAAAAATTAATTGTATAATTATCAATAATCCAGTTCAAAGTGATTGTTTATGTATTATAAATCATCTAGTATGTAAATCCGAAGAAAATAAAAATATCGCACATTTAATCATTGCAAATGAGGATAAACAGTTAGAAAATATAACTAACTTTGGTAGTTTAAACATTGGATATGAATACAATATAGCGGAGGCTTACGGAAACTTAGAAATAGATACAGTAAATATTGAAAAAAATCGAGAGGTAGACATGCTAGATGAACATTTTCTAATAATACTTCCTGGAGGTAACATTCATATAAAATTAGAGAACCCTCAAGAAAAAATGATTTTGCAAATAAGTGTCGGTCATCAAGTTATTTAACTTTTTACAAGGCGCATCATCTAAAAAAATAACTAGGGAAGTTACTAGTTATTTTTTTAGATTACTAAATATACGGCTTATATATATAAATTAGTAAATAACATAAAATGTGATATAATTTATAATGAATACATAATAGAAGGAGAGATAAATATATGAATCCAATAGTAACAATTAATATGGAAAATGGAAAAGTAATAAAGGCTGAATTGTTCCCAGAAGTTGCACCTAACACGGTAAATAATTTTATAAGTCTTATAAACAAGGGATTTTATAACGGACTTACTTTTCATAGGGTAATTCCAGGATTTATGATTCAAGGTGGCTGCCCTGAGGGAACAGGTGTTGGTGGACCAGATTATTCAATAAAAGGTGAGTTTTCTTCTAATAAATTTAAAAATGATTTAAAGCATTCAGTTGGTGTTCTATCAATGGCTAGATCTAATGATTCAGATTCAGCAGGAAGCCAGTTTTTTGTTATGGTAGCTAATTCTTATCATTTAGATGGAAGTTATGCAGCTTTTGGAAAAGTAACTGAGGGTATGGAGCATGCTTTAGAAATAGCTAAGGTAGAAAGAGATTTTAGAGATATGCCACGTAAGGTGCAAAGGATAAAAAGCATGAGCGTTGATACTTTAGGAATTGAGTACGATCAGCCAGAAAAAATGTAATAAAAATATTAAATTGTAGGGGGTATATATTGTGGAGCTTATTAATGAAAAACTTATCCTTGCATATGGACTAAACGAGGATGAAGAAGAAAAACTTAATAGTTTACTATCAAAACAAAATATGTTACCTTGCAAAGTAATTGAGAAAAATATGGGCAATGTAACAATTAAAGAAGTATTAGAGAATATAGAAAGTGAAAAAAATAAAATCGAACTACCCCACGAAAAATTACTTTTATTTAATAGTTATAAAGATAAGGAACTGTATGATTTAATTGATAGTATAAGGCAAATTAAAAGCAGTAATACTATACTAGCCGCTGTAACACCAACATCTATAAACTGGACGGTTAATTATCTTATGCAACATCTAATTGAAGAAAGAGAAGCCTATAGAAAAATGGAATAAGGCATGTGGCACAAAATATAAATCTTCTGCAAGATAGCAGGAGATTTATATTTTACGGAAAATTATTCAACTGGAAAGGTGGAGAATTATGAGCAGAGTAGGAGATAGAATTAAAGAGGTAAGAGAATCAAAAGCGATAAGTCAAAAACAATTAGGTAAAAAAATCGGAGTTTCTGAAAATTTTATTAATGAAGTTGAAATGGGAAAAAAGATTATAAATGAGAAATTTTTAGAAAAAATCTCTAAAATCTTAGGGGAAGAAATTGAAGATACATCTGTATCATTTCAAGCCGCTGAGTATGTAGAAGAAAGAAAACCAAAGCTCGAAAGACCTAGCGTGGGAAAAGTAAACGAGGTATGGAATGATGCGTTTAGCTCAGTGTTAAAAGATGTTTCTATTTATAAATATGATTTAGCTAAAGCAATAGGTGTAAAACAAATGCCAATAATATCAAATAAAGTAGAAGGATATGCTCAAGATAAAGTATTGTTTTTAGAAATAGAGAATGACGATATGCTTGGGTTTAGAATTTGTAGTGGGGACATTGCTTTTGCTCATTTGACACATGAAATAGAAAATAATGCTATTTCGCTAGTGGATTACAATGGAGAAAGAGTGTTAAGACAAATAAAAAAATTAGATAGTAATAAAATATTGTTAATAAGCAATAGAGTTTCATTAAGAACTGATACAGTTAAACATAATGATATAAAGATAATTGCAAGGTTAGATAGAGTAGAGTTTAAGGTATAAAATATAGCTTTTATTAAGGAGGGAAGGAGGAGATAAAATGGAACAACTACAAAAGAAGGTAGCGCTACAAGAATGGAAGGATATTATTAAAAGAGGCCTACTGGGACTAAGTATACCATTAATAAGTATGACATATCCAATGTTAAATCAATATAGAGGAGATACTAACGACCTATTTACTTTTGTAGATAAGCTCATCCCCTTTAATAAATTTTTTATATTACCTTATATATCTTGGTATATATTTATAGCAATTTTTGCGACTATCCTATGTATAGTAGATAAAGGAAGGTATCTAAAGCTACTTATAACTTTAAATATAGGTATGATTACATGTTATATAATATATTATTTTTATCCAACCTGTGTTCCAAGGCCCATGATAACAGGAACGGATTTCTTCAGTAATTTGGTTTTAAGCTTATACATGGCTGATAATCCTTATAACTGTTTCCCAAGCATTCATGTTTTAAATTCAGTGTTAGTAGCTTTATATATTTATGAATCGGAAAAGGTTTGTAAACCTATTAAAATGATCTGTGTTACTGCAGCTGTTTTTATAATTCTATCTACTATGTTTATAAAGCAACATTATTTTGTAGATGTGCTTGCAGGCATAATATTCGCTTGTGTATTGTATTTTTCTTTTAAGAATATAAAGTTTGATTTTAATGACATTTCAGAAGGAAAGTCTCCCACTTCTATAGGAGGCCGCTGAAAAAAGCACTCTTTATTTAGTAGAGTTTTCAAGCTTGAATAGAAAAAGCATGAGATGTCCATATTTTGGATATCTCATGCTTTTTATTTTATAATTAAGTTTTAAAAGCCCTATTTCATGCTTTTCAACTTAATTATTCTCTTTATATTCACAGTGAAGATTGATAATGCACCTTGCATTTGCATGCTAATTAAGCCTGACGATATTGCTACATCATAGCTATGTTGGTGCTTAAGTTCACTGTTTTTAGCCTCTATCATATAACGTTCCCTAGCTCGTTTTTTAAAATATTCACTTTTTTCGAACTCTATTTGATCTTTGTGAGTATTTGACTTTATTGAAACTGAATAAGTTTTAGATTTAGCGCCTTCTTTATAACACCCATCTTTATGAACACAATTTTTACACTTTTCTACATTAAAATAGTAGGTTAGCACTTGATTTTTACCAACATTCTTCTTTCCCTGTTTTGCTTTTTTAATAGCCATATGACCTGCCGGACATACAAATAAACCAGCATCTTTATTAAACTCAAATTCATCTTCTTTTTTTCGCATTCCTTGTGAAATTACAGGATTTAGTCTTGAAATTAATGCAATTTTATTTTCTTTTGTATATTCTAGGTTTTTCTTTTCAGAATAAGCTGTATCTCCAATTACTTCATTTACATCTATACCAGCCTCACGGCTTTTTTCTATTAAGGTTATGAGCTCCTTTCCATCACTTTTTTCGCCAGTTGTAATAACAGCTGCTGTAATTAAACGTTCTTCACTCATAGCAAGGTGTGATTTATATCCAAAAAAAGAACTATCCTCAGTTTTATGCCCCACTTTTGCATCCTCATCTTTTGATATTTTTAGATTTTCTAAGTCATCATTAATAGCTTCCATTAAGTAGTTTAATTTAGTTTTCACAGCTGGATTTGCTGCAGTTTCTGGCTTCTCGTTTATGGTATCAATTAATAATTTGCAGTACTCAAGAATATCTTCAAGTACTCCAGTTGTAACTTTATTAGGTAACTCTTCTTTAATACCAGGATGTACTCCGTACAATGTTTTTCTTAAGTTTTTTGCACGTTTCAATAATTCCTCGCTTGCTGACTTTTGGTTATAACGTGACTTGGTATGCGTAGCATCAACTATTATTGCTTTACTTTTTAAAACTCCCTCTTTTATAGCAAGTTCTACAGTCTTGTTTATTAATAAATCCAATAAATTCATGTCTTTAAGGCGAAGCTTTCTAAATTTAGTTAGTGTACTTGAGTTTATTAAATTTGTTTCTTCTGGGGCTAAATTTAGAAAATATTTAAAGGACATGTCATAAAGAGTTCTTTCAACAACATCTTCATCAGACAATTCATATATTACTTTCAAAAGTAAATATTTAAATAGCATTATGGGGTTAATAGCACCTCTACCCATAGATGAACTATAGTTAATCATCAATTCGTCATAAACAAATGAAAAGTCAACAAGGTCATTAATTTGCTTTAAAATGTTATCTTTCGGAATAATTAACGAATATAAGCTATGGTATGTATTTATTTTTATTTCCAATTGTCCTTTTAGCATAATAGTTTAGCCCCTTTTATTTTATTCTACTATACTAATTCGACATATCTTTTAAAATTCCTTTTTGTTTTTTAGTCTTTTATATAAAAAAATCGCCATCTTTAATTAGATGACGATTTTTCATATAGTTTTTCAGTGGCCTCTTCTATAGGGGGGAGTCCTATACTGTAATAAAGAAAGAACTTCAGTGGGAGTATAAATCTCCTTCTGAAGTCATTAATCCAGCTCCGCAGGAGATGATTCATAAAGATCAAAGCGCAACCTATATGGAATGATTATATGCTAAAAGGTCCCCATGATTAAAATCATGGGGACCTTTTAGCATTATACTCCGCTTAAATCAAAGTCAGGTACGAAAGTCGAAGATGAGCTTTCGCTTTCTTGAATAAAGCACTTGGTGATGCCTAGGTTTAAGCAGTACTCAATTAGAGCAGCATAATGATTAGGGTTTACTTTCTTGTTTATTTCAGGATAATTAATTGCGACTTGCATAGGGGTATATTGATTCATTAAGCTGATATATACTGAATCATTAAAGGTGTTATATATAAAATCTATTATTTTCTTAGAATCAAATAATAAGCCTGGTAGCATAAGGTGCCTAATGATTACTCCCTTTTGAATTATACCATCAGCATCAAATTTGACTTCTCCTACTTGCGAAACCATTTCAGTAATAGCGGCAGAAGCTACAATAAAATAATTAGGCGCTTTTGAATATTTAATAGCATATTTATTGCTACAATATTTTAAGTCTGGTAAATAAACATCAATAAACCCTCGAAGCATTTTAATGGTATCTATATTTTCATAGCCACTTGAATTATAGAGAATAGGAATATTAAGGCCTTTATTTTTAGCAAGTTTCAAGGCTTCTATTATTTGGGGTACATAGTGAGTAGGGGTAACTAAATTTATATTAAGGGCCCCTCTTTCCTGCTGCTCCAAAAAAATTTCACTAAGGCGATAGATAGATACCGTTTTCCCAGCATCTTCATGGCTTATCTTATTATTCTGACAAAATACACATTTCAGATTACAATTGGAAAAGAATACAGTTCCAGAGCCATTTACGCCAGAAATACAGGGCTCTTCCCAGTGATGCAGGGAAGCTTTAGCTATTTTTACATCCTTAGAAGCTCTACAAAAGCCTAATTCTCCACCTAATCTATTAACAAAACATTTCCTAGGACATAAATTGCATTTTTTTAACAATTTTAAAAAATATGAACTATCTAATTCTCTAGTGCCTTTATTAATCATCTTTATCTCCTTGTTTTATAATTTAAATCTTTAGAATATATAAGAACTGTACAGCGCAATATATATAATGTCAATTCTGATTTTTAGAAGTTTTTCTATAAAATAGAATACATTGAATCAAAAAAATAAAACTTATTGCACCGAAGCCAGGATAAAGGACTTTAATTAAATTTTTAAAGCCAATTTGAGAAATAGGCAAAGATATAATAAGTATTAATATGACCGCTTTTTTATAAGAAATATTAAACTTTTTCTCAAGGGTCTTGCCTACGCTATATATATTAGAAACTTCAGTTGAAAACATTTCACAAAAAATTACACAAAGCAGAAGAATCTGCATTAGTGTGCCAAAACGGTTTGTAATATATAGAAGTGGAATTTCATATTTAAAAATTTGAGGAATGTTTAATAAAAGCATCACATTAACAAAATAGCATAATATGGTTAAAACTATAGCGCCTATTATAACTCCGGGAATAAGAATACGTTTATGCTTTATTTCTTGACTTATTGGGACTAGAACACCACTACAGGATAGCATGTTATAACTGGCATAGAGCACGGCTGAAAAAAACCATTGGACAGGGACAATTTGGGTTTTATAAGAGGGGATTTGTTTTATATAGGAAGCGCTTACTATATCTTTGTAGAATACTAAATACAATACAAATATAGTTACAATGATTGTAGTAAGAGCAGGTACTATAAAGGAATTTATTGTTATTAATCCTTTGGTATCTTTAAGTAAGGTATATAAAGAGATTACAGACATAAGTAAAATTCCTACCCATTTTGAAACACCAAAATATTGATGAAGAAGCGCACCACTTCCAGCTAATATTATGGCGGCTCCACTAATTAAGAAAAAACTTGTAAAAACATCGGTAATTACACCAAAAAAACCGGGGCTTATAAGGGTTATAAGCTCAGTATAGGAGCTTAATTTATGTTTTAGGCTAATAGAAATTATAATAGAACTTATTAAAATATAGATTAAACCACATATGAGGATTCCCCAGAAGCTCATATACCCATAAGTACTGAAAAATTGAGTTATTTCCTGACCGGAAGCAAGGCCTGCACCGACTATTGTTCCGATAAATACAGCTGAAATTTGAAACATTTGACCAATTGTTTTTTTCAAAAAATCTCCCCCACAAAATTATTAAATTAATAGTCATACTTAAATAAGATGCTTGTCTTTCTAAATATATGTGCATTGTTTAATAATAAATGATGATTTTATAAATTAAAAATTTATTTAGAGGGAAACTATAATTAGCATAATGAATTTGATTTTATAAATCCTAAGTATAAAAGTAATTATAATTTCCATAATTAAATTAAAATTGGATTAAAGGGAGTGAAAAATTGAAAAAAATTTTAAGTTGTTTATTAATAGCGTGTTGTATTTTGTCTTTTACATCATGTTCAAAAAAAGAGAATAAAGAAAAGCCAAAAGTTAATGCTTTTGAAATTAAAACTGCAACTAATGTAGTTGAGAGCTATATGAATTTTATAATGAAGGAAGATTATGAAAATGGTAAAAAACTATATAGTAAGGAATTATCTGAAAAAGTTTCTAATATGCCAATTAGTGATATGAAGATAAAAGGTTATAAAGTTACAGAAAGTAATGAAGTTGGTAGAAGTGGGGTTTTTAAGGTTAGAGTTACAAGAACATCGATGGATAGCTCTCAGTCATGCCTTGATGAATATTCTATCAGAATTATTAAAGATGGGGCTGAATATAAAATAAGCGAAATAACCAATACACCACAAAATGAAGCTTTTGTGGAGGACATGGGTATTAGATTTAGAGATAAAAAAAATGTAAAAACCAATTTAATTATTGATAAAGCGGGGTTTCCTAAATATGTATATTCGAAAGATGATGGAGCGCGATTATATAAAGTAGTGGTGCCTACAAAAGAATTCAGCTCTATAAATTTTAGTTATGAAGGAGATAAACTTGCAGTTAGTACTTATAACAAAAACTCATTTATTGGTATTGTTAACATTGATCAATCTCTAGCAGTTCAGGGAAGTGCTACAAATCCAACTGAGGAGTCCCCGCAAGGTGGAGGATCGGGTGAAGTAGCTAAGGAAAAACCAATTGGAAAGGAATTAATTTCAATAGATTTATTGCTTGATTGTAAAGTAGAATTTATGACCTTCTCCTTAGATGAAAAATTTTTGCTTGTACAGTATAATAAGGAAAAAACGGGCAAATATATTAGGGTTTATAATGTAGATAATGGAGATATGATTCCTGTTAATTTTGAAAAAGACTATCCTGTAGAAAAAGTTCAAATTGTATTTTCTTCTTTTGGTGAGGATACTATGACTTATGAAGTAATGCCTAAACCAAATGTTAACAGTTCGGAAGCAGATATAATTGGTAAATGGAAACTTGATTTAAAGACTTTTACCGTAGATAAATTATAAATAATGCACTGTTCACAGACTATAAGGTATAATTGATATAGGGCTTGAATCTTCAAATAACTAACTAGTCTTACGACTAGTTAGTTTATTTAAATGGTCTTTAAATAAAGAAAGGATGATATTAGTGCAGAAAATATGGAGTGACAAAAGATATCACAGTTTAAATTATTTTTTAAGGGACAAGTTCGGTAATAAGGTTTTTAAAATTGCTTTGGACGCTGGATTTTCTTGTCCAAATAGAGATGGGACTATTAGTAGTGGAGGGTGTTTGTTTTGTAGCGAAAGGGGCTCAGGAGATTTTGCTGGGAATAGGGATTTTTCTATTACAAAGCAATTTGAAGATATAAAGGTTATGATGAATAAAAAATGGAAAACAGGGAAATACATTGCTTATTTTCAGGCTTATACAAATACTTATGCAAATATCGATGTATTAAGAGAAAAATATGAGGAGGCAGTATCACAAGAAGGAGTGGTGGCTCTTGCTATAGCTACAAGGCCTGATTGTTTAGACGATGCGGTATTAGATCTTATAGAGGAATATTCTAATAGAGTATACACATGGGTAGAACTAGGGCTTCAAACTAGTAGTGATGAAAGCGCAAAAATTATTAATCGGGGATATAAATTAGTGAGATTTGAGGAGGCTCTAAGTGAGCTTAATAAGAGAAACATTGATGTGGTGGTGCATACCATTTTTGGACTTCCTGGAGAGAGTAGGGAGGACATGCTAAAAACCATAGACTACGTGGCACATAAAAATGTAAAGGGTATAAAAATGCATCTACTTCATCTTATGGAAGATACCCCTATGGTTAGCCTTTACAAACAAGAAAAGCTGAAGTTTTTGCAGCAAGATGAGTATATAGATATAATTTGTACGTCAATTACTATGCTTCCACCTAATATGGTTATTCATAGATTAACAGGCGACGCACCAAGGGAGTTACTAATAGGCCCTATGTGGAGTTTGAAAAAATGGGAAGTTTTAAATGGAATAGATAACAGATTAAAGGAATTAGATTTATATCAAGGGAAAAATTTTAAGGATTAGGTTTTGACGACATTTCAGAAGGAAAGTCTCCCACTTTTATGAGTGGGAGTTACATACAATAACAAAGAGAAACTTCAGTGGGAGTATAAATCTCCTTCTGAAGTCGTCAATGTATCTTCTGTGAAGATGTTGCAGCACCGCAGGTGATAATTTAATAAAGGGTCAGTTGTGTCTTTCTACAAATTAACTTTACAATTTTTGTGTGTTTTGCAAATAGATAAATAGCTTTTAAAGGTTTAATATATATATATAGAAACATATAGGGGGGGTATATATTATGTCAAATTTATCATTAAGACACATATACAAGGTTTATACAGGGAATGTAACAGCGGTTAAAGATTTTAATCTTGAAATAGAAGATAAAGAATTTATAGTTTTTGTAGGACCATCTGGTTGTGGTAAATCAACAACTTTGAGAATGATATCAGGTCTTGAAGAAATATCACAAGGGGAGATATATATTGGAGATAAATTAGTAAATGATGTGGCACCCAAAGATAGAGATATAGCAATGGTTTTCCAAAACTATGCATTGTACCCTCATATGACTGTATATGATAACATGGCATTTGGATTAAAATTAAGAAAAATGCCAAAGGATCAAATAAAACAAAAGGTTACTGATGTAGCTAAAACCCTTGATATAGAACATTTGCTTGATAGAAAACCAAAGGCATTGTCAGGTGGACAAAGGCAAAGAGTAGCGCTTGGACGAGCTATAGTAAGAAGTCCAAAGGTATTCTTAATGGACGAGCCACTATCGAATTTAGATGCTAAACTTAGAGTTCAAATGAGAACAGAAATAGCAAAACTCCATCATAAACTTCAAACAACTTTTGTATACGTAACGCATGATCAAACAGAAGCTATGACTATGGGGACAAGAATAGTTGTAATGAAAGATGGATTAGTGCAACAAGTAGATACTCCTCATAACATATATGAACATCCAGTTAATATGTTTGTTGCTGGGTTTATAGGAAGTCCTCAAATGAACTTTATGGAAGCTAAGGTTTTAGAAAAAGATGGTGAAGTTGTGCTTTCTTTCGATAATGAAACTATAATATTACCGAAGGATAAGGCAGAAGCTGTAAAAGAAAAAGACTATATAGGCAAAATTGTTATAATGGGAATTAGACCAGAAGATATTGATGACGGTATTGACTTTATTGAAAAAAATAAAAATTCAGTTATAGAAGCCAAAGTTGACGTTACGGAGCTTATGGGCGCGGAGACTAATATTTATTTGTCAAAAGGAAATACAAGTATTGTAGCTAGAGTAAATGGATCGTCCAAAGCTATAGTTGGAGAAAAAATTAAGATTGCTTTAGATACTAATAAAATTCATATATTTGATAAAGAAACGGAGAACACGATAATATAGGGGGAAACGTACTATGTACAATTTTACTGAATTCCTGAAGGATTTAAGTCACTCTTCAAACATACCATTTGATATAGTTACCGAAGATGGGATTGCTTTATATATTAGTGACTTAAATATTGAAAATTCAAATATAACTAACTTTACTATTATGCTTGGACGAGTTAAAGGCATAATAAGTTTAGAGAAGAAGTATGAAAATTGTACATTCTTACTTAAATATGTTATTGAAAATAAATATACCCAGCATTTTTTAACTAAAGAACAAGCAGTTATTGATATTTTAGAGAATAGAGAAATTTCTATTGATAATATTAATTACAATTTACCTTTTCTCAAAGATGGGTGTTATATCATATTAATAAGTTCAGATGGAAGTAATTATGAATCTCTCAACATAATAAAACAAATATATGATAAAGAACCAGTTGTAAGTTTAATATATAATGATAGTATTATTGTAATTGGTGACTTTGCTGAAATACAAGAACATACAGAAAGTATAAAGGAATCCATATCATCAGATTTGTATTGTAAATGTTATCTAAGTTATGGAGATAGAGCTTATGATATAAACGAGTTTAAAAAAGCTTATAATGATGCTGTTCAATGTATGCAGCTAGGGAAAAAATTTGATATAAAAGATCATATATTTAGTTATAATAAAATGTTGTTTGAGAAAATCGTCTATAACATAGACATAAAAATTAAGCAGGAACTTTTATATATGTTAAAAGACAAATTCGATGCTTTCGATGGTGAAATGATATCAACTATTGAGCAATTTGTAAATTGTGGTCTTAATATTAGTGATGCTGCTAGGAAACTATATGTTCATAGGAATACCCTGATCTATAGATTGGATAAGATTAAGAAAGAAACAAATTTTGATATTAGGAACTTTAAAGATGCATCTGTATTTCTTATAGCCTTTTTAATATGGAAAGAAAATAAGGAATAGGGCATGGGGAATTTTTTTCTTAGAGTATGCTATAACGAAAAGTATATATTACTGGAATGCGTTCACATCGCTAAGTACTTCTAAAATTTATTTTATTTGCATATGCTAAAAATAAAATAAATTGTGAATTACTAAGGCTTGTTCAAACGCATTCTGCGTAATATATACTTTCGTTAGCATTTTCTAAGAAAAAAGAGCTTACAGTTATGAGTATTAAAAGAAAGATTAAATTATCATATAAAGACTTCAGAAGGAGATTTATACTCCACTGAAGTTTTCTTTTTTTGATATGGTAAATAGTGGTATAATGTTTGTAGCAGTTGGTTCAATATTGTATTATATGAAGGAGATTATTTCCATAGTTTTCAAAAGATTTTTGTATAGCTTTTTTAATAGATAATATACCTATATTTTAGAAATGGGGGATTAGAAAAATGAAAAAAAGAAGTAATTTAATTATCATTTGCTTAATAGTGATGATAATTGCAGGAACAGGGACCGTATTGTATAAAAAATATTTTCCTAATATTGATTCAAACAATTATTTATCAAGCAATGATAAATCTAAAAAAAGTTTTGGATATAAAGGAAATGAGAAAAGTGGTGAAAATAATGAAAGTTTCGACTTTGAAAAATTTAATGGTAAATGGTCTTTAATGCAGTTCACATCCGACAAAGGCAATAAGATAACTATTAATGATAATACAAAAATCAGTAAAGGAAAATTTTACATTGTTATTTTAGATTCAGACCATAATGTTATATCAAAAAAAAATGAGTTAGATGACAATGGAAATCTAAATTTTACTACACCTAAAAGTGGCAAATATAATATTAGAATTATCGGATCAAATGCAAGTGGTAATTTTAACATAAGTCTAAGTGACAGTAATAATATAAAGGTTTCTCATATAGATTTATTTAATTAAGTAATAAATCTATATGTAAATGCTGTGGCACCAACATTGTCGGAGTATTTAGACAATCCACATTAAGATATAAAACGGATAAATATATTATAATTCATCTACTCTAAAAAACAGCGATTTATGAATACAATGAGTATTTGTAAATATTGAGAATTGGAGTAGTCACGGAAACTAATATGTAAAACTTAATTATGTATAGAGTCATTATAGTGCTATAAATTTTATGTTCAGAGAGCAGTTAGGAATAAAAATAGGTATAGCAAACAAGCCTACACGATGCAGGAATTTTCAGAAAAAAGTACTTAATTGTCAAACAGCTACTCTAATAAATTTAAAATACTAAAACCTGAAACTTTAAGTCTTGCATCTAGATGAATATTAATTCCAGCAATCATAGTCATAAATGAATAACGTTTTTTACCATGTATTCGTAAAGTATGAATTTTATAATCATTTAGAATACGATTGTTTATACGTTCTGAGCAGGTTCTAGTTTTATAAATAGTTTTCCATTGTTTTGAGCCGCGAGGCACAGGAGTAAACAACCGCAAATCCCATGATGGTTTAGTGTAGATTACTCGCCCATAAGGTGAAGGTGAGCACTGTTCACAGCAAGAGCAACTAGCAACCTTTTTTAAAACTAAAGGGCAACGCCATTTAAGGCGTGAACGACTTTTTTCATAACCGTTATAGACCATTTCATGGCCACCAATACAGATAGGAAATCCTTTTTCATTAATATCTAGAGTAACTGGATATTTTGAATTTCCTTTGTTTTTGGAGTTCAGATCAATAAAGGGATTAATGTTCCATTTAGAACATAATTCATATGTAGGGTAGTTATCATTAGCTGAGTCAAGAACATAATTTGATATAGTGAACTGCGGTAACAGTTCTCTAAATTCAGCTAATGCTACTATTCCAGTGACACTGTCGTGTCTGCTTGCCTCTACAAATCGTAGATAAATAGGTAGATCTATCTTATATTTTTTATTATAGACAGATAAAGCATAGAGAGTGTAGCCATAAAACCAACGATTTTCATGGCTGTCCCAACCCCAATTAGCATTTATGTCAGAAAGTCTACGAGGGCATTTGCAATCGTAAATTCCATTTTCACGGCAGTCACAAACTTTAGAACCATAGTAAGAAGACTTACAGTGAACACAAGTACCATCGCCGCCAACTGTAAGGTTATCTTTTTCTATTAAGTTAAGATTAAAAGAGGGTTCTACAGCAACTAATGAGAATATTTTTTGAAGCAGCCTTTCGGCTCTTAGGGAAAATGAGCGACCAGCTTCAAAAAAATCTGAAATTCTCTTAACAACACCAGTTTTTTTATTAGGAAGCTTTTTATTTTTCCCGGGTGCCTTAATTTTAGAGGGTTTCTTCTTATACGAATATATTTTTTTTAGGTTTACCCTGTCGGTAGACAGATTTGAAAGCCATAATCTAGAGATAAAATCATAATGAGCACCAAGTGATGGGACATTATTTTTAGTGCAGCCTATACAGGTTGCAAGTAACTCACAGGCATGAATCTTTTTAACCCAGTTGGTAATGCTTGTTTCCTTTTGAAAAAGCATTAAAGAAAATGAACGAAATATCTCAGGTTGAAGAGTTGCAGGTCTACCAATATTAGAATAATAAGGTTTTAATATCTCTCTAAGAATATCTAAGTCTAAGCAATACAACTTAGAGATAGAAGGTTCAAGTTCTATAATTTTTTTAGGAAAAGCTTTGTAGAAACATGAGAGATTTAAAATAATAAATTGCTGATAATCAGCATGAGAGCTCCAATTTTTAAGCATAAAATAATCCTCCTATTAAAACATGTCTTTAAGAGGAGGACCGCAAAATTTTACAGGCTTGTCAAGTGTTTTATGCAAAAAAAGTGGGGGAATCAACAAAAATTAATGATACTAAAAATGAGTAATCACAGGAGCTAAGGAGTTTCCGTGAAAGCTCAATTGATAAAAGGGGGGTAAAACATAAATGGATGTAATAAAAAAATTTTGCGTCATAAATAGCTTTACATATAATGGACGAGGTGGGAATGCCGCAGCTGTATTTATTCATCAAGGTGGGTTAGAAGATTATGTTATGCAAAATATTGCTCGTCAACTTAATTTAGTCGAAACGGTGTATATTACCGAAAGTGATGAAGATGGAATAGATTTTGATATTAGATATTTTACGCCAGATAATGAAGTCAAAATTGCAGGTCACCCTACAGTAGCTGCATTTATTGCACTTGAAAAAGCAGCAAAATTAAGTCCAATAATAAAAGAAAAATATTTAATCAAGACAAAAGATGGAATAAAAGAAGTTAATATTGAAGAGCAGGATAATGACATGGTTGTTAAATTGAAACAAGAAACTGTTGAATTTGGGCTAATTATTGAGGAAAAGTATAAAATAGCTAAAGTTTTAGGAATTAATGATGATGACATAATGGATAATTTACCACTACAATGTATAAATACTGGATTAGGCCACTTAGTTGTACCAATAAAATCTTTAGATGGATTAATGAATGTTAAAAGGAACATAAGTCAATTAAAAGATCTATGTAATTTTATTGGTGTAAGAGAGGTGCAAGTGTTTTGTTTTGAAACTAAAGATGACTCATTTAATATTCATACAAGAAATATATGTCCAAGAGAGGGGATTGAAGATGCGGCATGCGGCATTGGAAATGCAGCAGTGGGTGCGTATTTGTTAAAGAATCATTATACTGATAGAAGAAGTATATCAATAAAAGCTGAACAGGGATATATAGTAAAAGTTCCGTGCGCAATTGATATATATGCCTATAGAGAGAATGATGATATTATGGTGAAAGTTGGAGGTACAGGTAAAGTAATAATTCAAGGTGATTTTATTGTAAGTAATATCTAAGTTATTGAGATAGAACTTGTGATTATAAAAGCATATAATTGCATGGGAAACAATGGTGATATATTTATAGCGGTTGCTTCAAGGTTGTTTAAAAGTATGTATCAATTAAGAAAAATAATGTTATGTAAAAAAGCGATATAATTCACTGGAATATAAATAATAATCTTTATAAAAAACGTTACGGAGGTTATAAATGGAAAATAAAAGAACGAAACAAGAGTTATTAACAACTTGCTTATTGATAGTGTATTTGCTCATATTAACTTGGATTATAGTATTTAAAATGCAATTTTCAATTCAGGAATTAGACCGTTTCCATGGCATTAACTTAATTCCATTTCATGAATCGGTAATAGTGAATAACAAGATTGAATTTTCAGAAATATATAAAAACATAATTGTATTTATTCCTTTTGGACTTTACGTTAGTATGTTGAAAAGCAACTGGTCTTTCTTAAAAAAAGTTGCTCCGATAGCAAGTGTGAGTTTATTCTATGAGGTATTGCAGTTTATATTTGAAATAGGTGCGACTGATATAACTGACCTTATAGGAAATACTCTTGGAGGAATTATTGGAATTGTAATTTATCTTGTTCTTCGTAGATTATTCAAAACAGATTTTAAAACAAATAAAATTCTTAATATTATTGCATTAATCGGGACAATTTGTGTGGTTATATTGTTAGCACTATTAGTTATATAATCCTAAACTGTTATATAAAATAGTAATATGTACTATAATTATATTAGCGACACATAAGACAAAAAGAATTATTAGGGGAGGAAAAACATATGAAAATAGATATAATAATTTCTGCGGATGATATAAAAAAAGAGAAAATAGCAAATAAAACAGTGGTAGTAATAGATATGCTTAGGGCAACTAGTGTAATAACTACTGCGATGAACAACGGATGCAAAGGCGTAATTCCTGTTTTAACAGTTGGCGCGACAGCTGAGATTGTGAGAAATAGCAAAGAAGAGTTTATGCTTGGTGGAGAGAGGAACGCATTGAAAATAGAAGGATTTCACTATTCAAATTCTCCATTAGAATACACTAGAGACACTATAGAAGGCAAAACTCTTGTTATGACTACGACTAATGGTACTAAAGCTATAAAAGGCTGCGTGGGTGCAAGTAACATCTTAATAGGGGCAATGATTAACGCTAAGGCTACTGCAAATAGAATAGTATCTTTAAATAATGATGTAGTAATAGTCAATGCTGGAACTTACGGTGAATTTTCTATAGATGATTTTTTATGCAGTGGGTACATAATTGATTGTGTGTTAAAAGAAATAGAAGTAGAACTTTCGGATATTGCTGTAACTTCACATTATATTTATAAAAACAATGAAGATATTCACGGTTTTATAAAATATGCAAGTCACTATAAAAGGATCACACAGTTAGGATTAGAAGCAGATTTAGAATACTGTTGCAAAAAAGATATTATAGATATTGTTCCAGAATATAAGGATGGGATTATAGTTTAAGAAAATGTTATCAAGAATTTAGGGGGCAATTGGTTGGTGAAAAATAGTTATAAAATTGTGATTTTTAGTTTATTGGTAGTTATGTTAGTTGGACATATTCTAATCAATAAAATTACTGCTAAAAAAAATGAGCCATGTGAATCATCACAAGATAAACTAATTATATCTACTTTTTCCATGGATAATAAAGGTAGTATATTATCCATGGATGTTAAAAGTAAAATTGAGAAATATCTTATAACTGATAGACAGGTATGTATTACTGGTGATTTATATAAGGATAGTTCTAAAATAGTCTATGTAGATGATTTAAATGATTATGATCCTTGGCAAATTTATTTGCATAATTTAAAGGATAATAAAAATTTCCAAGTTACAGATAATAAGTCTGGAAAAGCTCATCCCAGAGTTTCGGATGATAATTCAATATTTTTTTAAAATGCCCCTCATGGAATAGTTAAGGTTGCTAAAATAAAAATTGAAACAAAATCATATGACATAATTGACAATACTGATTCAGATAGAGAAGTAGATACTTTTAGCATTAAACATAATAATTTGCTTATATCAACCTGTTCGAATAGCTTAAGATTAAATAGTTGGAAAAAAAATGAAGGACAACTAAAACCATTAATTCATACTATTTTTAAAGTAAATTCAAATGGAAATAAATTAAGCAAAATTGCTACGATAAAAGCTTCACTAGTAGATTCGCTTTCATATAATTCTAATTATAAAAAGGTTCTTATCGGTGGTTCTGATATAAATGAAAATCCTGGGGTTGGTATATATGAGTTGTCTTTAGATACAGGGCATTTAACTACTATATTAACAGATAGCACTCTAGCGAATGATAACAATTCAATTGTAAGTAAAATTGCATATCCTGCTTTAGTAGAAATGTCCAAAGATGACAGCCTTGTATATTTTACTGGAGTGCCTAAAAATAGCAAAGAAGTAATGATAAGTGAAATACTCTGCTATCCAACGGCTATATTTAGTTATAATATAAATTCCAAAGAGTTAAAAAACATATTTAATCCTAAAGTTTCAAGTTTTATTTTTGATATGAATATTAAATATTAGTATGGATTTCTCCATAGTGACCTTGCACCAGGGTGCCTTGCACCAGGGTGCTTTGCAATAAGAAGAGCAGAAAAGATTAGAATTTCTTAATGAAATTTCATGTTTCAAGCTCATATTGCAAGCCACACAGGAGAAAGTTCATAGGGCAAACTCTTATTTTTTTAAACTACTTGGAATATGTAGAATTTCAAGTAGTAGGATTCATCAGAATTCCATAGTATTGGATGGTCTGATGCTTGAGTTCTAAACTCAACTTGTCTAAGTGTTCTTTTAGCATCTAATGCTGCATCGGCTATTGTATCTCTAAATATATCAGGGTACATAAAATGAGAGCAAGAGCAAGTTACAAAATATCCGCCCGGTTTAACCAATTTAATACCACGTAGGTTAATTTCCTTATATCCGCGTGTTGCGCCGTCTATAGTAGAACGTGATTTTGAAAAGGCTGGGGGATCAAGTATTACTACGTCATATTGTCTTTTTTCTCTTGACCATTCTCTTAATACATCAAAGGCATTATGGCATTCAAATTTAACAGTACCTGAAAGTCCGTTAAGCTCTGCATTTTTTCTGCAACAATCTACTGCATATTCAGAAATATCTACTCCAAGTACACTTTTAGCCCCAGCTATACCTGCATTAAGCGCAAAGGAACCTGTGTGGGTAAAACAATCCAAAACATCAGCATCTTTGCATAATCTGTGGATAGCTGCTCTGTTTTCCTTTTGATCTAGGAAAAATCCGGTTTTTTGACCATTTGCAATATCTACATAATACTTAACTCCATTTTCAATAATTTCTATATCGGTATCGAAGGGTTCGGTTAAGAATCCTGTTGTTTTCTCCATTCCTTCAAGCTCGCGAACTCTAGCGTCACTTCTTTCATAGACACCCTTTGCACTGTATTCCTGCATTAGTAACTTAACAACTATATCTTTATATTTGTCGATTCCTAGTGCTAAAGATTGAATAACATAATAGTCTTCATACTTATCTATAATCATTCCAGGTACAAAATCTGCTTCTCCAAACAAGAATCTACAGCTAGAAGTATCTATAACGGTTTGTCTATATTTCCATGCAGCGGCAAGTTTTTTTCTGAAAAACTCTTCATCTATTTCTTCGTGAATATCTCTTGTCATTATTCTTATGGCAATTTTAGAAACGTCATTTATGAAACCTTTCCCTATAAACTCCTGTCTAAAATTGTACACCTCAATTATATCTCCATTTTCATATTCACCATCAAAGTTTTCGATTTCATTTGCATATATCCAAAGGTGTCCATTTTCTGAATTTCTGCCTTTACCTTTATATAAGTAAAATTTGCAAGCCATTTTAAATTCCTCCTGTGTTATTTAAGGAGACATAACAATTTATAATTATTATGTCTCTTATATTTTTTATAGTTAAAACAATCTTTAATAAAATATTAAGCTATTTATCTATAGTAGTATACCACACTGAATTAATTTGTAATATAAGATCCATAAAATTGTTTTGACATAAAGACAATTATAAATTACACTAGTATATGTGTCATTTTTCAATGCACACTCGAATTAAGCATATTTAGATAAAATTGGACGTATTTTCTTTGCATGGGAATCTATATACAACATTTAATTATTAAGAACAAATAGATATATAACTAGAAATAGTTTTAAAATTATAAATATATAAAATCATACTATAGTAAGGAGAAATACAAATGAGTAGATTGGTAGTAAAAAATATGAGCCATGGATTTGGTGATAGAGTAATATTTGAAGATGTATCTTTTAGATTACTTAAAGGGGAGCACATAGCACTTATAGGTGCTAACGGAGAGGGTAAATCAACATTTATGAATATTATTACAGGTTCGCTTATGCCAGATGAGGGCGATGTTGAATGGTCAAGTAGCGTAAGAGTGGGATACATGGATCAGCATACGGTTTTGGAAAAGGGAAGAACTATTAGAGAAGTTTTAAGGGATGCTTTTAAATATCTTTTTGACTTAGAAGATGAAATGCTTAGTGTAACAGAAAAAATGGGCGAGGCATCACCTGAGGAACTAGAAAAGTTACTAGATAGAATGGGAACAATACAAGATCAGCTCGATAATAATGGATTTTATGGTATTGATTCTAAGATAGATGAGGTAGCTGTAGGAATTGGACTTAAAGATGTTGGCCTTGAAAATGATGTTGCAGATTTAAGCGGAGGACAAAGGACGAAAATTCTTCTTGCAAAACTTTTATTAGAAGCTCCAGATGTTCTACTACTTGATGAGCCTACTAACTTTTTGGATGAGCAGCATGTAGAGTGGCTTAAGAGATATCTTCAAAATTATGAAAATGCATTTATCTTAATATCTCATGATATTGAATTTCTAGACGGCGTAATTAATATAATATATCATGTGGAAAATAAAAAACTAACTAGATATATAGGTTCATATAACGAATTTTTGAGAGTTCATGATGCTAAAAAGAAGCAAATGGAAGCTGATTATGAAAGACAACAAAAAGAAATTACCAAACTAGAGATTTTTGTTGCTAAAAATAAATCAAGGGCTTCTACAAGTGGTATGGCAAAATCAAGACAAAAGAAATTAGATAAAATTGATAAAATGGAAATTACAAAAGATAAACCAAAGCCGCAATTTGATTTTAAATCTGCAAGAGCTTCAGGGAAGATATTATTTAAAACTGTGGATTTAGTTACTGGATATGATAGTCCATTATCCAAACCATTAAATTTATATATGGAAAGAGGACAAAAGATTGCTTTAGTTGGGGCTAATGGTGTTGGAAAAACAACATTGTTGAAGAGTCTTATGGGTGATATAAAAGCTGTTTCAGGGCATACAAACGTAGGAGATTATCAATATATAGGATACTATGAGCAAGAAATAAAGGGAGTCAATCGAAATAATTGTATTGAAGAATTTTGGCAAGAATTCCCTAGCTTCACTCAGGGTCAGGTAAGATCTGCGCTTGCTAAGTGTGGACTTACTACAAAGCATATTGAAAGTAGAATTACTGTGCTTAGTGGTGGAGAGCAAGCAAAGGTAAGACTTGCGAAACTCCTAAACAGGGAAACTAATATATTGATCTTAGATGAGCCTACCAATCATTTAGATGTAGATGCTAAAGAAGAGCTCAAGAGGGCTCTAAAAGAATATACAGGAAGTATACTTATAGTTTGTCATGAACCAGAATTCTATCAAGACGTAGTAACAGATGTATGGAACTGTGAAGAATGGACAACTAAAATCGTATAATTTACAACAAAAAGAGCTAGAATAATTTCTAGCTCAGGTTGTTTACAAACCCAGTATAATTTTTTTATTATACTGGGTTTTTTACATGCAATTATGCGATAGCATTTTGAGTTATGGATAAATTTAAAATAACAACTATCTTCTTAGTTAGAAAATCAAAAAACAGTAAAGATAGCAGGCTAGCTATCTTTTTCATATTCTGCACTGCTGCTGTAAGCAGACACTGCTCTTGCACATTTTCTAATCCACGCATATGGCAATAGCGAAGCCCATGCAGTTGTTTTGAATCTGCGAAGCTTCGCTCTATAGTTTCTTTTCTTCTTCTATATATATTTCTGCCTTTATCTGTTCTGGTGAACTTTACAACATCTTCTTTATACGTTTCCCAAACATGTCTTCTAATAGTTTTAAACTTGCTTTTTGCAGAAAAGCATTGAGCTCTATTTGGACATATCTCGCAATATTTTGCATTACCAACATATTCTTTATATCCTTCTCTTGTTGTCGTTTTATAATGTAAAGCCCTTAAGTCAGGGCATACGTAAATGTCCTGCTCTTTAACATATTGGAATTTATTTTTTGTGTACATTCCTTTTGTATGTGGAGACCTACGGTATCCCATTACAGATTTTAATTCCCTCTCATATAGTTCTTTACATATAAGATTTGTAGCATAACCAGCATCTGCACCAACATATTTTGTATTAAAATTAAACTTTTTTATTTGCACATCTAATCTATCGATATAAGGATCAACATCATTTATGTTTCCAGGAGTAACATACACATCAGTAATTATATTATGTCTGCTATCGACAGTTCTGTGATCTAAATATGAGAAGCCTTCCGGCTTGCCATCTCTCATCATATATCCACTGTCGGGGTCGGTTGTGCTAACTTTAGTTTCTTTTATTTTGGTAACAGGTTCTTTTTCTTTTAAAGGTTTTTTACCATGGTTTATTCTATCTTCTTCCACTGCTTTATTAAGTTCAGATACATATTCTTTCGGCGTTTTTTCAACTTCAATTTTCACAAGCTTTCGCTTATTAGCATTTGCTTTTAGGTGTGTAGAATCTGTGTAAAGTATTTTACCGGTTACCATCTTAAGATTTATAGCCTTAAATACTACTTCGTCAAATATTTTTTGAAACACATCTGTACCTTTAAACCGTCTACGTCTATTTTGGCTAATTGTTGAATGATCTGGAATAGGATCAGTAAGACTTAGTCCCAGAAACCATCTATAAGCCACATTTACTTCAATGTCCTTTACAAGTTGTCGTTCAGATTTTATTCCAAATAGGTACCCAATAAACAGCATTTTAAAAAGTATAACAGGATCTACGCCAGGTCTTCCATTATCTAAGCAGTAATATTTTTTAGTCAGTTCTCTTATAAAAGAGAAATCCATGTATTTATCTATATTTCTCAGAATATGGTCTTTAGGAACTAAATCTTCCAAATACACCATTTCTAGTTTTTGTTGTGTGAAGTTCTTTTCATTAATCATAATAATGCCCTCCGAATTATAAAGTTTGTATACTATATATATTCGACATCGATGTCCTAAAATCCTTTTTGAATATGAAAAAAACACTCCAATTTTAAATTAGAGTGTTTTACATTTTATGTTTGTCAACGGTCTGAGCTAGAATAATTTCTAGCTCTTTATATATATATCACTTTTTTAAAACTTCTAATCCTAGGTCTAGAATATTTGCAAATAATGATAATGTATTAGTATTTGGAATAACATTATTTTTAACATCTAATAATTTTCCAAGCCCATAACCCGTGCATATGCTAACAGTAGGAAAATCAATTTCACCGAGGTTACAAATAATATCACTTTCGTTTAATTTTATTTTAGTTGTTTCATCAATAGGTTCTAGTATGATATAAAGCCTTGTAGAAGGGTTGTATCTTAGAACTTTTAAAGTATCACTTATTAGTATCTCTTTAGAGTTAGTGTTAATATCATACTTTGAAGTAGTTGAAGCAATGTTATTTATAACAAAGTAATAAATATTTCGTTTGTAGTTTACCTTATTTTTAAATTCTTGTAATCTTTCTAAATTCAACTCTATATCTACTGAGATTTCATCATTTTCTAAATTGTTAAAGCTTTCTTTTATGTAAGTTAATTCTTCTTTTCCATCAAGTTCTCTAGCTAGGATATCCATACAGTTATCATAAATATCTTGAAATGAACTAAATGGTAAGGAATATTTTATATTATCTAAGACAAGGTAGACCTTGAATTTAGCAGATTTATTACTACTTTTAGATGAATAATTAACTTCAACTAATAAGAGTTCATGGAGTAGCTCTGTATCAAGTGTCATTTTCTGAATTCCTTTACTAAATTGTAGAATGTAATTCTCATTAGTAGATAAGCTTTGTGTATGTTGATTTATTATATAAGTACTTTTAAACCCAGCTTCAGTAATTTCACCAACTCTCAATGAACTTTTTATTGAAAGTTTTTTTAAATTTATATATGGTCTATTTGTACATAGGTTGCTTTTAGATATTATTCTCATATTAAACCCCTTTAGTTCTAACAAGATTGTTAGTTTGATTTATAAATTATAACATAATTAGCATTCTGAAAATGAAAAAACTAATTACTGATGGAAATAAAGATTAATTTTAAAAGGCATATATTTTATGGATATATGCCTTTTGTTTTTTAAGTAGGAATCTCCTCTTGGTGACTAACAGTGTCGTCCAGGGTAATTATGTTATCTTTTTTTATCCATCCTTTATTATTAATGGTGGTCTGAGAGTTTATAGATACTTCATACCATGAAATATCAAAAATATCAGCGGAATCTTGAATCTCTACGGTCGTACTTTTAACTATATTAGATAGAACAGGTGAAATTTCAATAGGACTTAAATACAAACTACAACTCTCTTTTATAGTTCCGCTTTTAAAAAGAGGTAGTTTGTATTTTATTACAATAGGACCCTCAGCACAACGTGAAGTTTCAATTTTTGATTTGAGTTCTCTATTTTGCCTAGAGATAACCTTTAGCTGGGTTTTTTGAGTTGATAATTTTTGGTCCATAATATAACAATAAATACCAAAGCATATCAAAAGAATAGAAAAAAGAAAAATGAGCAATAGTATCTCTCCTTGTAAATTACTTCTTTTAGATAATGATATATTAATATGATAGAGTTTAATCGGCAAGTTTGTGCATATGTTAAATAGTTATATTTATTCTTAGTATATTCTATTCGATAGAAAACAAAAACATTCACAAAAAAACTCATGTATACACATGAGTCTTAAATCGCTGTAGTTAACTCGTTATATCCTATTATATACATATCTGCATGATTAACAATATCGTCCCTTTGTTCTTTGGAGAAATCATCATAGACACCGACTACTCTCATTCCGGCGGATTTTGCACCTTTAACTGCAGGAAGTATATCTTCAAATACAATGCATTCCTCTGGGATTACGCCTAATTTTTCAGCGGCAAGTAAATATACATCGGGAAAGTCTTTCCCGCGAGATACTTCATCAGTTAGGGTTATGCAGTCAAAATAATGGTAGATATTATTAGCATGTAGTGCAGCTTCTAACAAAAATTTACTATTACTTGTAGCGAGTCCGATTTTTATATTCAGGGTTTTAAGTAAAGATAAAAACTCAACTACACCGGGCTTTAGTTTTACATTATTAAGATACTCCTCATGGGCATAATCGTTCCATTCATTTTTAATTTCGTCTATAGTATCTAATATACCGAAATTATTTTTAAAATATGCCGCAGTCTCATTGAAGCTAAGGTGCTCTATTTGGGTTTTTAGATCTTTAGGTAAATCTATATTTCTGCTTCTAAAATAATTTTTATCTATTCTATCCCAAACCCACATAGAGTCTATTAGGGTTCCGTCTAAATCGAAAATTGCAGCTTTAATATTTTTTAGCATTTAATCACCTCTTATATAAGTATAACAGGTCGAAATGTAATTAAATACTAGGATTTAAAATTAAAAAAATCTGTAAGTAAGAAAAGAACAAGTACTTCCGATAAAAATACCCATAATAACATCGGTAGGATAATGAACGCCTATGTAAATTCTAGAAATTCCTACACAACAAGCTATGGGTATAGTTATAAACCCAAATATAGGGAAATATAAAGCTATTATTATAGCTAATGAAAATGCACCAGTAGTATGACCTGACGGAAAGGAGTATTTATCTATGCCTATTTTTTTTATGTTCAAGTTTGGAACTGTTATAAAAGGTCTTAATCTAGTAACGCTTACTTTGAGAATCTTACCAATGCCAGTGCTGATTGTTATAGAAATCATAGCTTTAATAGCTATGGTGTGAACAATAGTACTATTAAATAGAAAAGCAAGGGTACAGAATATAAACATAAAAGAAAAAGAACCTAAGTAAGTCATAATTGGCATTATAATATCTAAAAACCTACACTTCCAAGAATTATTTATAATTCTAAGCAGGCTAATATCTTTATCGCTTATATATTCAAGTAATCCTTTCATAAAACCCCCCTTTGAATGCAAAAAAATATATTAATTACTGAGTATTATACCATATTTTAATTTGCATTTATATTGCAAAATATTATCTAAAATTCTCTGTTGAATATTTTGGTTTTGTTTTTATCTTTAAAATCATCAACAGTATTAATTCCAATTCTACTTAGAATTTCGTTCATACAATCACTATCTAAGGAAGTTTTAATTTTTGAACTTTCTGCAAACTTATCCACTCTACGTTTTCCGCAGCTTGCGTCAATCAAAGCTTTAGGCCCTCCAACACAACCACCAACACAACCCATACCTTCTATAAAATTTGCATTAACCTCTACATTTTGAGCTTTAGCAAGTAGTTTTTTACATTCTTTTACACCGTTTCCTTGAATAGCATTTAATAAATGATATTTTTCAGGAAATAATTTTTCTATAACGTCTCCAATTGCTATAGATACTCCTCCTGTCCTAGCGTAAAGCCTGCCGCCTCTGGAAGCATACTCACTGGATACAGCTTGTGGAAGTTTTTCTGGGTCGATGTTTAATATATCAAAAATATCCTTAAGTTCTGAGAATGTAAGAACAAAATCAATATCACCTAAAAGGTCTTTTTCCTTAGCTTCACCCTTTTTTGCAATGCAGGGACCTATAAAGACTACTTTGCAGTTAGGGTTTAATTTCTTCAAAATTCTACCGCAGGCAATCATAGGAGATACAGAGGGAGATACATACTTCACTAAATCGTGGTAAATCTTTTTTACCATCCCTACCCACATAGGACAACAGCAGGAGGTGATCATTAAATCTTCTTTTGTTTTAATGTGCTCATCAAATTCTACGGATTCTTTCAATGTAAGCATATCCGCAAAAAAAGCAACTTCAACCATATCTGTAAACCCCATTTTTTTAAAAGCGGTTCTAAGATTATTTATATTAACATTTTCTCCAAATTGACCAGTAATGGCAGGGGCTACAGCTGCTATTACTTTCGAATCTCCTCTTAATAAATTTAAAAGAGGAATAAACTCTACCTTGTCCATTAAGGCACCATTCGGACATGCTTCTACGCAAAAACCACAGTCTGTGCATTTATCATTGTCAATATAAGTAGTATTACTTTTATTATCTATTAATATGGCATCAAAAGGGCAGGAAGCTTGACATTTTGTCTTTCCAGGCTTATCTGTACAATCCATAGTGCAGCCTTTGATTTTATTTACAATTTTATAATTTGATTCATAAGAAAGGATAGCTTTATTTAAATCATCTATGTAATTATGAGAAAAGTATACTTCAACTCCGCAAAGTGAGGAAATTACGGAGCTTAACTCAGTTTTATTAATATTATCCTTAGACAGTAATTCCTGTACTTTGTTTTCAAAATTATCTTCATAATAGGATTTGGCTAGGGATTTAAAAATTTCATTATACATTTTATTCAAAATAATCACTCCTAAGTTGTTATTAGATATGTAATGACTTTAGCATATTATCTACAAAAAATAATAAAATAGTAGGCTATTATCTATTTTGTCAAAAATGACGAGTTTTATACATACTAACGAATAAAAATTTATAATAAAAAAAGAGTTGTCATTAGACAACTCTTTTTGGTCGGGGTGACAGGGATTGAACCTGCGACCTCATGGTCCCAAACCACGCGCGCTCCCAGCTGCGCTACACCCCGAAGACAACTTAATTATACAAAACAAATGCATAAATGTCAACAAAATTGGTAAATATTTTTGAAAATATAAAACATGAAATATGTAAGTTATAAATTCTACTTGCTGACAACACTAGTTATTATATAAAACAAATGCATAAATGTCAACAGTTTATTTTTGTTTTATATAACTGGATCTTGCCACAATTTTCTGAAAACATTATTGCATTTAAAATTTTTATAGATTACAATTAAGTTCAAATTGTAATCTATAAAAATTAATAATCTCACATAAATAGAGGTGCAGATAAAGAGGTAATTTTTAAGTGATAAGGATATATATGAGTTAGGGGGATCGGAATGTATAAATATATAATACAAGGCTTACTCTTAGGTTTCGCATACGTAGCACCCATTGGTACACAAAACATATTTGTAATAAATACGGCTATACGCAAAAGTAGACTAAGGGCATATCAAGTTGCATTTATTACTATATTTTTTGATATATCACTTGCGCTTTCATGCTTTTTAGGTGTAGGGGCGCTTATGGAAAGGTTTAAACTTTTAAAGATACTTATTCTTTTACTAGGTAGTGTAGCAGTAATCTACATTGGAGTAGGTCTCGTCAGGCAAGTTCCAGAAGTTGAATCGGGAGAAACTGTGGATGTGAATAAATCATTTATAAAAATAGTATGGACATGTTTTGCAGTAACCTGGCTAAATCCCCAGGCTCTAGTTGATGGTTCCTTATTATTGGGTGGGATGAGAGCTTCACTTCCAGTAAACATGTCAAGCTACTTTATTATAGGGGTATGCTTAGCGTCCTTCATTTGGTTTACCTCATTAGCAACAATTATTTCGCTATTTAAAGGGAAGTTTAACATTAAAGTTATTAAAATAATAAACTTAGTATGTGGTATAGTCATAATATTATATGGATTTAAATTAGCATATTCTTTTGTTAAATTAATTATTTAGGGAATGTGTAAAAGAAGAGAGCGGCTTTTAGGATGATATAAAAACAATATTATCCTAAAAGCTGCTTTATATTTATTTATTTATTTATTTTTGCCATTCTTTTCTTTATCACCGGCGCCTCTAGTAGGTACAGTAGACATAACAAAACCTACAAGGATTGATAATAAGGCAGGAGCTAGTATGTTAATATATACTATATATCGTGTTTTGTATAAAACTAGAGCTATGAGAGATGTTACTAGTGCGGTAGATACAAAAATAATAATTACGAATTTAGCGAAAGAACTCATGAATTTCTCATACAATCGGTGACGAGTTGGCCCACTTATAATACTTCTAAATAGAAAATATGAAGCAAAGATTATTACGACATCTACTATAGCTGAAACTAGAAAATTTTTCATTATATATACCTCCAAAACATTTTTTCATATCTAGTGTTACCAAAGACTAATGTTTATACGCAATATAATTATAAATATTGAAATTTAAATATGAGTGTTTACATTAGTAGATAATTTTGGTAGTACAAAATTTAGTTGCTTTAAAATAAAAAAATGAGAAAACAATGAGGGATATTATGTTGAAAATTACAGAAATAGTTTTTTGAAATATATAGATGGTTTTAGGATTATTAGATAAAGGTAATATTGTGACCGGTAGAGAATATATAATTGATAAAGATACTTATGGAATAGCCTAATACTAATATCTTTTATTGGAGGTGCCATATGATTTATGAAAAAAGCAATTTGAAAATAATAGGCGATTTCGCAGTAAAGGAAATACAAAAGGATGAATATAACGTTGATTTAATAATCGAAGTGGAGTATCGGTGCGTAAATTTATATTTTGAAAATCTGCCTAAGTACATAAAGTCTAGAATACAATTTCCATCTGTTAAAAGTATATTTATTAGATTTTGTAATATAGAAGATAATAATAATATATGTACAGTGCATTTTTTAAGTGATAGTGGAATCCATTCCACTATGGCAAATTTTGAAATAGATTATAGTGAAATATATATTGAAGTAACAGATAAAGAATTTTTCGTGGAGCTGAAAATACACAAATAGTATCTTAGGAGGGAAGCAATTGAAAGAAATTAAATTTAGTAGAGTAACAAAAAAAATGGCTATGAAGCAAGGTGCATTCAGCATTTTAATGAGCTTTGCATTATTAATAGGAGTCATAGGATCATTTGTTCGTGGAAGAACTGGAATTGCGGGAATATTTCTAATGGTGACATTTGTATCTATAGGATTTTCAATATCTTTTATTATAAAACTTAGAAAACTAGAAAATTTAAATTATTTAAAATTTGAAAAGGATAGATTTGAACTTAATAGTAACTTTGCGTCAAAGGGGAAGACTATTATGTTTAATGATATAAGTAAGGTTGCAATAACAAAAAAATATATTGCAATAAAAGTAGGTAAAAAGCCATATAATATCCTTCTTCAACATATTGAACCTGAAAGCGTTAAGGCAGTAGAACAGCTTTTCATGAGATATAATAGAAAGTAAAAAAGCTCATATCCTTATTTTAGTATAAGGATATGAGCTTTAATTTTTTTAATTTATGTAGATTAAATAAGCCCCTCCATAACAATGACCGATTTACCCCCAACCTTTACTGTTAAGTTTTCTTTGCTTCCTTCTAATCTTACGATTATTTTACTAGGTCTATTCATATAGTAGCCTTGTTCACAGATTATAGTTATATTATCTTCAAATTTAAGCACATCATTTTTTACTAGATAGGCACCAAGTGCCCCATTAGAAGTTCCTGTGGCAGATTCTTCATTTATGCCAGCAGCGGGACCAAAGTTTCTACAAGATAGAGTGGAGGAGTCTTCTTCAGTTTCAAGCGTAAAGGCATGTACCCCAATAATATTTAGATTATTACTATATTCAGTTAATCTAGTATAGTTTGGATTTAGGGATTTTAATGCAGACAAACTTTTGACCGGAAGCATAATGTCTGTAAGGCCGGTAGATACAGCTTGAGGAATGAGGCTATACCCGGATATTCCTATATCACGTGAATTGATACCCATGATTTGTGCAAGTTCATATGTATTTGCAACATCAAAAACAAATTTGGGTTTAGCTTGAGTCATCATTACACTATCGATTTTATTATCTTTAAAATAAAGTTCAACTGGTAAAATACCGGCCTTTGTTTTTTGTTTTACAATTTTAACATTATCAGTTCCAGTAATAATACCTTTTGAAGCTAAAGAAAAAAAAGAACCAATTGTAGCATGACCACATAAGTCTACTTCTTGGGTAGGGGTAAAAAATCTTACCTCATAATCTGCTTCCTCATCTTTCATAGGAAAAACAAAGGCAGTTTCCGATAAATTCATTTCTCGGGCGATATTTAACATATCGGTATAATTTAATCCAATAGCGTTAGGTACTACACCAGCTGGATTACCACCGAAGGGCAGATCTGAGAAGGCATTTACTTGGTAAATAACTTTTTTCATAAAGAACACATTCCTTTCTAAGGTTAATTTTAAATAAATTTTCAGGATTACACTCCTAATATAGTGGTTGTAGACAAACACATAAATAAAAAATAAGCCTACATCTGAAAGACGTAGACTTAAGCCTTAAGTATTATGGATTATTTTATAATTTCATAAAAATACTTTAGATAAATATAAACAATTATTTTAAGTACATTTCTCCTATTTTAACGATGTCTCCTGCACCCATTGTAAGAAGAATATCTCCTTCTTTTAAATTATTGTTAAGATGATCAACAATTTCATCAAAGCTATGAAGATTTATGCAATTTACACTTTTCTCTCTTATTCTATCTCCAAGCATATTTGAACTTATTACTCCAGTATCTTTTTCCCTGGCAGCATAAATATCTGCTAGTATTAAATTATCCATATCATAAAAAGAATCTGAAAAATCTTCAAATAAGCTTAATGTTCTTGAATAAGTATGGGGTTGGAAAACACAATAAATTTTATTATGAGGATAATTTTTTGTAGCACTTAAAGTTGCTTTAATTTCTGTAGGATGGTGGGCATAATCGTCAATAACAGTTACGCCATTTTTAATCCCCTTTAACTCAAATCTCCTATGTGTACCCTTGAAACTAGAAAGGCCGCGCGTAATTGAGTTTTCAGAAAAATTAAGGATTAGTGCGGTGCCTATACTTGCAAGAGCATTTAGAACATTATGCTGCCCGGGTACATTAAGATTTATTTGAAATAGTCTGTGACCCTCTTTGTATACATCAAAGGTGGCACAACCTAATTCATTATAACTAATATCTTTTGCCTTAAGCATTCCGTTATTTATTCCGTAAGTAAGTATGCTGCAGTTGTAATTATGATTATGGAGGATAGTTTTAACATTTTCATCTTCCACATTCGCAACTAAATAGCCTTCTTTTGGTATAATATTAATGAATTTTATGAAGGTATCTTTAATGTGATTTATGTCTTTATAGTAATCTAGGTGATCCGCATCTATGTTTAATATTGTTCCTATATAGGGAAAAAACTTTAAGAATGATGCTTTATACTCACAGGCTTCTGTAATAAAATAGTCGCTATTTCCAGCTAAAACATTACCTCCGATAGCATCTAATTCTCCACCCACGAGTATTGTAGGGTCTACATCCTCTTTTAAAATGATGTGGGCAAGCATTGAAGTGGTAGTAGTCTTACCATGTGTACCCGCTACTGCAACATTATATTTGTGACCTTTCATAATTTGACCTAAAAATTCAGCCCTATCTATTAAAGGAATGTTTAACTCTTTAGCCTTAATGTATTCTGGATTTTCAGGAGAAATAGCAGCAGTGTAAACTACTAAGTCTGCAGTATTTATGTTATCACCATTATGGCCTATATAAATTTGAACACCTTTTTCTTTAAGTTTGTTTGTGATATGTGATGAATTCATATCAGACCCAGAGACTGTATAGTTATTTTTTATGAGTATTTCAGCAAGACCACTCATACTTATGCCACCGATTCCTATGAAATGAACTTTTTTGTTTTTATCTCTTATAAAATCAAAAGACATTATATCAACTCCTTAAAAATGATTATGACTATTTAGTATATGCAAATTGCATTAGTAATGATTATAACAAATAAATGTATATATGTACGTCTTAATTATATACAAAAATACAAAAAAACTAAACACATTATAGAATAATATTTTTTCAAAATGCCTTGCATCAAATTATAAAGCTTAAAAGCTGTCAACAAGTTTTCGCACGTAAAGTAACTAAATCTCTTGAAATTAGTTATTAGGCATTGTAATAAAGATAAAAAAGATTTACAATTAAAATACGAATGATAGTAAGAATTTTACAAAGTAAAATTCGTAAAATAAAGATATGGGTGAGATATTATGAATAAATATAGTAGAAATCAAAGAGTTACAGGTATTACTAAAATATTAACAGAAAATCCTAATAAGACAATTAATCTAAAGATGTTTACGGAATTATTTAATGCAGCTAAATCCACAATTAGCGAAGATATTGTTATTGTTCGTGAAACTTTAAGTGAGTTATCTATGGGAAGAGTGGAATCGGTGGCAGGCGCAGCTGGTGGAGTAAAATATATTTGCGGAGTCTCAAGGCAAGAAGGTATAACATTTGCAGAAAAATTATGTGAAATTTTAACACAGAAGGACAGGGTGATACCAGGAAACTTTATATATATGACTGATATTATGTATAATCCAGAAATAGTGCACAAAGCAGGAGTAATCCTTGCATCTGCGTTTAGTGAGTTAGACATAGACTATGTTGTAACAGTCGAGACTAAAGGGATACCACTTGCGTATGAAGTGGCAAAAATGCTTGGTGTTCAATTAGTTATTGTAAGGCATGATCCGAAGGTTACTGAGGGCAGTACTGTTAGTATCAACTATGTATCTGGATCTAGTAACAGAATTCAAACTATGTCTCTTTCAAGAAAGTCTATAAAAAAACAGAGCAAATGTATTTTTATAGATGACTTTATGAAAGCTGGAGGCACTGCAACAGGTATAATTAATTTGCTTAAAGAATTCGAAAGTGAACTTTTAGGTATTGGAGTTCTCGTTGATAATATTCAAAGCGGTCATAAATTAATAGCAGAATACATATCGATTATTCAGTTTAAAGGAATAAACGAGGAAGGTAACTCTGAGTTAACTCCATCAAAAAACTTTGAAAAAGTGTAATATTCAAAAGATTTAATTTTTATTTACAATTTAAGAAGGAAAAACCCAAGTTATAGAGAAATAGTATAACTATAACGCAACTTGGAGGTGGAGTGTATGGAAATCACAGACGTTAGAATTAGGAAAATAGCTACAGAGGGGAAAATGAAGGCGATTATATCAATAACTTTTGACAATGAATTTGTTGTTCATGATATTAAAGTGATAGAAGGTCAAAGTGGACTTTTTATTGCTATGCCAAGTAGGAAAACTCCAGATGGGGAATTCAAGGACATAGCACACCCAATAAATACTCAAACAAGAGAGAAGATTCAATCAGCTATATTGGATGAGTATGAAAAAGTAAAAAATGAAAAACCAGTAGAAGAGGTAGAAGAAAATTTAGAGGTATAAAAAAGGGGGTTACCCCTTTTTATTTTATAAAGAAAATATTAAAAACGGCCAAGGTTGGTTGCAATTAAATGTTATATAAAATATAATATAAGAAGTGTTTTAATTGAAGAAAAGATAAAATAAAATGTGTGAATATGTCGAATTAATATATAAAGAGGTGTTTAATTTGTATAAATGCGCTATAATATTAGCTGCAGGTCAAGGAAAAAGAATGAATTCTAATATGCCTAAGGTTGTACATAAGGTTTGTGGTAAAGAAATGATAAACCATGTTATTGACATTATGAGAAAGGCAGATATTGAAATGGTTGATGTGGTAATTGGAAAAGGAGCCGCGCAGGTTAAAAAAGTATCAGAAGATAGAAAAATTAATTACTCCGTCCAAGAAGATCAGTTAGGCACAGGACATGCAGTAATGTGTGCTAAAGAGTTCCTAAGTGGGAATGAAGGTACGGTAGCAATATTTGTTGGAGATGGTCCACTAATTACTGAATGTACAGTTAGGAGACTATTAGATTATCATGAAAAAGGTGATTTTAAAGCTACTATATTAACTTCAAGTATGGCTGAGCCTGCAAAGTATGGTAGAATAATTAGGGATGAAAATGGTGAGGTTAAAAAAATTGTTGAGTTTAAAGATTGTACAAAAGAAGAAGTATTAGTTAAAGAAGTAAATTCTGGAATGTATTGCTTTAGCATAAAAGAATTACTTAATAGTTTAGATAGATTAAATAATAATAATGCTCAAGAGGAATACTATTTAACAGATGTTATTAGTATATTAAAGGAGCAAGGGTTTAAGGTTGGAGCTTTTGATGTGCCAGTTGAAGAAATTACTGCAGTTAATTCAAAGGTAGAGCTTGCAGATGCAGAGGCCATTATGAGAAAAAGAATAAATAGAAAACATATGGAAAATGGAGTTACAATAATTGACCCTAATAATACATACATAGATTCAGAAGTTATAATAGGAAAAGATACTACTATATATCCAGGGAATATTTTGCAGGGTAAGACTATTCTTAAAGAAGAGTGTGTTCTTTACCCTAATAATAGAATTGCGGATAGCATTATAGGAAACGGAGTTTCAGTTCAAAGTTCTGTAGTAATTGAAAGCCAGATAGGCGATCAAACTACTGTTGGACCTTTTGCGTACATTAGACCAGAAAGCAATATAGGTAAACATGCTAGAATAGGAGATTTTGTTGAAATTAAAAAATCAACTATTGGAGATAATACAAAGGTATCTCATCTTACTTATATTGGTGATGCAGAGGTAGGAAGTGGATGTAATTTTGGCTGCGGAACTGTAGTTGTAAATTATGATGGAAAAGCAAAATACAAAACTATAATAGGCAATAATACGTTTATAGGATGCAACACTAACCTAGTAGCACCTGTAAAGGTTAATGATAACGCGTACATTGCGGCTGGTTCTACAATTACAAATGAGGTACCTAAAAATGCTTTGGCAATAGCTAGAGCAAGGCAAAAAAATATTGAAAATTGGGTAGTGAAATCAGGACACAGCAAATAAAATAACAAGCATACAATCAATAAGTAAATTATAAAGGGAGGTGTAAAACTGATTTTTTCAGCAGAATGTGTATATAAAAACTACTAAAGGCGCATTGAATGGTATGTAAGATTTTAATGTGAGAGTATTAACCCTAGTAGTTCAGTCTCGTGATGCTGACGTTCTATTTAGTGTATAGAATGAAAATTTATATGAATTGTATTAAAATATGATTTGTTATGATTTTAGGAATCAGAACTACATATGATAAACCACGGAAAGAATATTAAAATTTTTACGGGCAACTCAAATCCTAAATTAGCCGCAGATATAGCTGACATACTAGGATTACCAATTGGAGCTTCAGAAGTAGGAACTTTTAGTGATGGAGAAATATCTGTTAATATACATGAAACTGTCAGGGGCGCAGATGTATTTGTTGTTCAATCGACTAATGCACCAGTAAACGATAATTTAATGGAATTACTTATTATGATTGATGCATTTAAGAGAGCTTCAGCAGGAAGAATAACTGCGGTTATACCATATTATGGGTATGCAAGGCAGGATAGAAAAGCAAAAGCTAGAGATCCAATTACAGCAAAACTTGTGGCAGATATTATAACAACCGCAGGAGCAGATAGAGTACTGACTATGGATTTACACGCAGCTCAAATACAAGGATATTTTAATATTCCTGTTGATAATATGACCGGGACACCTATACTTGCAAAATACTATATCAAGAATGGATTTAAAGATAGGGACGATGTAGTTGTAGTTGCACCAGATCTTGGAAGCGTTGCTAGGTCAAGAAAATTTGCAGATAAGCTACATGCATCAATAGCGATAATTGATAAGAGAAGACCAAAAGCTAATGTTGCAGAAATTATGAATGTTATAGGTGACATTAAGGGGAAAACTTGTATCATGATGGATGACATGATAGACACTGCGGGAACAATAACTAATGGAGCGAATGCTTTAGTTAAACTCGGAGCAAAAGATGTTTATGCTTGTTGCAGTCATGGCGTATTATCAGGGCCTGCTATTCAAAGAATAAATGATTCGGTAATAAAAGAATTGATAATATTAAATACAATTGATATGCCAGAAGGTAAACAATGCGAAAAATTCACTACATTATCTGTAGCGCCAATTTTGGCGGAGGCTATAAAGCGAATATATGAGGATGTTTCGGTAAGTAAATTATTCGAGGAAGATTCCAGTTTATAATACATATTTTAAAATAGTGATGCTCTATTATTTTTATAATTGGGCATCGCTATTTTTTTATAATCTGGATTTACATAATAATGGGATAGTAAGTATACTATATAGACTCAGTACTTATGTAGAATGTTTAAATTATTATCGGAAGTGGTGAATAATTTGTAACATTTAATAAAAACTAATAACTTATCATTAAAGTATGATAAATTATTAATAAGATAAATTAGCATGTTGGCTAGTTATTTTTCAAAGATGAATGATAGAAAAAAATAGAGGGAAAAAATAGAGGAAAAAAATAGAGAAAAAAATAGAGGAAATAATTTGGAGGTACTGATATGGAAGGAACTATAGGGAAAATACTAATAGTTGATGATGATAAAAATATTGCTGAGGTAATTAAAATGTATCTTGAGAATTCAGGATATGCAACAAAAGTAGCATATGATGGCAGGGCCGCACAGGAGGCATTTTTAAGTTATAAACCAGATTTGGTGCTTTTAGACATAATGTTACCGTATATTGATGGAATCGATGTTTTGAAATGGATAAGAAAAGAGAACGAAACACCGGTTATTATGCTTACTGCCAAAGGGGAAACATTTGATAAGGTATTGGGGCTAGAACTTGGAGCGGATGACTATGTAGTTAAGCCTTTTGAGCCAAAAGAAATAATTGCAAGAGTGAAAGCTGTGCTTAGGCGTTATAACTTAGATAAAGGTGGTAAAGAGGTTTTAAATTTTGAGGATCTAGAAATTGATATTAATTCTTATAATGTTACATATAAAGGCTCAGAGGTAAAAATGCCACCTAAAGAATTTGAACTAGTACATTATTTAGCTCTTAACAAGAATAGAGTTTTCACAAGGCAACAACTCTTATGTGAGGTTTGGGGATACGATTATCCAGGAGACTCTAGAACAGTGGATGTGCATGTTAAAAGGGTAAGAGAAAAGCTTCAAGGAGGTCCAAATTGGCAAATTGAGACTGTTTGGGGAGTGGGATACAAATTTGAGGTGAAATAGATGTTTAAAAGAGGGCTGTTTTTTAAGATGTTAGCCACCTATACTATTATAATTTCAATGAGTTTAATAATTATTGCCTCTTTTTTGTCTTATTGGTTCCAAAATTATTTTTTTCGAGCAAAGAAAAGAACAATTTTTGGATAAGTCATATATGATACAAGGGCTTGCTATGAAATATATGGCTGGGGATGCTACTTCGGAAAAATTAAATGACGTAATGACAATCATTGCTGAGTATATAAAATCCGATATTTGGCTTACAGATAGCTACGGTTGTGTTTATTTGGTATCTAATAAAGAGCATAAGGAGTTTATGGGAAAACAGGTTTTTGCTGAGCAACTAGATCAGCTTAGGCTTGGGCATACGTTTGAGATTACAGGCCCTTATGCTGGAATATTTGATAACACGGTAAGAGTTTACGGTACGCCAATAAGAACTGAGGCGGGCACTTTTAAGGGAGCTATAATATTATGCAACTCAATTGAAGAATTAAGCCAATCTTTAAAACGTGTTTATGAAATAATTTGGATATCTGCAATTTTTGCAATAATATTCTCTTGTATAGTTATATATTATTTTTCTCAAAAAATAATTATAAAGCCTTTAGCAGAGATTAATTCAGTAGCTAAGAAGATATCTAATGGGGATGTTTATAAGAGGGTTTATTTAAAATCTAATGATGAAATAGGAGAACTCGCTCAATCATTTAATTTTATGGCTGATTCTGTAGAAAAAAACGAGAAAAATAGACGCGAATTCATATCCAATGTATCGCACGAGATTAGATCTCCTATAACATCAATTAAGGGGTTTATTGGTGGGATACTAGATGGGGTAATTCCAGAGGAAAAGGAAAAATACTACTTATCTATTGCCTATGAGGAAATTCAAAGACTAACAAGGCTTGTAAATGACTTATTAGATATGTCTGCAATTGAAGCTGGGGAGTTTAGTTTGAAGATTATGGAAGTGGATATTAATGAAATCATTAGACTTACAGTTATAAAAAATGAAACAAAAATTAAAGAGAAAAAGGTCTCTGTAGATGTATGCTTTGATGAAGATAATTTATTTGTAGCAGGAGACAAAGATAGATTAGTACAAGTGATTACAAATCTATTGGACAATGCAATAAAATATGTAAGTGATGGTGGGAAAATAAAGATTAGTTCAAAATCTAAAGGAAGAAATGCATTAATATCTGTGTTCAATGCTGGTCCGCAAATAGCTGAGGAAGATTTATTGCATATTTGGGATAGATTTTATAAAGCGGATAAATCAAGAACAGCAAAAGATAGTACTGGACTTGGATTATCTATAGTTAGAAATATAATAACTCAATTACAGGGTGATATATGGGTTGAAAATAAGGACAATGGTGTTTATTTTACTTTTACATTAACGAAAGTGAATAATTTATAATGAAATAAAATTTATATAATATAGATATGACCAGTAGGGAGGGGATGATGCTATGGATAATAAGGATAACTATGAATCTTGTAATGAAGTAAGAGATGCTTTGTGGAAGAATGCAGATTTTGGCAAGGACATCTTTAGCGAAATTAAATTTAGAAAAAACAACAAGAAAAATTATTTCAAGACATTTTTAAAAGTAATTAGTTTTATGCTGATAGCAGCCCTATCTGGGGGGATTACAGCCCAGTATATAATTAATAAGGGGAAAGTACCAAAAGTGACTAGTAGCAATTTAAATTCAGGTGTAAGAGAAAACGATAATATTCAAGAGGCAGATGATAATCCTATTTCACAAGTTGCACAAAAGGTAGCACCATCAGTAGTTGGCATTAGTAGTAAAGCAGAAGAATTGTGGGATACACCAGAAGGCAATGGTTCAGGGATTATATTTAAAAGTGATGGATATATTATTACTAATTATCATGTAATTAAAGGTGCGACAAAAATAAAAGTGAAACTGAGCAATGATAATATATTGAAAGCAACAGTTGTAGGCACGGATGTTATATCTGATTTGGCGGTTATAAAAGTTGAAGCTAGTAACTTGCCTATTGCAAAATTTGGCGATTCATCAAAGGTTAAAATTGGTGATATAGCTATTGCAATTGGTAATCCACTAGGAAAACAGTTTTTAGGAACGGTTACTGCGGGTATTATAAGCGCATTGGATAAAAGAATTAATATTGTTGATAAAAAAACAGGTGAACAAACTATCTATAAAGTAATACAAACTGATGCAGATATAAATCCAGGGAATAGTGGTGGAGCGTTATGCAATATCTATGGAGAAGTTATTGGTATAAATAGTTTGAAAATTGATTCATCCAGTGAAACTTACGGAATGGGGTTTGCTATTAATATAAATGAAGCTAAAGAAGTTATTAATGATTTGATGACTCATGGTAAAGTTATTAGACCACTAAAATAGCTTAATTAAGGTTAATAATATAATCTTAGCAGTTATATAGGTTAGGCATAGCAGACTACTAGTTATTTTTAAAGATAAATCATAATAAAAGAATAAATTATATGGTAATTTTTATGTGAAGTTGTGGATTAAAATACTTTTTTAGTATAATATTATAAATAAGGCATATGAAAAAATATTTATGTGGTAGACATAAGGCTTAAACATAATAATATTTGGGGGTAATAATGTATTTGGTAGTTGGACTAGGAAATCCAGGAAATGAATATAGGTATACAAGACATAATGTAGGATTTGATGTAATAAATTTAATGGCAGAGAAGTATAATACTTCAATTAATAGGATAAAATTTAAAGGAGTATGTGGAGAAATAATCATATCAGGGGAAAAAGTAATTCTTTTAAAACCTAGTACATATATGAATTTAAGTGGAGAAAGTGTGTGCGAAGCAGCTTCTTTTTATAAGATTCCAAATGAAAATATCATCATAATGTATGATGATATTAGTTTGGATGCAGGTAAATTAAGAATACGAAGTAAGGGTAGTGCTGGTGGACATAACGGGATAAAAAGTATTATAGCTAACATGTCGTCCGACATATTTCTAAGAATAAAAATAGGGGTAGGACAACCGGAAAAGGCGCTAATACCTCATGTTTTAGGGCGATTTTCTAAAGAAGACCGGGTGCTTGTAGAAAAGACTTTTGAGGCTAGTATAAAAGCTGTTCAAACGATAATAGCAAAAGGATATACGGAGGCTATGAATCAGTTTAATGGATTTAATGCTTAAATAAAAATATTATTGGAAGATTATCTATATTTATGGAGTGAGTGAGAGGTGTTAACATGAGACTGAGTGGGCTTATGAAGCCTTTGAAAGAGAGTAATCAATTTAAAAGTATACTAAGCAATATAGAAGAGAAAATATATCCAATTGGCGTATATGGACTTTCGGAATCAGCTAAGAACTATTTAGTGAATGGTGTGTACGAGCAATTAGATAAATCTATATTGATTTTAACGCATAGTGATGTAGAGGCTAAAAATATTTACGAAGACTTATCTTTTTATGTAAATGATGTGTACTATTTTCCAACTAGAGAAATGGGATTTTATAATGCGGATGCTGTATCTGGCGACTTGAGATGGGAAAGACTTAAAGTAATGAAAAAAATTACTGAAAGCGGTAAAAAAATAATAATTACTTGTATTGAGGCTTTGGCAGCGACTTATATGCCTATAGATTTGCTCCGAAAATATATTTTCAAATTAGCTGTAGGGGGCAATTTAAATTTAAATGCGTTTTCGGAAGAATTAATTGAATGTGGGTATGAAAGGGTAGAAAGAGTAGACACAAAAGGTCAATTTTCAATAAGGGGAGGAATTATAGATTTATATCCCCCTATTTCTGCGTTACCTTTTAGGATAGAACTCTATGACGACGAAATAGATTCTATAAGGACATTCAATAGTGAAACTCAGAGGAGTATTGATAAGGTATCCGAAATAGATGTATTTCCAGCAAAGGAAATGATATTAACCCAGGAAATTAGGGAAAAAGGATATAACAAAATAAAGGAAGACCTAATCAATGTGGTAGGTAGCTTTAACAAGAAAAAAGATAAAGAAATTATAAAAAAAATAACTTCATTAGTTGATATTAATTTGGAATCACTTAAAGAAACGTGGAGTTTTAAAGATGTTGATAGCTATATGCCTTACTTTTATGATAATGTATCTTCTTTTTTAGATTATATGAAGGGATCATTTATAGTGGTTGATGATTCACAAAGGTGCCTAGGTAAACTAGATAGCGTGTATTTCGAATTTGAAGAAAATTACGAGAATTTTTTAAGACGAGGAAGTATACTGCCTAAACAAGCAAAAATTTTAATTGATAAGCAATATATATATGAAGAGTTAGAGAACGTAGAAGTTATTACAATAAACGCTATTGCTAAAAGCACAACAGTGCTTAAGCCAAGGGACATAGTATCTTTTTCTCAAATTACCAATTATGATTACCATGGCCAATTAGACATGCTTATTGAGGATATAAAGGACAAAAAAAGTAAAGGATACAAGATCGTAATTCTTTCTGGTACAAGAACTAGAGGGGAGAAATTAATAGATATACTTAGGGATAGAGGCATTGAAAGTGTCTATAAAGACAGCATTTCTCAAATTGAGTTTGGAGAAGTAGTTGTAACCTTTGGTAATCAATTAAAGGGCTTTGAGTATCCGCAGCTGAAATTATGTGTTATTTCCGATAAAGAGGTTTTTGGTGGATCAAAAAGAAAAGCTACTAGTCGTTCTAGTAAAAAGGGAGTAAGTAAACTTAAAAGCTTTACAGAACTTAAATTGGGAGACTACGTTGTTCACGTAAATCATGGAATAGGCGTATACAAAGGAATTAAGCAATTGGAAGTTCATGGACATAAAAGAGATTACTTGCAACTGAGTTATAATGGTTGTGATAACCTCTATGTTCCGGTAGAACAATTAGATTTAGTACAAAAATATATTGGAAGTGAAGGCAAAGCTCCAAAGATTAGCAAATTAGGTGGGCTAGAATGGGTTAAGGCTAAGAATAAAGTTAAAAACTCTATTGCAGATATTGCAGAGGATTTGGTAAAACTTTATGCAGCAAGGGCTACACTTAAGGGCCACAGATATAGCAAGGATACTGTATGGCAAAAACAGTTTGAAGAAGAATTCCCATTTGAAGAAACTCCAGATCAAATAATAGCAATTGAAGAAATCAAAAAAGATATGGAGTCGGATAAACCAATGGATAGATTGATATGTGGTGACGTTGGGTATGGAAAAACAGAAGTAGCCGTTAGAGCGGCATTTAAAGCGGTTATGGATGGAAAGCAAGTAGCGTTCTTAGTACCAACTACAATACTCGCTGAGCAACATTATAAAAATCTTACCAAAAGATTTTCAGACTTTCCAGTAAAGGTTGAAATGGTAAGTAGATTTAGGACACCTGCTGAGCAAAAAGTTGTCATTAAGGCGACAAAAGAAGGAAACGTAGATATATTAATAGGAACGCACAGAATAATTCAGCAAGATGTAAAATTTAAAGACCTAGGGGTATTGATTATAGATGAGGAACAACGATTTGGGGTTACTCATAAGGAAAAAATAAAAAGTCTAAGAAAAAATATAGACGTGATTACGCTAACAGCTACTCCAATTCCAAGAACATTGCATATGTCGCTTACTGGAGTGCGCGACATAAGTGTAATTGAAACGCCACCAGAGGAGCGGTATCCAATACAAACCTATGTGGTAGAATTTAACGATCAATTAATAAGGGATGCGATGCTGCGAGAACTAAATAGAAAGGGGCAAGTTTTCTTTGTGTACAATAGAGTAGAAACTATCAAAGAAATGGCAGCATTTATAGGAAAGCTAGTTCCTGAAGCTAGAGTGTGTATTGCGCATGGGCAAATGACAGAAAGAGAATTAGAATCTATTATGATAGATTTTATGGAGAACAAGTATGATATATTGATGTGTACAACTATTATTGAGACGGGAATAGATATTCAAAATACAAATACAATTATAATTTACGACGCAGATAAGATGGGACTTTCTCAGCTTTACCAATTAAGAGGTAGGGTTGGTCGATCAAATAGAATAGCTTATGCATATCTTGCTTATAAAAAAGATAAGGTGTTAACAGAGGTTGCTGAAAAAAGACTTAAAGCAATTAAGGATTTTACGGAGCTAGGGTCAGGTTTTAAAATCGCAATGAGAGATCTCGAAATTCGGGGTGCTGGAAATATGATGGGCGGTGCTCAACATGGTCATATGGCTGCGGTAGGCTATGATTTATACTGTAGGATGCTCGAAGACACAGTGAAAAAAATAAGAGGCGATATAGAAATGGAGCCTATTGAAACTTCTGTTGAAATTAAAATAGATGCGTATATTCCTAGTACTTATATTGAAGATGAGTCGCAGAAAATTGAAATTTACAAGAAAATTGCGGCTATTGATTGTAACGAGGATATGGTAGATATACAAGAGGAAATAGAAGATAGGTTTTCAGACATACCATCAAGTGTTGTAAGTCTTATGAATATCGCTTATCTTAGGTGTATATCAAGCAAGGTGGGGATAATAGAAATCAAAGAGGTAAAGGAGGAGATAATATTACAATTTGATAGTAGCGAAAGAATAAATCAAAAATTAGTTAAAGCCTTGATTAGTAAGTATAATAGAAGTATTGTATTTAAATTAGGGAATAAGCCTGCCTTTGCATACAAGATTAAAAATTTAAACAAAGAAGAGGTGATTGCGAATCTCATAGAGATTGTAAATCATATAAAAAGTATAGTTGAAATAAAGTAAAATTGTGTTAAAATTAATGGGTATCGTAACAGAGCTTTACACGGCGATATTACATATAGAATGGGGGAAATAAAATGAAAAACGTAAAAAAAATAATTGGCGCGGCTTTAATAACTATATTAGCTACATCATTAAATGGTTGTAATATGATTGAAAAAACACCTAAGGGCATTGCTAAAAGTGTAGTTGCGAAGGCTTTCGATGCTAAAATAACTAAAGGACAGGTTGACGAACAATTAGTAGGTGTTATTAAACAATTTGAAACGCAGTATGGAGCAAATTATAAAACTAATGCTGAGGCTATGGCAGAATTAACAAAGCAAAAACAGCAAGTAGTAGAAGGTATGATTACTGAAAAAATTGTGGATTATAAGGCGAAAGAGTTAAAATTAATGCCTACCGAAGCTAAATTAAATGAAGAAACAAATAAGCAATTAGCAGAAATCAAGAAAAGTTTGGGAACAGATGCGAAATATAAAGAGGCTTTAGCACAAACAAGCCTTACAGAAGAATCTCTAAAAGCAAGAATAAAGCCAAGTATTATTCAAGATGCACTATTCACTGAAGTTACAAAAAATGTTAAAGTTACTGAGGCACAGGAAAAAGCATATTACGATGCTAATCCAAACCAGTTTACAGAAAAACCGAATACAATTCATGCAGCTCATATTTTAGTAGCAACAGAACCGGAAGCTATAGCCATTAAGAAACGTTTAGACGCTGGTGAAGATTTTGCGAAAGTCGCAAAAGAAAAAGGTACAGATGGAACTAAGGACAATGGTGGAGATTTAGGAGATGTAGAGTATAATGATGCTCAAATGGATAAAACCTTTATGGCAGCAGCTATTGCTTTGCCAAAAGGTAAAATCTCAGCACCTGTTAAAACTCAATATGGATGGCATATAATAAAGACTATAGAAAAAAAAGAATACCCTGTAAAGAAATTTACAGCTGTTAAGGCAGAAGTAGAAAAAACGCTTATAACACAGGGAAAAGAAAGTGCATGGACAGAGGCTATGACAAAATGGAAAAAAGAAGCGAATATAAAGCAATATCCGAAAAATCTATAGCATTTTAATGACATTTCAGAAGGAAAGTCCCCCACTTCTATAAGTGGGAGTATAAATCTACTTCTGGAGTCGTTAAAATTGCAGCTCCGCAGGAGACGATTTAATGTATAAAGAATACCTTTAATATGGAGGTATTCTTTATTTTTATTTAAACATTTGCAAATGTGCATAAAAATTCAAGTTTAGAAAGATAATAATAAAGCTAGTATATTATATAAAACTTTATATAAGGAGGGAATTATTTAAATGAAAGCAACCGGAATAGTAAGACGTATAGATGATTTGGGAAGGGTTGTTATACCTAAAGAAATAAGAAGAACACTGAGAATACGAGAAGGAGACCCACTGGAAATATTTACTGATAGAGAAGGTGGAGTTATTTTAAAGAAATATTCACCTATAGGTGAATTAAGTGAATTTTCTAGAGAATATGCTGATTCATTACAACAAAACATAGGAAACATAATAATCATATGCGATAAGGACAACATAATATCTGTAAGCGGTTGTCCTAAAAAAGAGTATGTAGATAAAAAAATTAGTAATGAATTAGAAAAAGTAATGGAAAATAGAAAAGCTGCTGTATTAGGTGAAGGTTCAGAAAAAGTTATAGCACTGTACGATGATGAAATGGAAAATAAATACCATGCTCAAGTAATTGCGCCTATAATAGCAGAAGGGGACGCAATTGGAGCAGTAATAATAATATCTACAGAGCTAGAAGCTAAATTTGGAAACTTAGAGTTAAAGCTAGCTGAAACTGCAGCCTCTTTTCTAGGAAAACAAATGGAACAATAAACCTAAAAGTATATATTACTCAGCGAAGTGAAACATATTTGCAGTAATATATACTTTTGTTTTTTGAAGTATTAGTAATAATAAGCCCTTAAATCAAATATTCATAATTAGAGAATGTAATTCTTACATACACCACGGGAATATAAGGAGGTTATTATGAAGAAACATTCATTGATAAAGGGGACTATTATACTTGGGATGGCAGGAATATTTGCTAGATTTTTAGGGTTGTTTTTTAGAATTCCAATACAAGCACTTATAAAAGATGAGGGGATGGGATACTACCAGATGTCTTATCCATTGTATATGATGTTTGTAGCAGTAGCTTCAGGTGTGCCCATTGCTATGTCTAAGATTATTGCGGAGATGACCGCTAAAAATGATCAGGAGGGAGCGCACCAAGTCTTAAGACAAACACTTGTTTTAATGATTATATTAGGCGGAGCAGCTACTACACTTATGTTAATGTTTGCAAGGCCTATTATATCAATGCTTAAATGGGATCCTAAATCATATTACTCTTTTTTGGTAATTGCTATAGCTCCAATTTTTGTTTCCGTTATGTGTACTTTTAAAGGCTTCTTTCAAGGGCTACAAAATGTTAGACCTACTGCTGTTTCGCAAATAGTAGAACAGTTTGGAAGAGTTGTCGCTGGAGTTTTATTTGCATATTTATTGTTTCCAAAGGGGATTGAATATGCGGCTGCAGGAGCGGCCCTTGGAACCCTTGTTGGTGCAATTATGGGAAGTATATACTTATTTTTAACTTATACTAAAATGAAAAAAGGGCAGTCAGTAAGGAAAAAAACAAAGCACAAGCATATTTTAGCTGATTTAAGTAAGGCTGCATTACCAATATCTTTGGGTGCTGCAGTGGGGACGGTTATGGCACTGATAGATTCTATGTTAGTACCGCAGCAACTTCTAAAAGCTGGATTTTCGCAAACACAATCCGCCGTAATGTATGGTCAGCTGACTGGGAAGGTGTTTACATTGATGAATGTACCTTTGGCTCTTTCAATGGCTCTGTGCACATCTCTAGTGCCTATAATTGCTGAAGCGTTTTATTTAGGAAGAAGTGGGGAACTTATTAAAAGAGTAGATATGGCTGTGAAATTGTCTAATGTTATCTCGCTGCCGTCTTCTTTAGGGATGTTTTTTATGGCTTATCCTATAATGAATTTGGTTTTTATGAAAGATGCGGCCGGATATGAAATACTACAATATATATCAATATGCATACCTTTTGTAATTTTAACGCAAACCAGCACTGCGATACTTCAAGGCGTAGGCAATTATATGAAGCCTGTATACAATTTGGCATTAGGGTGCATCGTAAAGGTTATTATAACGTACGTATTAGTCTCGCTTCCATTTGTAAATATCTATGGGGCAGTTATAGGAACCATTTTAGGATATGTTACAAGTTGTTTATTAAATATGCACGATCTAAAGAGAAATTTAAATATAAAAATCAACAGTGTAGACTCTTTTGTAAAACCAGCTATTGCTGCTATTATAATGATAGTTGCAGTTGTATTTAGTAACGCTAATGTCTATAATTATACAAGGAGCAGTGGATTATCTTGTTTAATATCCATATTAATAGGCGTTATTGTTTATTTAATATTTATTTTTTTGCTTAGAATATTTGAATATGAGGAAATTAAAAAGAAAGTTTTAAAGCAAAAATAAAGGAGTGGAAGCTAATGATTAAAATAGTGGGATTGGGTCCTGGGTCAGTAGAATCACTAACTGTAGGAACACTTGAAATTCTTAAAGGTGGTAAAAAGATTTATTTAAGAACAGAAAAGCACCCTACTGTGGATTACCTAAAATCGATATGTATAAAATTTGAAACCTATGATGATAGATATGAAAAATATAATAGTTTTGATGATGTGTATAGGGCTATTGCAGAAGATCTTATTAAGAAACACGAAATATATGGGGATATCGTATATGGAGTTCCAGGTCACCCGCTTGTGGCAGAAACTTCTGTTAAACTTTTAATAAAGCTTTGTGAAAAAAACAAAATAGATATAGAAATTCTTCCCGCGGTTAGCTTTATAGATGCAGTGATTCAAAGCTTAAAACTAGATCCTATTGAAGGACTAAAAATAATAGATGCCTTTGATATAAAAAATCAAGTTTTAGATAAAAGGGTAGGACTTTTAATAACTCAAGTTTATAACGTTTCTATAGCTTCGGACGTAAAACTTGCTTTGCTTGAGTATTACAAAGATGATATGGAGATTTGTTTTGTTAGAGCTGCAGGTATAAAAGGGTTAGAAAGTATAAGGAAAATTAACTTATATGAATTAGATAGACAAAAGGATATAGACTATCTAACCTCAATTTATATACCAAAAGAATTAGAGGCTACAAAAGATTTTCACGATTTAATTCAAGTTATGGACACATTGAGAGCTGAAAATGGATGTGCATGGGATAGACAGCAAACGCATGAATCTTTGAAAAAATATCTTATTGAGGAATGTTATGAGGTTATAGAAGCCATAGAAGACAATGATGAAGATAATATTATTGAGGAACTAGGTGATGTATTACTACAGGTTGTACTTCATGCACAAATAGGAAAAGAAGAGGGATATTTTAATATAAATGATGTTATTTGCGGCATCACAAATAAGATGATAAACAGGCATCCTCATATTTTTAAAGTTTCAGAAGGTAAAAATAGTAACGAAGCTTTAGAAAGTTGGGAAAATATTAAGAGTGAAGAAAAAGGGTTTAAGAGTTATACGGATACGCTAAAGCATGTTCCGAAAAACCTGCCAGGGTTAATGAGAGCAGAGAAGGTTCAACAAAAAGCAGCAAAAGTAGGTTTTGACTTTGACTGCGTTGAACTTGCTATGGGAAAGATTCTAGAAGAATTACAGGAAGTGAGAGATGTATATAAAGGTAATAATAGGGTAAAAATAGTAGAAGAAGTGGGAGATTTGGTGTTTTCTACTGTAAATGTTGCTAGACTACTTGACATAGACCCTGAATTTGCAGTAAATTATACTATAGATAAATTTATCAATCGCTTTGCGTACATAGAAGAAAGTGCAAGGAATAAGGATTTAGATTTAAAGAACATGACACTTACTGCGATGGACGAATTATGGAACGAATCTAAAAGACGATAAATTTATTTGTAAATAAAAATTAGACTAAAAGAAGGAATTTCAAAATCAGTGAAGAATATGCTATTTAATAGTATAATCACTACTAAGTAATGTACTCAATAACAAGGAGGCAACAAAAGTGAATAAATCAGAATTAATAACAAGCATATCAGAAAAATCTAATTTAACAAAAAAAGATGCAGAAGCAGCTCTAAAAGGTATTATAGAAAGTATTGAAGAAACATTAGAAAAAGGTGAAAAAGTCCAATTGGTTGGATTCGGAACTTTTGAAACAAGAGCAAGAGCAGCTAGAATGGGTAGAAACCCAAGAACAAAGGAAGAAATTCAAATTGCAGCATCAACGGTTCCAGTATTTAAAGCTGGTAAAGAATTTAAAGATATAGTTAACAAATAATATTATTATGATGTGAAAAACCTGGATGTATATCTAGGTTTTTTATTTTAAAAACTTTGGTTGAATTATTGAATGGGTAAAGAACATTAAAAAGGGGAAGTATAAATGAGATTAGATAAATATTTAAAAGTGTCAAGAATTATAAAGAGAAGAACCATTGCAAAAGAAGCTTGCGAGAGTGGCAGAGTTTCTATAAATGATAAAGTGGCAAAAGCAGGAACTGTAGTAGGTGAAAGTGATATTATAGAAATTAAATTTGCAAATCAAATTTTAAAAGCTAAAATTATAAATATTGCAGAGCATGTGACAAAAGAGAGTGCAAAAGAAATGTATGAAATAATTTCAGGAAGAGAAGACAAAGAATAAATGTTGCTAAATACAATTCTTAATTAAGGTTAATAAGCATATATATTTTATAGGAATACAATTGTATGTCATTAATTAAGAATTGAGAATAAGATTAGCTTCTTAATTCCCAATTTTTTAGAGCAAAACTAATAAGGGGGATATTATGGAAGTAAAGAAAGAAATAAAAATAGAAGATAAGAAAAGCAGTTTAATGCTTGAAAACAGAAAAAAATTAACTGTTAACGGAGTTGTAGAGGTTATAAATTTTAATGAAAGCCAAATATTATTGAATACAGATGTTGGAACAATGATAGTAAAAGGACGAGAATTAAAGATGAACAAGTTAGATGTTCAAAATGGGGATGTTATAATAACTGGGCAAGTGGATTCTTTTGTGTATACTAGCGACAAAAGTAAAGAAAAAAAAGATAGCATAATATCAAGATTGTTTAGGTAGAAGAATTATGATAATTTCTTTGATAGGCCAAGTTAATCTTATAATTTTCAGTTTGCTAGCAGGAATAATAACTGGAGTATTTTTTGATATATATAGATTGATAAGGGGATTTGAAAATCCTAACAAGGTGCTGACTATAATACAGGATTTGTTATTTTGGACATTAACTTCTATAGTGGTTTTTATATTTTTGATGTATACTAATAAAGGGTACATAAACTTTTATGTGTATGTATGTTTAATATTAGGAGTATACTTATATTTGAAACTATTAAGTGGAGTATTTATAAGGGTACAATATAAATTAATAATATTCAATGGGAAAGTATTTAGGGTTGTATGGAATGCTATTTTATACCCAGCAAATTTGTTAGTTTATAAGCTCAAAATAAAAAAAAAAGATAAATTATAAAGAAATAGCTTGAAGAAATGTGGAATACAAATTAGAATAGGTTTATGAAGCGTAAACAATACTCATTCCATTGAAAGGAAAAGGGTATGGGATATGAAAAAAAAATTTAGTATTAAAAGTGCCGTATTAGTTTTTGCTATGATGTATGTATGTTATCTTTTAATTCAGCAACAATCAATTATGAGCAGACAAAAGAAAGAGCTGCAAAAGTATAATGTTGAATTACAAAAGAAAAAAGAACAAAAAAAAGTATTACAGGATGAAGTAGAGTTATCTAAAACTGACAAATATATAGAAAAATTAGCAAGAGAAATATTAGGTCTTGTTAAAGAAGGTGAAACTCCTGTTATGGATAATAAAAACTAAATGCTATAATTATTGTTACGCTTATTATTAAATTAATATATAAAATAAAAACATAATTTTTAAGGAGGAGTATTTTTAATATGACCTTAATGGCTGGAAGTATTGTAGAAGGTAAAGTAGTAAATATCACCAATTTTGGTGCGTTTGTAGAAGTGGAGGGTAAGACAGGATTAGTGCATATATCTGAGGTTTCAGATACATTCGTTAAAAATGTTAATGATCATCTAAAAGAAAATGATATAGTAAAAGTTAAAGTAATCTCTGTAGATGATAATGGGAAAATCAGTTTATCAATAAAACAAGCTGGAGCGCCTAAAAAATCTATTAAACCTATGGAAATAGATTGGGAAAAGGAAAAAAGCAAAGCAAATGCAAGTGGATTTGAAGATATAATGACTAAATTTCTAAAAGATAGTGAAGAAAGATTTCAAGATGTTAAAAAACATCAAGAAGGAAAAGGAAGAGGTTATAGTAAAAAAACTTCAAGCTATTAGTAAATCTGTAGGAACTAAGTATTTAGTTCCTATTTTAACAAAAAAAAGTTATTGACAACGGTTTATACATCATATATAATAAAACATGTTGCCAAGAGGTAGCATTTTCTAAGCTACAAGTAAGTATACTGCAAGTAAGTAAGCTGGAGTGGCGGAACTGGCAGACGCACAGGACTTAAAATCCTGCGGTGGTTAAACACCGTACCGGTTCGATTCCGGTCTTCAGCACCAAATATCGCGGGATGGAGCAGTTGGTAGCTCGTCGGGCTCATAACCCGAAGGTCGTAGGTTCAAGTCCTACTCCCGCAACCAACTATGGCGGAATAGCTCAGCTGGCTAGAGCATTCGGTTCATACCCGAAGGGTCGTAGGTTCAAGTCCTATTTCCGCTACCACTTTGGCATATGATGAGTTTAAAAACATAATATGTTTTTTATAAAAAACTATTGACATATGTAGCAAATTAGTATAACATTAAAATGATTTTAAGAAACTTATTTAACAGTAATAGTAAGCTGGTATGAAAAAATAAATAGACACATAGAGCTTAAAATAATATGATAGTTAAATATTGTATCAATTAAAGTTTGGGCTTTAGCATTAATATCGCGGGATGGAGCAGTTGGTAGCTCGTCGGGCTCATAACCCGAAGGTCGTAGGTTCAAGTCCTACTCCCGCAACCAATGAGTTTAAATCACTCATTATTTCAGTTAAATAAGATTCTAAATATAATTAGCTAAAAGCAAACAAGTGCCGTATTAATTCAAATTTATTCTTAAATACAATATCGCGGGATGGAGCAGTTGGTAGCTCGTTGGGCTCATAACCCAAAGGTCGTAGGTTCAAGTCCTACTCCCGCAACCAATAAGCTTTAAATTACTTAATACGTAAGTTAAATAAGATTTCATAATAGGTAAGTTAAAAGCAAGTATACTGCAAGTAAGTAAGCTGGAGTGGCGGAACTGGCAGACGCACAGGACTTAAAATCCTGCGGTGGTTAAACACCGTACCGGTTCGATTCCGGTCTTCAGCACCAAATATCGCGGGATGGAGCAGTTGGTAGCTCGTTGGGCTCATAACCCAAAGGTCGTAGGTTCAAGTCCTACTCCCGCAACCAATAAGTTTTAGATTATTTAGAACGTAAGTAAAATAAAACTTCATAACAAGTATACTACAAGTAAGTAAGCTGGAGTGGCGGAACTGGCAGACGCACAGGACTTAAAATCCTGCGGTGGTTAAACACCGTACCGGTTCGATTCCGGTCTTCAGCACCAAATATCGCGGGATGGAGCAGTTGGTAGCTCGTCGGGCTCATAACCCGAAGGTCGTAGGTTCAAGTCCTACTCCCGCAACCAACTATGGCGGAATAGCTCAGCTGGCTAGAGCATTCGGTTCATACCCGAAGGGTCGTAGGTTCAAGTCCTATTTCCGCTACCATAACTCACAATTTATATTGTGAGTTATTTTTTATTTGCTGGAAAACTATAAAACTTAAACTATAATGTGCAAAAACATATAAGTATAAATTTCTCGAATATACAATGCCATGAAGTGACATGCTTCATTTAATATTTTAAAACCTACTATATTAATATGGTAGGTTTTTTTATATTATAGGGAATTGTAAAAATCTAATGTAAAAAATATACAAATTATTGTCTCATAAAAAATATATGAGCGCCCCATCTTATGACATTTATTTCCAAGAGACGTTGCTATAATGGAGTCCTAATGATTAAAGGGTGGGTGATTTTTAATATGCAATACGGGATTGATATATTTCCATATGAAAGACTTAGAAAGATAAAAGATGAAGTAAAAAAGAAAAATGCATTAAATACTAATTTAATTATTACAGGAATTGTTTATTTTGTTATAAGCTTATTAATAAGTAGGGTCTTGCTTCTTAATAACACTGCCCCATTTGGTATAGCTTTCTTAATAGCTACAATATTTGTAAATAATCATAGAATTTCAATAATTACAGCCAGTGGTACATTTTTAGGTTATATTACTTTAAATGGTAGTGCAAAGAATATACCATCATATTTACTAGTAATAGTTACAATTGCTTTTTTGAGTCATGTTTTCAACAAAATAAAATCAAAAACTAAAGTTTTAGCTAGCATGTTTGCTATTATTATATTTGAGTTGTTTACCTATAATTTCTTCATAACCCGGGTAAGTGGGTTAATGGCTTTTTTAAATTCATTTTTTCTAGTTTTATGTATCTTCCCATTATATTTTATTCTGGACTATAGTCTTTTATGCTTTAAGGAGATTAAAACAAAACATATATTTTCGAATGAAGAAATAATAAGTATGTCAATTATAAGCTCTTTAATTATAGCAGGTACTTGGGGACTAAGTATATTTGCCATATCAATTACGAATATTTTAGGCCTGGCATTTGTTATAATAATAGCTTACATTAACGGAAGTGGAGCTGGTGCTGCATCAGGAATTGCCATGGGTATTATTGTAGGAATGTCTTCTGAAAATATGATTGTGTTTATAGGAATGTATGGTGTTTGTGGCTTAATAACGGGTGTTTTTAAAGAAACTGGAAAGATATTAAGTGCAACATCTTATTTAGTGGCTTTTTCAATAATAAAAATATATTGTATTACGGGATCTGATTTTATGATATTTGAAGCTTTTGTAGCTGCTGTAATATTTTTGCTAATACCACAAAAAGTTTATAGCGAATTATCCACAGAATTTAATTCCGATAAAAAAAAGCAAAATGTAGAACAGGGGTATATAAATAAAATTAAAGATACATTTGTAGGAAGGCTAAATAATTTTTCAGATGTACTTTCTAATATGTCAGATATATTAAATAACTTAGTGGATAATGAAAAATTGGCGATGAAAGGTAAAAGCAGCGCGTTGGTTGAAAATCTTGCGGACAGGGTGTGTAGTAATTGTAATATGAAGTCTATGTGTTGGAAAAGGGAATTACATTATACATATGCAGCATTTGAAGAATTAATTCAAAATTTTGAGAGGAAGAATAATAGCGTACCGGAAGAAATTGAAAGAAAATGTATAAAGAGAACCGCCATACTTAAAAATACAGAAGATATTGTTAATAAGCACATTATAAATGAAATGTGGAGAACGAGGCTTAGTGAAGGCAGAGAGCTTTTAGCAAATCAGATTAGTAATATGGCGGGTTCTGTAGGAGAAATTGTTGAAGATTTTAATTCTGAAATTCAAATAGATACTTCTATGGAAAAACTTATATGTAGAGCCTTAGATAAAAATAGAGTTAAGCACAATGATCTTATGTGTTTGAATGATAAGCTCGGACGATTGAGTATTAAATTGTCACTTAACGCTTGCAGTGGAAGGCAAATGTGTGTAAAGGATTTATTGCCGATTATAAATGGGGTCACAGGCAAGTGCATGTGTGTTAGTGAGGAAGGGTGTAATATAAATCCGAAGACCAATATATGTAAGGTAACTATTGAAGAAACACCTAAGTTTCATGTGGTATCTAATGTGGCTAGGCAGTGTAAAGATGGTGAAAAGTCCAATGGAGATAGCTATAGCTTTGGTAAGCTTCCTGATGGAAGTTATATGTCAGTTATTAGTGATGGCATGGGATCAGGACCCCAAGCGGGTAGAGAGAGCGAGGCTGCGGTTGAATTAATAGAAAAGTTTACATCAGCAGGTTTTAGTAAAATTACGGCTATAAACACTGTGAATTCAATAATGACATTGAGATTTTCCGAAGAAGAAAAATTTTCAACTATAGATTTAAGCAGCATAGACTTATACACTGGGGAAATTGATTTCTTAAAAGTGGGGGCAGTTGCAACTTTTCTAAAATCAGGTGAAAGTTTAGAAATTATAAAATCAAAATCTCTTCCTATCGGTGTTTTAGATAAAGCAGATATAGATATACAGCAAATGGAATTAAAAAATGGAGATATTATGGTTATGCTTAGTGATGGGGTATTAGATTACAATGATGAAAATGTAGGGAGGGTGGATTGGGTAGTTGATTATTTAGGTAAAAATAATTGCAACAATCCCAAGGATTTAGCTGAAGGGTTGCTCTCAGAAGCAAAAAAATTAAGTGGCAATAGAGTAAAAGATGATATGACAGTTCTTGTTTCAAAGATATATAGTCTATACTAAATGTATTTTATAAAAGAAATATTTTAATGCCCTGTAAATTGAGAGAAAAATCAGGGAATATATAATAAAAGAGATTAAAAAATGGAGAAAGTATTTATGGGGGTAAGAACCTCTTTTACATTCTTCATTTTTCCCATTTTTAACGGCATTTCAGAAGGAAAGTCTCTCATTTCTATAAGTGGGAGTTACATGCCCTAACAAATTGAAAACTTCGGTGGGAGTTTAAATCGCCTTCTAAGTCGTTAATATTGCAGCGACCCAAGAGATGATTTAAAGGTGTGTCTAAAAAAATGGAAAATATATATTACTAAATGATATAGTAATATGATATAGTGATATGGTATTAAAAAAATATAAACCTGCAAAAAACAGAAAACATTTTAAAAATAAATTTGGGAAGTGAAAATTTTGTCAGAAACAGTTATGGACTTTATAAAAGAGAATTCAATGTTTGATAAGGGAGATAAGGTTATAGTTGCATTTTCTGGTGGACCTGACTCCACGTGTTTGCTCTATATTTTAAACAACTTTAAGGAAGAACTTGGGATTACACTTATTGGTGCACATCTAAACCATTGTCTTAGAGGAGATGAGTCTGATAAAGATCAGGAATATGCAAAAGAAATTTGTGAGAGTTTGAATATAGATTTTTATAGTGAAAAAGTGGATGTACATAGAATTTCAAAGGAAAAGAATTTATCTTGTGAAATGGCAGGACGAGAAGCTAGATATGAATTTTTTGAGCAACTTATGGTTAAATTAAATGCTAATAAAGTCGCTTTGGCACATAATGCTAATGATCAAGCTGAAACTATTTTAATGAGGATAATGAGAGGAACGGGTATCGAGGGAATAGTAGGAATAAGACCTGTTCGCGACAAAATATATGTAAGACCCATACTTCGTCTTAGTAGAAAAAAAATAGAGAAATATTGTTTAAATAATAATATCAATCCAAGAATAGATAAATCGAATTTAGAAAATATTTATGCGAGAAATAAGGTAAGATTAGAATTGATTCCATATATGGAACAAAATTTTAATAAAGATATAATTAAAACATTAAATCGATTATCAGATATTGTAAAAAAAGACAATGATTATTTGGAAAATATTTCTGAAAAAGAGTATAAAAAACATTGTGAGATAGGTCAGCAAAGGGTTATAATAAATAAGGCGGCTTTTGCGGAGCATGAAGCAATTTTAAGTAGGATTATTAGGAGTGCTTTGCTTGCGGTGAATCATAATTTATATAATTTTGAAAAAGTTCATATATATAGTATTATAGAACTTCAAAGACATGAAACAGGTAAAAGTATAATGCTACCTCAGAATATAATAGTTGAAAACTGTTATGGGAATATACATATATATATTTGTGTAAAAGCTACTGAAGCTAATAACAATCAGTACTCTCTAAATATAAATCAGGAAAACTTTATTCATTCTTTAAATAAAGTAGTAAAAATTGATGTTAATCCTAAGCTACAATTTACAGAATTTAAAGAAAATGATTGTATTAAGTATTTTGACTATGATAAAATTAAGAAACCAATAATATTTAGGTATAGAAAAGATGGGGATAGATTCATTCCACTAGGTATGAAGGGTAGTAAAAAGATAAAGGATTTATTTATAGATTTAAAAATACCTAAAGCCCAAAGAAATGCAATACCGTTAATATGTTTTGGCGATGATATAGGTTGGGTAGTTGGATATAGGGTTAGCGAAAAATTCAAGGTTACAAAGGATACTAAAAATATATTGCAGATTAGAATTGGAAGAGAGGAATAAGAATGAACAATGATATTAAAGAGGTAGTATACAGCGAAGATCAATTAAGAGATAAAATTAGGCAAATGGGCGCAAGAATAAGTAAGGATTATTTAGGCAAAGAGCTTATACTCATTGGTATTTTAAAAGGATCAGTCATATTTATGTCAGATTTAGTAAAGCAAATTACAATTCCATGTAAAATGGATTTTATGGCAGTTACAAGCTATGGGAATTCCACTAAAACTTCAGGAGTTGTAAAGATCTTAAAGGATTTAGACTTTGAAATTGAGGGAAAGGATGTATTGATAGTAGAGGATATTATAGATTCTGGAGTTACACTTAAATATCTAATGAAGTTACTATCTGCAAGGAAACCTAATAGTTTAGAAATTATATGCTTACTGAATAAACCAGAAAGAAGAACGGCCAATATAGATGTTAAATATTTAGGTTACGATGTACCAGATTACTTCCTTGTAGGATTTGGCCTGGACTATGCAGAGAAATATAGAAATTTACCATTTATAGGAATACTTAAGGAAGAAATTTATAAGTAAATGTGTATAAAATAATATATATATTATTGTCAACTGCTTTTTAATGTGATAAAATTTTAAAGTGAATAAAAAGAGAGGGGGGTTTCTAATGAAGAAAATTTCTAGTGCATCAATCTGGATCGTAGTGTTTGTACTTGTGATTTATGCAGCACTAACCGTACTTGATAGTAGCAAAGATGTTAGTCAAATCAGCGTTAATAAATTCCAAGAATATTGGATTAAAAAGGATATTAAAACTGTTCAGGTAAAAGAAGATAAAACAGTATCAGGAGAACTAAAGAACGGAACACGATATGAAACTATAGTCCCATTGACGAGATTGCTTCAAGTTATGGACCAAAACCCAAATGCAAGCGTTACAGAAACATACTTAAAGCCAGCTAGTATGCCAATGTGGTTAAATGTCTTGCCAACACTCCTTATAATTTTAATGTTAGTGGCCTTTTGGTTTATGTATATGCAGCAATCGCAAGGTGGCGGCGGTGGCGGTAATAGAGGTGTAATGAATTTTGGTAAAAGTAGAGCCAAAATAGCAACGCCAGATAAGAAGAAAGTTACATTTGATGATGTAGCTGGTGAAGATGAAGAAAAGGAAGAACTTGCAGAAGTTGTAGATTTCTTAAAACAACCTAAAAGATACCTAGAAGCAGGTGCAAGAATTCCTAAAGGTATTCTTCTTATAGGACCACCGGGTACAGGTAAGACGTTACTTGCGAGAGCAGTATCAGGAGAAGCAGGAGTTCCATTCTATAGTATATCAGGTTCGGAATTTGTAGAGATGTTTGTAGGTGTTGGAGCTTCAAGAGTAAGAGATTTATTTGAACAAGCGAAAAAAAGTGCTCCTTGTATAATATTTATTGATGAAATTGATGCAGTAGGTAGACAAAGAGGAGCTGGCGTTGGCGGTGGTCATGATGAAAGAGAGCAAACTCTAAATCAGCTATTAGTTGAGATGGATGGATTTGGTGTAAATGAAGGCATAATTATGATAGCCGCAACAAATAGACCAGACATACTTGATCCTGCTCTTTTGAGACCAGGCAGATTTGATAGACATATATTAGTGGGTGCGCCTGATGTTAAAGGAAGAGAAGAAATTCTAAAGGTACATTCCAAAGGTAAACATTTAGCAGAAGAAGTAAAACTTGATGTATTAGCTAAAAGGACACCTGGGTTCACTGGTGCAGACCTTGAGAATTTAATGAACGAAGCTGCACTGCTTACAGTTAGAAATAAAAAAACAGTTATAGAAATGAAAGAGCTTGATGAAGCAGTAACTAGAGTTATTGCTGGACCGGAAAAGAAGAGTAAAGTTATCAGTGAAAAAGATAGAAAATTAACAGCATATCATGAAGCAGGGCATGCTGTAGTAATGAAATATTCTCCATTATCTGATCCAATTCATCAAATAAGTATTATACCAAGAGGAATGGCAGGTGGGTACACAATGCATCTACCTGAAGAGGATACTGCTTATACTTCAAAACTAAAACTTAAAGATGAAATGGTCGGGTTATTAGGCGGTAGAGTTGCTGAAAAATTAGTATTAAAAGATATTAGCACAGGTGCTAAGAATGATATTGATAGAGCATCGGCTATTGCAAGAAAGATGGTTATGGAATATGGTATGAGTGATGAACTCGGACCAATATCTTTTGGTAATGATCATAATGAAGTATTCCTTGGAAGAGATTTAGGCAAAAGTAGAAACTTTAGTGAAGAAATAGCTAATAAAATAGATTCAGAAGTTAAGATGCTTATTGATGAAGCCTATGGAAAAGCTGAAAAAATTCTTGCTGAAAATGCAAGTAAACTTCATGCAGTAGCTCAAGAACTGTTGTTAAAAGAAAAACTCGAAGGCGTGGATTTTGAGGCTATAATGGCTAAAACAGATTCAGGTGAGATTGATTTAACAAAGATTTAACTTGGTAAAAGACATACAGTGAGTTAGCTGTATGTCTTTTTTTATATCATTTAACCAGTAAAGAGAGTCCATTCTAACAGAAACTTTATATTAGTGCGATTTACTAAGAAACTTACTGTAATTATATACCAACATTTGTTGAGGATTGTGGTATAATATATAGAATTAGCGTTATAGGTGTAACTTTCACTGTAACCGTTAATATTGCAGTGACCTAGGAGATGATTTAATTAAACAAAACTTCTTATAAAGATTTAACTTGACAAATTTGTTCAAATTGTTAAAATTAAATTGTTAAATTAGGAACGGTTGAAATTAATATTTATAATATTGGATACATTATTTTGTGTTTTTATAATGGCAAAAATATAAAACGACTTGCAAGTTGTTTTAAATTATATAGGTGGTGTATAAAGTGATTTTAGTTTTAGATGTTGGAAATACTAATACTGTTTTAGGAGTTTTTAAGGAAAAGGAGTTAATTGTAGAGTGGAGAATATCAACTGATGCAAAAAAAACCGCTGACGAGTACGGAATTCAAGCAATGCAATTATTTAATCAGCGAAACATAAGAACAGAACATATTAAAGGCGTAATAATTTCCTCGGTTGTTCCCAATAGTATGTATTCACTAGAACATATGATAAGAAAATATTTCGATTTGAAACCAATGGTAGTAGGCCCGGGGATTAAGACTGGAATAAATGTAAAATATGATAATCCTAAAGAAGTAGGTGCGGATAGAATTGTTAATGCTGTTTCAGCTCATGAAATTTATAAAAGATCATTAATACTAATAGATTTTGGTACAGCTACAACCTTCTGTGCTATAAGCAAAGAGGCTAATTACTTAGGTGGAACTATATGTCCTGGTATTAAAATAGCTTCTGAAGCACTATTTGAGAGAGCGGCAAAGCTACCTCGGGTGGAGCTTGTAAAACCAGAAACAGTTATATGTAAAAATACTGTTGAAAGCATGCAGTCTGGAATAATATATGGATATATTGGTCAAGTAGATTATATTGTTAATAAAATGAAAAGTGAAATGATTAGTATGGGAGAAGAAGAGCCTTTTGTAGTAGCCACAGGTGGACTTTCAAAACTAATAACCAAAGAGTCTTCTGCTATTGATGAGTTTCATCCGAATTTAACCTTAGAAGGCCTTAGAATGATTTATGAGAAGAATAGGGAATAGGTGATTTAATGAAAATATCAAATATTAACTTTGAAAACGATGTTTTTTTGGCCCCTATGGCAGGAATTACAGATATTGCTTTTAGAGGGTTGTGCAAAGAATTAGGGTGTGGTCTACTATATACTGAAATGGTAAGTGCTAAAGGGTTATATTATGGAAGTGACAATACAGAATCTCTTATGCGAATTTCGGGTCAAGAGAAACCTGTAGCCGTTCAGATATTTGGTAATGATCCTAAGATTATGGCTAGTTCCTGTGAAATTTTCAATGCAAGAAGCGATATATGTATGGTTGATGTAAATATGGGGTGCCCTGTTCATAAAATAGTGAAAAATGGAGAGGGATCAGCTTTGATGAAGAATCCTAAACTAGCAGCGCAAATAATAAAAGAAATGAAAAAGGTTTCAACAAAGCCTGTGACAGTGAAGTTTAGAAAGGGATTTGATTCAAATAATGTTAATGCTGTAGAATTTGCTAAATATATGGAGGATGCGGGTATAGATGCTATTGCAGTGCATGGCAGGACTCGCGAACAAATGTATGAAGGCAAGGCTGATTGGGATATTATAAGGGCTGTAAAAGAAAATGTTAAAGTGCCGGTAATAGGTAATGGGGACATATTTTCCGTAGAGGATGCTGTCAAAATAAAGGAAATCACTAATTGTGATGCTATAATGATTGCAAGAGGGTCTAGGGGTAACCCATGGATTTTTAGAGAGATTAAGCAGGCAATAAACGGAGAAAAAGTTATATACCCTACTCCTGAAGAAAAAATAGATATGTGTATAAGGCATTTAAATTTAGCTGTAAAATATTATGAAGAAATTAAGGCTGTTAGAGAAATGAGGAAACATACAGCCTGGTATATCAAAGGGCTTAACAACTGTGCTGAGATTAAGAATGAAATTAATACTAAAAATACTTATGATGAGGTAAAGCAGGTACTTTTGGTTTATAAAAATTATTTGAAGACCATAGAAGCATAATTTAAAAATTAAAACGGGAATTTATATAATTAACACTGAATAAGATAATAGTACATTAATGTATAAGGTGCAGATGTATGAAGCCAATTTTATGTATAACTTCAAATATAGATAATTTATATAATGAATTTGGATTTTTAAGTAAAATTAAAGATAAACTAAAGATGAAAGTAATAAGTAATGAATACATTAAAGAATTAGATATTAAAGTTACGAGTGTAAGGATGCCACCTAATTTTAATAGAAAAGCATATTTAAACAATTTAACTTATGCTAAAAAAATATGTAAATGTAATGAAGTGCAATTATCGCCAAAAACACTGAGGCCTATGGATTATAATTATTTTAATGAATTTCAAAAGCGATTCTTAGCTTTTAGTGTTATAAAAAGTATACAACTTATGATTAGAATGAGAAACAAAAGTTTGAAAAATTGCTGCATTGTTATATATGATGCTGTAGAAATAATAAACTATAATATTATTGTGGAATTAGCAAAGCATTGCAAGTATATTGTATTTTTATCGCCTGATTTGGTAAAAGCTAGAAAGCTTGCAGATTATATTATCGCTAATTTTGGTGTATCTCCTATTGTTACAGATGATGAACTATATGCTGTTAAAATAGCCGATTTTATTGTTTCATCTAAAGACTATGAATTCGGTGATGGGAAATTAGTCTGGTTCTTAGATAATAGTATAAGCACGCCAAAAAATATTATAGCTGTAAATGATGTAAGTTATAATGTGCCTTGGAAAACTTTTAAAGGAGATTTTTCTATCGAACTTTTAGGATCGATATTATGTCAAATGCAAGAAAGTGACATTGAAAAAGCTCTTAAGTATAATGGTATATATCTTAAAAAAATAAAATTCAACAATAATGTAATATATTAGACTATTTTGTTCGTAACATATTGACAATAGTAACGCTCTGATTTATAATGGCTAAATGGTTACATGTATTGTTATTCTAAGAATAAATCTTAGAATCGATAATTTATCAATTTGAACTAATAGTCTTATATTATATAAATTATATGAAATTGCTATATTTCGAGGAAAACAGTATTGTAGTTGGGGTGTAATATGCTAGGGTATTGTTAGTTGATAGTGAATTTTATGGATGTTTACTAATTTATTTAATAAAAATTAAAAAGGGGAGAAATAAATGAGCGTACCAAAACAATATGTAATGACCTATGAGGGAATTACGAAATTAGAGGGAGAATTAGAATTTCTTAAGACTGTCAAGAGAAAAGATATTACTGAAAAAATAAAGGTAGCACTTGGGTATGGGGACTTAACCGAAAACTCAGAGTACGATGAAGCTAAAAATGAACAAGCATTTGTTGAAGGTAGAATAATACAATTGGAAAATATGCTTAGAAATGCAAGTGTTATAGATGAAAACGATATTGAAATAGATGTAGTAAGTATAGGATCTATAGTTAAGGTTAAGGATTATGAGTTTGATGAAGAAGTTGAATTTTATATAGTGGGTTCAGCAGAAGCAGATCCAATGATAAATAAAATATCGAATGAATCACCAGTTGGATGTGCACTCGTTGGTAAGAAATCAGGAGCAATTATAGAAGTTGCAGTTCCAGATGGTGTTGGTAGGTATGAAGTATTGGAAGTGCGACGTGGGTAATTGTTTAAAAATTATTTAATTTTTATAGAACATAGGGGTACTTAACAATTTATAATTGGTAGGTGCCCTAAAGAAATATATACATAGAAGAAATATGGCAGAATAAATGATTAGTAATTATTTTCTGACCTGGGAAAAACAGGAGGGATATTAATGTCGAACGAAAAAAACAATGAAGAAAAAAGCGAAGAGAAAAACTTGCATGAACTTGAATCTAAATATAATGAACAGGTAACCATAAGACGACGAAAATTATCTGCTTTAAAAGAAGAAGGCAAAGATCCATTTGATGTGTACAAAGTTGAAAGAACTCATACATCACAAGAAGTTAAAGAAAATTTTGAGAAATTAGAAGGCGCTCAGGTTATTGTAGCAGGTAGACTCATGTCTAAAAGAGTTCATGGTAAGGCAGGTTTTTCTGATATTCATGATAGATATGGTAAAATACAACTATACATAAAAATAGATGATGTAGGCGAAGAAAAATTAAAAGAATATAAAAGTTTTGACATAGGAGATTTTGTAAGCATAACTGGTACACCTTTTGTTACAAAAACTGGTGAGATATCACTACATATAGTAGATTTTCAGCTTGTAGCGAAGGCTCTAAAACCACTTCCAGAAAAATGGCACGGATTAAAAGATCCTGATTTAAGATTTAGACAAAGAGAAGTAGATATAATAATGAACCCACAAGTAAGAGATACGTTTATGAAGAGAATATCAATAATTAAATATATCCGAGAATACTTAGATAACAAAGGATTTTTAGAAGTTGAAACTCCGATTTTATCCACAGTAGCAGGAGGAGCCGCAGCAAGACCATTTAGTACTCATCATAATGCGCTTGATATTGAGATGTATCTTAGAATTGCAACAGAGCTATATTTAAAAAGACTTATTGTTGCTGGTTTTGAAAAGGTATATGACATGGGTAAAAACTTTAGAAACGAAGGAACAGATATAAGACATAATCCAGAGTTTACAATGATAGAATTATATGAAGCTTATGCAGATTATAATGATATGATGGAAATTACGGAAAATATGATAGCTTACGTTTGTGAAAAGGTTCATGGAACTATGAAAGTAAATTATCAAGGAACTGAGATAGATTTTACACCACCATGGAGAAGAATTACTATGGTAGATGCAGTAAGAGAATATTCAGGGGTGGACTTTGATAAAATAGCTACTAATGAAGAAGCTAGGGTTATAGCTAAAGAAAAGCATTTACAATTTAAAAAAGAATTAGAAAATTGCTCAAAAGCAGATATATTAAATGAATTATTTGAAGTATATGTGGAAGAGAAACTAATTCAACCAACATTCTTATGTGATTACCCTGTAGAAATATCACCTCTTACAAAGAAGAAGAGAGGGAATGAAGAGTTTACAGAGAGATTTGAAGGCTTTGTGTTTGGAAGAGAAGTGTGTAATGCATACTCAGAGTTAAATGATCCAGTAGTTCAGAGAGAGAGATTTATGCAACAAGCAAAAGAAAGAGAACTGGGTGATGATGAGGCTTATTTAATAGATGAAGAATTTATGAGCGCATTAGAAACAGGAATGCCACCAACAGGAGGACTGGGTATAGGAATTGATAGAATGGTAATGTTCTTAACGGATTCTTATTCAATAAGAGATGTTATCCTATTCCCTACAATGAAACCAATCCAGTAGTTTAAAAAAATCAAAGGGGTATTTTAGTTAATCTAAAATATCCTTTTTACTTCTTAAGCGTAATCATCAGTGCTTAAAATCATGAAATTTAAATAAAAAATAAAAAACTATTGAATTTTTAATAGTATATGTTATAATGTTGTTGTAAGCAATAATAATCCGCGATAGCTCAACGGTGGAGCACTCGGCTGTTAACCGATAGGTTGAAGGTTCAAATCCTTTTCGCGGAGCCATTTTTTATTTTTGGAACTCAATATTATAAGAAATCTAATGTATAATAAAATAATTCACTGTGATAAAGAAGAGTAGTAGTAGTACTTCATAAGAGAGGTTGTGGCTGGTGTAAACAATCAAAGTATTATTGTGAAAGGAACTTTTGAGTGTATAGAACTTAAAGTAGGGCATGTGCCAATAAGGGTGGAACCGCGGAAATAATTTTCGTCCCTTGGGGTATAGTCTTTTTTTTGTACGTAAAATAAAAGAGCATGCCTTTATGCGGGTGTGATGGATTGAATTGGTTATATTTAGGGCAAATAGGAAAGAATACAAGATGTAATATTAATATATTTGTAATGACCATTGAGAAGTATATAAAACGAGATATCATTAGATTATAAAAAAATAGGAGGGATTAATATGACATTTGAAAAAAGTATGGATAAAATAGTTGCGTTATGCAAAAACAGAGGGTTCGTATTCCCGGGATCCGATATATATGGAGGGCTCGCTAATTCGTGGGATTATGGTCCTCTGGGAGTTGAATTTAAAAACAATGTTAAAAAAGCTTGGTGGAAAAAATTTGTTCAAGAAAGTCCATATAATGTAGGTGTTGACTGCGCTATACTTATGAACCCAGAAGTATGGGTTGCGACGGGTCACGTTGGAGGATTTTCAGATCCACTAATGGATTGCAAAGATTGCAAAGCTAGATTTAGAGCGGATAAGTTAGTGGAAGACCATATGACGAATCAGGGAGTAGAAGTAGCTAGTGCTGATGGATGCTCAAATGAAGAGTTAAAAGAATATATAGCAAAAAATGAAATAGTATGTCCTAAATGTGGAAAGAAAGACTTTACTGATATTAGAAAATTTAATTTAATGTTTAAGACTTCCCAGGGGATAACAGAAGATGGAAAATCAGAGATATATTTAAGACCAGAAACGGCTCAGGGTATCTTTGTAAACTTTAAAAATGTTCAAAGAGCTTCAAGAAAAAAAGTTCCATTTGGAATAGGCCAAGTAGGAAAGGCTTTCAGAAATGAAATAACACCAGGGAACTTTATTTTTAGAACTAGGGAATTTGAGCAAATGGAATTGGAATTTTTCTGTAAACCAGGTACAGATTTAGAATGGTTTGCATATTGGAAAGAGTATTGTGCTAATTTCTTATATAATTTGGGAATGGAAAAGGAAAATTTAAGATTTAGAGACCATGGAGAAGAGGAATTATCTTTCTATAGTAATGCTACTTGTGACATAGAATTCTTGTTCCCTTTTGGATGGGGAGAATTATGGGGCGTTGCCGATAGAACTGATTATGACTTAAAGAAGCATATGGAACATTCAGGGAATGATTTAAGTTATCTAGATCCTATTACTAATGAAAAATATGTACCATATTGTATAGAACCTTCTCTGGGTGCAGATAGAGTTGTTCTTGCATTCTTAGTTAATGCATATGATGAAGAAGAACTTGAAGGCGGAGACGTAAGAACAGTGCTTCATTTACATCCAGCACTTGCACCATTTAAGGCGGCTATTCTACCTTTAAGTAAAAAATTATCAGAGAAATCGCTCGAAGTTTTTGCTATGCTAGGTAAAAAATTTAACGTAGACTACGATGAAACCGGAAGTATAGGAAAAAGGTATAGAAGAGAAGACGAAATAGGAACTCCATACTGCATAACCGTAGATTTTGATACGTTAGAAGATAATACTGTAACAATTAGAGACAGAGACACAATGGATCAAATAAGGGTAAGTATAGATGATTTAGAAAAGTTTATAGAAGGAAAACTACAATTTTAAATTTTAAATTGGAATAGTTAGTTTGGTTTAGAGAATGGCGTGTAGTATATAATGAGGCTTGAGTAGGCTGTGGTTATACTATGCGTTGTTTTTTTATAGAATAAATCTAAAAAATTATAAAATAAATTTGTAAAATAAATAATATAATATAAAGTATATGGAGATTACATGGAGGGTTATATGAAAAAGGATTTCAATGAATTTAAGGAATTTATAAAAGGAAAAAAAGTTGGAGTTGTAGGTATAGGAGTTAGCAATATTCCTTTAATACATTTTCTAGTGAAGCTTAAGGCAGTTGTTACAGCTTTTGATAAAAAAACTTATAGTTTACTGGGACAGGTAGCAATAGATTTCGAAGAAGAGGGCGTGAAGCTGGTATTAGGGGAAGATTACTTAGATGATCTAACGGGGTTTGATGTTATTTTTAAAACACCATCTATGAGAGTAGATAACCCTGCTCTTTTGAAAGCAAAAAAAGAAGGAACATATATAACTTCCGAAATGGAAGAGTTCATAAAATATTGCCCGGCTAAAACTTACGGCGTAACTGGTAGTGATGGAAAAACAACTACAACTACAATAATATATAATATATTAAAAAAAGAAGGATATAAAACTTGGGTTGGAGGCAATATTGGTACACCACTGTTCGCAAATATTGAAGAAATAACCAAAGAGGATAAAGTAGTATTGGAATTGTCGAGCTTTCAGCTTATGACTATGACGGTTTCTACGGATGTAGCAGTAGTAACAAATCTGAGTGTGAATCATCTAGATATTCATAAGGATATGGAGGAATATATAAATGCAAAGAAAAATGTGTTTAAATATCAACGTGACGGTGATCTGATTGTATTAAATAAGGATAACGCGTTAACTTATGAATTAAGAAAAGAGGTTAAGGGAAAAGTTAAGTATTTTAGTGTATGCGAGAAACTAGAAGATGGTGCATATTTTCAAAATGATAAATTATTCATTATGAACAAGGTAGTGTGTAATCTTGAGGAAGTAAAGCTAAAAGGGATGCATAATGTGCAAAACCTATTAACTGCCTTTTGTGCAACTCAAGATGAAGCAACAGTTGCGAGCATGAGAGAAGTGGCTACCACTTTTATGGGGGTACCTCATAGGGGCGAATTCGTGAGGGAAGTAGATGGAGTTAAATATTACAATGATTCAATAGCATCTACGCCAACTAGAACTATAGCAAGTCTCAAAGCTTTTGGAAAACCTGTTATACTAATTGCAGGAGGATATGATAAGAAAATACCTTTTGAACCTTTAGCAGAAGAAGGCTACACAAATATTAAAACGCTAATATTAGTAGGTGACACTAAATATAAAATAAAAGAAGTTTTTGAGCGTATGTCTAAAGAAAATAAA